>NZ_VPEE01000006.1:0-111796 GCF_013417345.1 Acinetobacter sp. YH16032 | reverse complement strand
CTCGCTGCCACAATCCTTGTTTAAAATGACGCTAAAAAACCTCTGGATGTATTGATGTCATGGCCTGAATCAATCAAGCCAAGACACTTAAAACTTAACGATCATCTTCACGGATAGAAGATGGGTGGCGATTTAACGCCATTACTTCGATATTCATATATGGGTAAAGCGGAAGACCTTGTAAAATTGAATGAAGCTCTTCATTGCTTTCCACATCAAAAATACTGATGTTTGAATACTGACCTGTGATTCGCCAGATATGACGCCACTTGCCTTGTTGCTGTAACTCTTGCGAATACGCCTTTTCAACAGCTTTAATCTCATTCGCTTTTTCAACTGGCATATCCAGTGGGATGTTCACATCCATTCGTACATGAAACAGCATGTCTCACTCCTGATGTATCACGTCGCTTATTTGCGGCGAAGGTTGTCAATCTTGTCTAAATCCAACTCAATACCTAAACCATTGCCTTGAGGCAGATGTAATTCGAAATCACGATATTGAAGCGGGGTCTTTAAAATTTCGTCAGTCAACAGCAATGGACCAAACAATTCAGTGCCATATGCCAAATTCTCAAAGGTCGAGAACAAATGTGCAGAAGCGATGGTGCCAACAGAACCTTCAAGCATCGTGCCACCATACAGATCTACACCAGCGAGGTTTGCAATGGTTGCTACATCACGACCTTCGAGTAGGCCACCAGACTGAGCAACTTTTACAGCAAACACAGAAGCAGCATTACGCTTCGCTAAACGATAAGCTGTACTTGGACCCATCAATGACTCATCCGCCATAATGGCAATATCAAAACGACGAGTTAAACGCTCCATGGCATCAATATTGTCAATCGCACATGGCTGTTCAATTAGATCCACACCGCCATCTTGCAGAAGCTGAATACCTTTGATCGCTTCTAACTCAGACCAAGCACGGTTCACATCGACACGGATAGAAATATCAGCACCTAACGCTTTTTTGATGGTGAGAACATGCTCAACATCTGCTTCTACAGCACGAGAACCAATTTTTAATTTAAAGAAGTTATGACGCTTAGCTTCGATCATCTTTTTCGCTTCAGCGATATCTTTATCCGTATCACCAGAAGCCAACACCCAAAGCACAGGGACGCTGTCACGCAGACGGCCACCTAGCACTTCAGACAGAGGCAAGCCTAAACGTTGAGCTTGAATATCGAGTAAAGCAGTTTGAATGGCACATTTTGCAAAACGGTTGCCATTAATATTCTTCTTCAACACTTGCATAATTTGAGCAACGTTGAGATCAGTAAAAGTTTTGAGTAGTGGAGCAAAATAAGTATCGATATTGGTTTTGATACTTTCAGGGCTTTCTTCACCATAGCCTAAGCCACCGATGGTGGTTGCTTCGCCCCAACCAATGAAACCATCCGAAGTTTCGATTTTAATGAGGACTAAGGTTTGAGTTTGCATCGTTGCGACCGCCATCTTGTGTGGGCGGATCGTCGGGATTTCAACGAGCAAGGTTTCAATATTTTTGTACATGCAGCAATATATTCCATTAATATATGCTAAATACCTTATTTGAAATAAAGTATTGAAAATAGAGGTTAAGTAGTATATTAAAATACTAAAAAAGTATGGATTAAGGAAATTTCAATGGAATTAAGAACATTAAAGTATTTTGCTACTGTGGTCGAAGAAAAAAGTATTACAAAAGCTGCTGAGAAGTTATGTATCGCACAACCACCACTTACACGACAAATCAAAAACTTAGAGTCAGAGTTAGGTGTCGTATTATTTGAAAGAGGCATGAGACCGATCAAAACAACTGAAGTTGGAGAGTTTTTTTACCAATATGCTGTACAGATACTGACCTTAACAGCACATGCTAAATCGATGGTAAATCGATATAAAGTGACAGATACTACGGTACGAATTGGATATGTTGGTTCGCTTTTTTATTGGAAATTACCTGAGATTATTGATTATTTAAGAAAGCATATTGCAAATATAAAAGTTGAATTGGTGGAATGCGGAACCAGGGATCAGGTAGAAGCTTTGAAATTGGGAAAAATTGATATTGGGTTTGGTCGATTAGGAATTAGTGATCCTTCAATAAAAAGAATAGTGATCGAAAGAGAGCAACTTTTTTTAGCAGTGCACAAAGATCATACGTTAGTGACCCAAAATGTTAAGGAAGTACATTTATCACAATTGGTTAACGAACATATTTATATATATCCAAATACTCCTAAACCAAACTTCTCAACTTTTGTTCAAGGAATATTCTCTGAACTTGACTTAATTCCCCAAAATCTGATCGAGACGAGAGAAATCCATATGGCATTGGGGATGGTGTCATCTGGTGAGGGGGGGTGTATTATTCCAAAGAGTGCATGCTCTATAGGTATGAAAAATTTGAAGTTTATACCTATTCTAGATAATGAGGCTGAAAGTCCAATTACAGTTGCCTATAGAAGTATCGATAATAATGAATACATCAAACAAATATTAGATTATCTAGACGAATTGAAGAGTATGAACTAATTTTTTTAGATTAGATTAATATAAAATATCTATTTATATGTAATATTTAATGGAAAAATAAATAGAATAATAGTGTTAAAAATGATATTTATTTTATAAATCAGCATAAATTGGCATGGATTTGTCATAGGGATAGCGCTGATCTATAAAATATTTAGGATGATTTCGATGGAAAAAATTTCCGAGTTAAAGAGCAATGATGCAAAAAAGAAGGATATTTATGCTTGGTATGTTGTAATACTTTGCATGATTGCATATATATTTTCTTTTATCGATCGTCAAATTTTGGCTTTGATGATTGAACCGATAAAAGCAGATTTGAATTTAACAGACACGCAATTTAGTCTACTCCATGGACTAGCTTTTTCTTTATTTTATGCATTCATGGGGCTGCCGCTGGCTTATATCGCAGATCGATTCTCAAGACCAAAATTAATTGCTGCCGGGATTGTATTTTGGAGCATTGCAACAGCTTTATGTGGTTTAAGTAAGAACTTTATCCAGTTGTTTTTGAGCAGAATGGGTGTAGGAATTGGTGAAGCTGCTTTGTCACCTGCAGCCTATTCAATGTTTAGTGATATGTTTGCAAAAGATAAATTGGGTCGAGCTGTAGCTATTTATTCGATTGGATCTTTTGTTGGTGGGGGAATCGCATTCTTAGTAGGTGGTTTTGTCATTGGATTACTCAAGGACATGTCTCTTATCGCTGTACCCTTATTTGGAATGTTAAAGGCATGGCAAGTGGCGTTTATTTTAGTAGGTTTACCAGGAGTCATTATTGGCATATTGGTACTTTTAACTGTTAAAGATCCTAAGCGTAAAGGGCAGATGGTCGATGCGCAGGGGAACGTGGTAAAAGTAAAGCTTAGTGATACTTTTAAATTTTTGAAAAAGCATAAAAAAACATTTACATGTCATTATTTGGGATTTACTTTTTATGCCATGGCATTGTTTTGCTTAATTAGCTGGACACCTGCATTTTACATACGACATTACAATATGACAGCTACTGAAGTGGGCTATATGTTGGGTGCCGTGTTACTGATTTCAAATACTTTAGGTGTATTTGCGGCTGGTTGGATGAATGATTATTTTATTCAAAAAGGCAGAAAAGATTCGCCTATGTTTGTGGGTGTGATTGGAATCGTAGGTCTGATTATTCCAATGATTTTGTTTTCACAAGTTAATGAATTATGGCTATCAGTTACATTGTTGGTTGTTGCAATGTTTTTCGCTTCTTTCCCAATGCCGATTTCAACAACAGCAATGCAAATGCTTTCGCCAAATCAATTACGTGCCCAAATCTCATCTATCTTTTTACTCATCAGTAATTTGATTGCTTTAGGTATTGGTACCACATTAGTGGCTTTAATTACGGATCGTATTTTTGAAAATCCTTTTATGGTCGGTTCATCGATATCTATCGTTGGTGCAATATCATGCGTATTGTGCTTTGTATTATTGAAAGTGGGTTGTAAAGCCTTCGAAAATAGTTTGCGAGTTGAGTCTAAATAAATCATGTCTGAATAAAATAATGAGGGTACACCTATCATGTATTTATCGAATCTGAAACTTTTAAAGAAATTCAACTTATTGTCTTCAAAAGAATATTTTCAGATTAAAGATGTGATAGGACAATACTTGTGCCCTCATCAATTTGAAGTATTGAATGATGAATCTTTAGAAGTAAAATTAAGTGGGTTTTCATTTGGTCAAGTTGCACTATTTGAATTAAGTTACAATGCTCCAGTTCAAATTAGTTTTGGTGCTGAGTGTCAAAGTTATCTGTTTAGATTTAATTTGGAAGGGGAATGTAAAGTCAAATATGATCATTCAACTTATCAACAACGTCCTGGATTACTTACAGTTTCTCATCCTCATTTTGAAAATAGAATTGAACTCCAAGCCAAATGTAGAAATATCATATTAAAAATTGATCATGAGTTGATCAACACTGTTTTATATCGCTTGTTGGGATATATCCCTCAGAAAAATCTTATTTTCGATAGTGGCATTTCCTATACATCTGAAGAAAGAATTTCAATTTTAGAAACACTGAACTACTTATGCTTTGCATATTCAAATATTGAAAACTGGTGGCAAATTTCTGATAGCTTTAGTTCATATTTGACTGAGTTATTACTGATCAAAATTCCACATAATTTCAGTGAACGAATCGCAGATAAAAAATATCAACTCATCCCAAGTTATATCAAAAATGCAGCTCATTTGATTGAGCAACATTATATGGAAGCAATCTCGATTGAGGAAGTTGCGAGGCTTGTAAAAGTCTCGGTAAGAACGCTTCAAAAGGGATTTAATACCTATTTGAACCAAACGCCTCTCAGTTTCATGACATCAATCAAATTGGACCGAGTTCATCAAGAACTTAAACACACTCAGGTTGATCAGCCTATAATTGATATCTTCAATGCTCATGGTGTAAGAAGCTTTGGACACTTTACTCGGCTTTATAAAAAACGTTATGGATGCACGCCTTCAGAAACCGTGAAACAAAACAAATTAATAGAAATAAATTCGTAATTCGAATAGCAGTGCCGCTTTTTGACGCGAGCAAAAAGAAGAATCTTTCCTACTATCACAATACACAATAAATATGTAGGGGAAGAAAATGAAAATCACGGTTCTTGGCGGTGGACATGGATGTTATGCATCAGCAGTGGAGATGGCGGAAAAAAATCACGAAGTTAAATTATGGCGAAGAGATCGAGATTCACTAAAAGAATTAGCGAAATATGGTGAGCTTACTGTAAAAGACTTTCGTGGCACTAGAACAGTATCTGTTGGGGATGAACATCAAAAAATCCAACTTGAAACTGATTTATCCAAAGCTATTGAAAACGCTGAATTGATTATTATTCCTTTACCCGCAACAAGCCATGAAGATTTATCGATTGAAATAGCACCCTACTTAACATCTGGTCAAGTCGTATTTTTACCCCCAGGTACTTTTGGAACATACCTATTTGCTCAAGCAATGCTTAAAGTTGGAAATAAGTCTGACGTGGCTTTTGCTGAAACGGGTACTTTGCCATATTTAGTAAGAAAACATAGTCCGAATTCTATCGTGATTAGTGTATATGCGACGCGATTGCCTACTGGGGTCTATCCAGCAAAATTAAAAGATCATGCTATTAGAGTATTAAAGCAAGCTTATGACAGCATCGAAACTATAGAGGATGCTTTGAGTGGAGCTTTAATGAATGCAGGACCCATTATTCATCCTCCATTAATTATGCTCAATGCTGCGCCTTTAGAACATTTTGATGTATGGGATATTCATAATGAAGGTACTCAACCTTCAGTGAGGAGAGTAACGAGCTTATTAGATCAAGAGCGAATGAATATTCGTGAAGCATTGGGATACTCGAAACAGCATTTCCCACTCGCAGATCACTACAATAAAGAGGGTGAAGGAGATGAGTGGATGTATGGTAGGGGGGCACATGGTAAGTTGACTGACAGTGGCGATTGGCGCGAGAAAATAGATTTACATTCACATCGGTATATGCTCGAAGACACACGATTAGGCCTGTCATTTATTGTATCGGTTGGTAAGTATGTTGGAGTCAAAACGCCGATTGCTGAAGGGCTTCTGAATATCGCATCATCAATTACTGGTAGGGATTTGTATAGTGAGGGTCGCACTCTTGAAAATTTAGGGTTATTTGATTTAACACAGCAACAATTAAAACACCTATTGAACTCCGGAGAGCAATCTGCATGATTAAAAATATTATTATTGTAGGTGCAGGCAGAATGGGTAATGCGATTGCGATCGCATTCGCATATGCAGGAATTGAGATTGCACTTGTAGACGTAAAAGATCGAAACCCAGCAGAAAAAAATGAATTTCTGCAAAAATGGAATGACAGCCTCGAACAAGAGTTGCATCTCTTAGAACATATCGGGATGTTAGTGAATGATCAATGTAAAGTATTAAAAGAAAGAATTCATTTTTATTTCAAAGATAATCAAACTATTGATTGGAAAAATTGTGAATTAATTATTGAAGGTGTACCTGAAATAATGACTCATAAACAACACTGTTTTCGGTGGTTGGAACCCTTAATTTCTAAAAACTGTATTGTGGCATCAACGACTTCGACCTTTTTGGTCACTGATATAGCAAAATTAATTTCTCATCCAGAACGTATTGTTAATGCGCATTGGCTTAATCCTGGATATTTAATGCCTTTAGTTGAGCTAAGCCGATCAGAGCATACTGCTGATATAGTAGTAGAAAAACTAAAAACATTACTTGAGGCAATTGGTAAAGTCCCTGTGATTTGTAATGCAGTTGCTGGATACATTGTTCCAAGAATTCAAGCATTGGCAATGAATGAAGCAGCGAGAATGGTTGAAGAAAACGTAGCAAGTGCTGAGGATATTGATAAAGCGATTCGTACAGGTTTTGGTTTGCGTTTTTCAGTGTTAGGTATGCTAGAGTTTATCGATTGGGGAGGAGGAGATATTTTGTATCATGCTTCTGAGTATTTGAGAGAAGAACTTGGTGAGCGTTACAAAGCCCCTGATATTATCAAAAAAAATATGAGGGAAAATAGAAATGGTATTAGAGAGCTATCAGGTTTTTACAAATATGAAAGCATGGATATTTATCAATATAAACTAAATGTCATATCAAAATTCGCTGAAAATTTGCGATTTAATCAGCTTATTCCACAATATGAAATTATGAAATAAGCGTTAGTAGGTAAAAAGATTTTAGTCTTTTTACCTATTTGGCATTAAATTGAATATTTTCTTTAATTGTAAATTTAGTGACTCAAGTTCTTGTTCATCAAAAGAATTTAATATACCAGCTAAAGTAACACGATTGATCTGATTAATTTCATCCACAAGACCATATCCTTTTTCAGTGAGCTTCACCATAGAAATCCTTTCATCATGAGGGGATGAGAAAACTTCAACTATACCTTCTTCGACTAATCTATAGATTGCCTTAGTTGCAGTTGTTAATTTGATTGTTGCTAAATTTGCTATTTCAGTGATATTGGCTTCACCGAGAGCATTTGTACTCAAAATGATTTTTCTTTTTGTATTATCGAGACCTATTTTTTTTAAAGATTTATCAATCAATTGGGAATACTTACCATTAACTTGAGATATCCAAAAAAATGGGAAATTTTCCAAACTTTTGGGATCGTTATTTGGCAAATAATTTTCAAAATTTTTTAACATGAGCAGCAATTAAACTTAAAAAAATATAATTGATTATACAAGAAAAAAGACAAAGATTATTTTATTTCAAAATAACTTGACAAATACATTAATTTTTCAGATATTGATGTTGAGTATAAAAATACATGGAAAAGTGAATTGAATATTATATCTAGAAGTCTCTCTTTAGGAGATGGAAAAATTAGAGTCGTGGTTAAAGACTCAATTGATATACAAAATGAAGTGACGACACTTGGAACTCAGGCGCGCAGTGGAGCATGCCCTGCATTTTCACATGCTGAAATTATAAAAAATATACTCAGCAGTGATTGCAAAATTATTGGAAAAACTCATCTTCATGAACTCGCATTCGGTATAACTGGAATAAACAAAAACTTCGGAACACCTTTAAATGTTAAATATCCGCAACTTATTCCTGGAGGCTCTTCCAGTGGTTCGGCTGCAGCTATTGCGGCAGATCTAGCGGACTTCAGTATTGGTACGGATACAGGTGGCTCAATTCGTATGCCAGCCGCTTGCTGTGGAGTGTATGGATTAAAACCTTCATTTGGTCGTGTAAGTCGTGATGGTGTTTGGCCAAAAGATACCACTTTAGACTGCGTCGGACCATTCGCATCAGATATCAACAATCTGATTCTTGCTATGCAGATCATTGATCCTACATTTAACGAAATCCAAATCGATCTACAGCAGATTCAATTAGGAATATTACGTGTCGAAGCGGAATCTGAAATTTGGCGTGTCTTAGATGCTGAGTTAACAAAAATTGATTTACCTCAAAAAAATCTATTCATAGACAATATTGATGAAGCATATCAAGCAGGTATGTCGATCATTAATTACGAAACTTGGGGTGCATATCATGATCTTACTCAAACTGGACTTCTAGCCAATGATGTTCAGCAGCGTTTATTAAAAGCATCTGAAACCACTCAAAAAGATGTAGAAAATGCTGAATTAATAAGAACTCAATTCACAGAGCAGATCAATGATTTACTCAACAATGTTGATGTTTTGATACTGCCGACACTACCTCAATTTCCACCTAAATTAGACGAAGCTGAAAATACTGTTGCTTTCCTCAATTTAACTAAGCTCGTGCGACCATTCAATCTATCGGGCCATCCAGCGCTTACGATTCCATATGAAACATCAAATGGCTTACCTGTCGGTATGCAATTAATTGCTAAGCATGGTGAAGATGAAAAATTGTGTGCTATTGCACAACACATTGTCGATATTACGAAGCATTCACAAGGAGGTGGCAAATGAGCAATTTAGCCAAAGATCAAACAGAGAGCTTGATTGATCTTGAAGAATTATGTCAAGAGATTAGACATCGAGCGTGTTCAGGTGAATTTGACGAACAAGCATACGTGAGTCAAGACATTATTCAAAAACTGAAATCAATTGGGGTATATCGTGCTTTAGTTCCTAAACGTTTCGGTGGTGATGAGGTTTCACCGCGTACGTTTTGTGAACTTATTGAAAGGCTCTCTAAAGCAGATGGATCAGTAGGTTGGGTTGCAAGTTTTGGTATGAGTCCAGCTTATCTTGGGAGTTTACCTGAAGAGACACTTTCCGAACTTTATAAAAATGGTCCAGATATCGTTTTTGCTGGTGGAATTTTTCCACCGCAAGCTGCTCAAGTGACCAATGAGGGTTTAGTTGTAAAAGGCCGTTGGAAATTCTCAAGTGGTTGTAAAGGTGCAGATATCGTTGGTGTAGGCATTGCCCCGATCAAAGATAATGAATCTCATGGCTTACCACGTATGGCTGTTTTACCAGCGCATAAAGCACAAATTGAAATGACGTGGGATACAGTAGGTTTAAAAGGCACAGGTAGTCACGATCTCATTGTCGATAATGTACTTGTACCTGAGCATTGGACTTTTGTTCGGGGTGAGCCATCTAAACTCAGCGAACCATTTTTCAAATATCCATCCCTCTCTTTGGCGACTCAAGTCCTCACCGTAGTCGGAATTGGCGTAGCCTCGGCGTCATTGGAAGAATTTAGAAAATTAGCTCCAGGTAAGTCGTCGATTACTGGAGGTGCAGAAATTGCTAATCGACCTATCACTCAGTACGAATTTGCGAAAGCTGAAGCTGAGTTCCTAGCTGCAAGAACATGGTTCTACAACACCATGGATATTGTATGGGAAGAAGTACTCAACGGGCGAAAACCTGAACCACATTTAATTAGTGATATGCGTCTATCTTGTACACATGCGGCAAGAGTCTGTGCAAAGGTCACCCGCAAAATGCAAATGTTAGCTGGCATGACTGCCATTTATACCAACCATCCATTTAGTCGCTTTGTGAATGACACGAATGTCGTGACACAGCATGCATTTATGGGTGATGCAACTTTACAAAATGCTGGTGCGATGAGCTTTGGGCTTAATCCGACACCTGGATATTTATAAATGACCGAAAAGAAGGAAATCGAAATGGAAGCTAAAAAATCATTACGCGTATTGTTCTGTATGGGGATTAACCAAAACTTCTTTGATGCAGAGCCAGCAGAAGCAAAAGCAGTATGGGCAGCATTTGGTGAAATGTGGAATGGTATCCATGATTTACCTGGCGTTCATGTATACGGCAACTTAGATGATGATCAAAGCATGGTAGGTGCAAGTACGGGTTGGCCTTGGACAACCTATTTATTGGCTGATGTACCTGATATTGAAACAGTTCATGCTGCATGTAATTTATTCCGTACGACTGTGGTCGGAGAAGGTCCATATAAACTTTGGAAGTATTGCAAAGTTGAAGCAAGAGTTGGTCGTGAATTAATTATTCAACGATAAGGATATCGATATGGTCGACTCTAATGAACTCAAAAGCATTCTTCAACGTCTTCAACAGTTGGAAGCGCAGAATCAAATTCGTAATTGCCTAAATCGTTATATGGAAATTTGTGATGAACTTAATCAAAACACAAATTTAGAAGCGCTGATGGATTTATTTGATCGTGAGTGTATTTGGGAGGGGGTAGGGAAAAAATACGCCCAGTCATTTGGTCGGCTTGAGTCTTGGCAGGCAGTATATGACATGTTTAAAACATACACGCTGAAGGACTCGCATTTTGTTATGAATGCACATTTTGTGAATTCTGAACAAATTTATATTGAGGGTGATGTGGCTGTTGGTCACTGGTTGATGTTGCAAACATCAACTTTCAAAACGGGTGCAAGCCACTTGAATGCAGCCAAACTGACAATCCGTTTTAAGCAACAAAATAATGGCATTTGGAAAATCAAACACTTCCAAACAGAAAATATTTTCAGTCGACCAGTAACGCATTGGACCAGTGATGATGAGTTACCAGTACCGCAATCAAATTTAGTCGGTTGAGTTGCATAAACAGTTATAAGGGAATACATGATGAATAGTGCAATACCAGTTCAAAATATTGAAATTGATTACAATGAATTAGTTCAAAGTGACCGAGTGCATACCTCTTTATATAAAGATGCACAAATCTTTGAAGATGAAATGGAAAAAATTTTCTACAGCACTTGGGTTTGGGTTGCTCATGCAAGTGAAATTCCAGATGCTGGTAGTTATAAAACGATTAATATTGGTAAACAACCTGTAGTGGCTGTACGAGATCGTAAGAAAAAAGTCCACGTTTTACTCAACCGCTGTCGCCATCGTGCTGCTACAGTTTGTGAGCATAAAAAAGGCAAAACAAATAGCTTTGTATGTCCATATCATGGTTGGAGTTACGCTTTAGATGGTACATTGCGTGGCGTTCCTTCACCTGAAAGTTATGGCGAATGTTTAGATAAATCTGAATTTCCACTGATCAGCCTACGTGTAGAAGAATATAACGGCATGATCTTTGCGACCTTCAAAGACGATATTGAGCCATTAGAAGACTTTTTAGGTGCTGCGAAAAAGTGGATTGATCTATTCATGAAGCAAGGCGCAGGTTATCCAGTCAAAGTATTAGGTGAGCATCGTTTTACATTCCCAGGTAACTGGAAAATTCAGTTGGAAAATACAACTGACGCGTATCATTTCCCATTGGTTCATAAATCATTCTTAAGTTCTGTAGACGAAAAAACAGAAGAGCTTTTCAACTTTGAAAATCAACCAGGCTATGTTGAAGATCTAGGAAATGGTCACAGCGTGATGGTGATGATTCCAGAACTGGTAGATCTTGATGAAGAGTTGATGGAGCGACCAATCCAAGAGCGTTTTGAAGAACTTGCCCAAGCGCTACGTGAAGAAGGTCTTGAGGAACTTGAAGTTCGTCGAATTTGCCGTGCTGTCGGTGGTTCGGGCTTTAACTTAAATATTTTCCCTAACATTGCATGTTCTATGGCGTTCTTCCGTGTAATGCAACCATTAGCGGTAGATAAAACTGAAATTCACCACTCAGTGATTACGATGGATGGTGGACCACAAATTGCCAACCAATATCGCCTACGTCTACATGAACATTTCCAAGGTCCTTTCGGTTTTGGTACGCCAGATGATGCGGAAGCTTGGGAGCGTGTACAGCATGGTGCAAATGCGGGCAATGATCTTTGGATCATGTTGAACCGTGGTTTACCAGGAGAAGTCAAAACTGAAGATGGTCTGAAGAGTGACGTGAGTGCTGAAACAGGCATGCGTGGCGCTTACCAACAATGGAAAAAGTTGATGACGGCTTAAGGGGAAGAGCATGAAAATTAATTTAAATCTTTTGAACGAAGTAACAGCATTCATTTGGGCTGAAGCTGACATGTTAGATCATTCAGAGTATCAAGCATGGTTAAGTTTATGGAATGAAAATGGCAAATACATCATTCCAATTGATCCATCATTGACAGATTACGAAAACCATTTGAACTATGCATATGACAATCACCACATGCGTCAATTACGTGTAGAGCGTTTAGAAAATGGTGAAGCAATCTCGACAGCTCCTAAGGCCAATACTGTTCGAAGCTTGTCACGTGTGCGAATTATTGAAGAAACTGATCACAAGATAATTTTACGCTGTGCACAAAATTTAAGAGAGTTCCGAAAAGAGAATTTGCGTCATTACACTGCTGATGTGATTTATGAGCTAGTACGTCAAGAGAATGGCGAACTCAAAATAGACCGTAAAATTATCAATCTAGTCAATTCGACAGATACCTTAGCTGGTATCAGTTACATTCTATAGGAGGTGACCATGTCACATGTTGTTTTGGTTACTGGTGCTGCCTCTGGTTTAGGTAATGTGATTGCTGAATATTTTGCTAAACAAGGGCATCAAGTTATTTTAACTGCAAGTACCTTAGAAAAAGCGGAAAGCGCTAAAGCTGCGAGTCAGTATCCATCGCAGATGTATCCCTTAAAACTGGATATATCAGTAGAGCAGGACTTTAGAGATGCAGTGAGTTGGATTGAAACTCATTTCAACAAGTTGGATGTTTTAATCAATAACGCCACAGTAACTAAAGCAACTCCTGTCCTTGAAATCACTGCGAGTGATTTTGATTGGGTGACACAAGTCAACCAACGAGGAACCTTTCAGTCATGCCAAATTATTGGTCAATATATGGCATCTAAAGGCTTTGGTCGAATTATCAACATGGCTTCATTGGCTGGTCAGAATGGTGGTACTGCAACGGGAGCGCATTATGCAGCTTCAAAAGGGGCAATCGTAACTTTGACTAAAATTTTTGCAAAAGAATTTGCCGCTAAAGGTGTGACGGTAAATGCCGTAGCACCAGGACCAATGGAGTCTCCAATAGTACACAGCGTTGTTTCAGATGAAAAAATGGAAGCGTTTATCAATAACATTCCTGTCAAGGCTTTAGGCAGTATGAGTTTTATCGCTGAAACTTGTGCTTTGTTAGCATCCCCACAAGCAGCTTTTGTGACAGGAGCAACATGGGATATTAACGGAGGACTATTTATGCGCTAAGCATTGGCTTAGTCATAAAGGGGAAAACTATGAACGAAAAATACTCCGTAATAGTAAATAAAAGATCAGTAGAAGCGGAAAATGTTGTTGTCTTAGATTTAATTTCAGCAACTGAGTCTCCATTACCTGAAATTGAAGCTGGATCACATATCGATCTATTCCTGCCTAATGGGTTAATCCGTCAGTATTCTCTATGTCAAGATCCTAGTTTAAAAGGTGTTTTTCGACTAGGGATCTTAAAAGACGAAGCATCAAGAGGGGGGTCACTGTCGGCGTTTAATGACATCTTTGAAGGGATGAAACTACAAGTCAGCCATCCTAAAAATTTGTTCCCATTGTTAGATGCATCTCACAGCATTTTAGTTGGTGGTGGTATTGGGATTACACCGTTAATTACCATGGCTTATGATTTATTAAATAACGATAAGTCATTTGAATTGCATTATTGTGCAGCTTCCAAACAAACCGCTGCATTTGTAGATGAAATCAAGCAAGGTCCCTTAGCGAGTTATACAACTTTCCATTTTAAAGATGATGGTGCAAATCATCGTGAATTTTTTGATCACGCAATGAAAGATATTGCCAAAGATTCACATTTATATACCTGTGGTCCTAATGGATTTATGGATTGGATTATTAATCTTGCTGAGTCTAAGGGTTTTAGTTCCGATCAATTACATAAAGAATATTTTCAGGTAGATATTGATTTAGGTGGCGCTAGTTTTGAAGTTGTTGCACAACAAAGTGGTAAAACGATTCAAGTAGCTCCAGAGGAAACTATTCTGCAAGCTTTAGCGCGAGAAGGGATTAAAGTCGAGTTATCGTGCGAACAGGGCGTTTGTGGAACGTGTATGTGTGATGTGCTTGAAGGCGAACCCGATCATCGAGACGTCTACTTTACTGACGAAGAAAAAGAAAGTAATGAGCAGATTTTAGTGTGTTGTTCTCGATCAAAAACACCGAGATTAGTTTTAGATATTTAATAGTTGAATTGCCATCATGGAAGGTCATTTTGGGATTCAGGAGAAGGGAATGAATAGTTATCAAAAATCGGAAGAACAAGCTATTGATCCGATGAAATTCCGCAGAGCACTCGGTAATTTTGCAACTGGGGTTACTATTATTACAGCGCAAAATGCGCAAGGTGAAAAAGTGGGTGTAACTGCCAATAGTTTTAACTCAGTTTCATTAGACCCACCTTTAATCTTGTGGAGTATTGATAAAAAATCGACCAGTTTTGAAGTTTTTAAAAACTCTAGTCATTTTGCAGTCAATATTTTATCTGGATCACAAATCGAGGTATCGAATAAATTTGCTAAACGCAATATTGATAAATTCGAAGGAGCAAACTACCGTTTGGGTGTAGGTAATGCTCCAGTTCTGGAAAATTGCTCTGCTGTTTTTGAATGTGAATTATTTCAAATTGTAGAAGGCGGGGATCACTGGATTATTATTGGAAAGGTCGTTAATTTTCAAGATGAAGGTCGTAGTCCATTAGTATATCACCAGGGTGCGTACTCAGCAGTAACACCACACCCAATGTTAAGAATTAAAGATTCAAATCCGGTCCAAACTGATGATTTGGGTCAACTATATCAAGGTAACTTATATAATAATGTTGCCTATCTCATGAGTCGAGCATTCAAGTTTTATCAAAATGATTACATCCCAAAGCAATTAGTCACAGGTTTTAGAACGAGTGAAGCTCGAATGCTTTTAGTGCTAGGCAGTGGTGCAAGTTCATGCAAAGATGATTTGCCACGTGATATAGCAATGCCTATGCGAGAAATAGAAAGAGCAGCGGAAATCCTTAAGAAAGATGAGCTACTAGTCGAAACAGAAGAATTCTACCAATTAACGGATAAAGGTAAAAAAACCGCACATTATTTATTTGATATAGCTGATGAGCATCAAAATGAAGTATTTGCAAAATACAGTGATCAAGAAAAGAATACTTTTATCACCATTCTAAAAGATATTGCGGGTATTCATTAAATCAAATTGGGCTAAATGTTAGATCATTTGGCCTTTTTTTCAATCTATGAAGATTTAAAAGGGATTTAATTATTAATTAAGGTATATAAATATACTTAAAAGAAAATTGAATTTTCTATGGAATTGGAAAAGAATTGGGTTGAATATATGAAATTTCATATAGCTGAATAGAAAAAATTAAACAGGGTTGAGTGAGAAAATCAGTAAAAAACTAAGGGGAAGTTGAGTGAAAAAGTTACCTACATTTGCAATACTAGCAATTTGCTGTAATACAGCAGTTTATGCGGACTTGGTAAAAGATAGTCAAACGACAATAAATTTAAGAAATTTCTTTATTGATCGAAATAACACAACACAGCCTGATGTTGGTAGTTGGTCACAAGCATTAGGTCTAAAGTTTAGTTCAGGTTATACTAATACACCCGTTCAGGTGGGTTTTGACGTGACTTCAAGTTACGCACTAAGATTATCAAATCATAATGCTGAAAGGTCTGATTCGATCTTACCATTTGATCCCATAAAAAATGAGCAAGAACGTAGTTATAATAAATTTGGTGCAACCTTAAAGCTGAAATATAAAGATTCTGAGCTATTAGTTGGGGAACTTTCGCCAAGAACACCTGTTGCATTTATTGATGATTCACGTCAGTTGGTGACAACATATGCTGGTGCGGCATTTGAAACGAAAGCGATTCAAAATTTAAAATTTTCAGCTGGAAGAATCACTCATATAAACGCGCGTAATGATGATGAGTTTGAAAAACTAAGCTTGTTTGCACCAGGTAAAGCAAGAATAGAAAGTAATGGTTTAAGTTATGTTGGTTTAGACTATAATTTTAGCCCTAAAATTTCAGGCTCTTACTGGTTTGGTCAGCTCGAAGATATTTATAACCAACATTATTTAAATGCAGCATATAACACTCAAATTGGCGACTCTAAAATCAAATTAGATGCACGTTATTTCCATAACAGTGAAGCTGGTGACAAATACTATGGAAACATAGATAGCAAAACATTTGGCGTTCAGGCCAACATTCAAAATGGCTCACATAGTTTTGCTGCAGGTGTTCAAAAAAATTCCGGGGATACCAATTTTCCAACATTTGATGGATTCGCTCCTCAACCTTTCCTACATACTTGGTCAACTTTAGGTTTCATCAAACCTGAAGAACTTACTTATCATGCACTTTATTCTTATGACTTTAAAAATGTTGGTTTGCCGGGTTTAAGAACGACTTTGCGTTATTTATATGGTACGAACATAGAGCGTAATGGCCTACCAGATAATAAAGAAACTGAAGCTAATTTCATTGTCGGCTACACCGTTCCAGAAGGGTCTTTTAAAGGGTTGGGTATAGAATGGAGGTATATCGACACGACTACTAAATATGGTGCAGGAACAACCAATGGTAATGATTTTGTTGAAAATCGAATCATTACTACATATAGCTATAAATTCTAATTACATAAACAGTTAATGGACAAACTGGAGATTATATGATGTTTAAAAAATTATTATTATCAACAAGCTTAATCGCAATTGCCACTTATGCTCAAGCTGATATCACGATTGGAGTTGTGACATCATCATCCGGACCTGTAGCAATGGTAGGTATACCACAAAAAAATACAGTTGCTTTATTACCTAAAAAAATTGGTAATGAAAATGTTCGATATATTTCTCTTGATGATGCGAGTGATCCTACAGCATCTGTCAAAGCTGTCGAGAAACTAATTAAAGAAAACAAAGTTGATGCAATTATTGGTCCTTCTGGTTCACCAAATGCTTCTGCAGTGATAGGGACAATTGCTAAAGCGAAAGTACCTCTTCTTGCACCTGTTGGTACTTCTACGATAGTCATGCCAATGACGGATCAAAAAAAATGGGTGTTTAAGACCACTCAGAATGATGAAATCATCGCAGAAGCGCTTGTGCAAGATATGGTGAAGCGAAAAATTACAACTCTAGGATTTATCGGTACTGCTGATCCGTATGGAGAAAACTGGGGAAAAGTCTTAGCGAATTTAGCAAAGAAAAATGGGATTAAAATCGTTGCTCAAGAATCATTTCAACGTCAAGATACCTCTCTAACTGGTCAAGCGTTAAAACTCATAAGTAAAAAACCACAGGCAATTCTAGTTGCAGCACCAGGCAGTTCAGCAGTGCCTCCACAAACTGCTTTATATGATCGAGGCTATCGAGGGCAAATTTATCAAACGCATGGTGCGGCTTTAGATCAATATTTAAAAATGGGTGGCAAGAAAGTAGAAAATACGATTTTAGCTGCCAGTTTAATGCTTGTTTTAAATGAAGTATCTAATACACATCCTTCTAAGAAAATTGCTACTAAATATATCAATGATTATAAAGCAAAATATAAACAAACACCTGCAACTTTCGGGGCAAATGTGTATGACGCAGGTATTTTGCTTGAAAAAGCTGTACCGACTGCTTTGAAAAAAGCAAAGCCTGGCACCGTGCAATTCCGTGAAGCTCTACGTGATGCATTGGAATCTACAAAAGAAGTCGCAGGAACTCAAGGCGTGTATAACATGAGCCCATCTGATCATAGTGGATTTGACAAGCGTGGGCGTGAAATGATCATTGTTAAAAATGGTCAGTGGAAACTACTGAAGTAAATTTAGCTTTTCATCATAAATAAACTCAGAGCGATATGCATATATCGCTCTAGGTAAATTCATCCTCAAAAAAGGGTAGGAAGATGTTATGGATTTAAATATCGCGTTAATTTTGGGGCAGGATGGTATTACCAGTGGTGCTATTTATGCATTATTAGCGCTATGTATCATTTTAGTTTTTACTGTCACTCGGATATTACTTATTCCATTGGGTGAATTTGCTGTATTTGGTGCATTGACCTTGGCATCCATTCAAGCAGGTATTCCAAGCTTAATAGTTTGGCTGGTAGTTGCGTTTTTTATTGTCAATACAAGTCTGGATTTATACGCTAAATTTTTTAAAAATCAAATATTTAATATCAAAATTTTTATTGCGTCATTGATTTATATTTCTTTGATCGTTATCGCGATGTACACACTACCTTTAGCGACGCTTCCAATGCCAATTCAAGTTTTATTGACTTTGGCTGTGATTACACCGCTTGGTCCTCAAATGTATCGCACTTTTTTTCAACCTTTAGTCGCAGCCAAACCTTTAGTTTTATTGATCGTGTCGATAGCGGTTCATGTGGCATTAGTCGGTTTAGGACTCGTGATATTCGGTCCAAATGGTGCTCAAACACAACCATTTAGTGATAAAAGCTTTGAAATTGGGACTCTTGTTTTAAGCAGTCAAACTTTGATCATTATCGTTTCATTCTTTGTGATGATTTTAGTGCTTTGGTATTTCTTTGAAAAAACACTCTATGGCAAGGCATTGCATGCAACCGCTGTCAATCGAATCGGTGCACAGCTCATGGGTATTTCTCCAATCTTTGCGGGCAAACTGACTTTTGTTTTAGCTACATTTATCGGAACCTTATCAGGCATTTTAATTGCACCGATCACAACCCTGTATTACGACTCAGGATTTATTTTAAGTCTGAAGGGATTTGTAGGGGCAATCATTGGAGGACTAATCAGCTTCCCAGTCGCAGCAATTGGTGCCGTGATTGTTGGTGTTATTGAGTCTTTCTCCATGTTTTGGGCAAGTGATTACAAAGAAATCATCGTCTTTACATTAATTATTCCTTTCTTACTTTGGAAATCACTCA
The DNA here is from genome assembly GCF_013417345.1 of Acinetobacter sp. YH16032. NCBI lineage: Bacteria > Pseudomonadati > Pseudomonadota > Gammaproteobacteria > Moraxellales > Moraxellaceae > Acinetobacter > Acinetobacter sp. YH16032. Next base: position 92,410 of record NZ_VPEE01000006.1, on the reverse strand, counting down.
CAACTCGTCATGTTGAGGAGGATGAAGAATGAAATCAAAAACTTATTTCTTTATATTTGCGCTAATTGTATTCATCAGCCCATTTTTTTTACCGACCTATCAAGTCACTTTATTGAACTATATTGGTCTAAATGCATTAGTCGTGTTAGGTCTTGTATTGGTGACAGGCGTTGGAGGCATGACTACATTTGGTCAAGCAGCCTTAGTTGGAATTGGCGCATACGCAACAGCTTACTTAACTGTGACTGAGCAATTACCAAGTTTCCTCGCATGGACAGGTGGTAATCCTTGGTTTGGACTTCTGCTCGGAATAGTCATTACAGTCGCATCTGCGATTTTGGTGGGTGGCTTAACACTAAAACTTTCAGGGCATTATCTGCCTTTAGGTACGATCGCTTGGGGCATTTCACTTTATTATTTCTTTTCGACCATTGAAACTTTAGGTGGGCATTCTGGAATTTCGAATATTCCCTCTATCTCTATCGCAGGATTTGCCTTTGATAATGGCAATAAAATGTTCTACCTCATTTGGCTCATTGTATTTATTGCCATTATTTTGACAAAAAATCTTTTAAATTCTCGAGAGGGTCGAGCAATCCGCGCTTTGAAAGGCGGACAAGTAATGGCTGAGTCTATGGGAGTAAATACGTTTAGAGCAAAAATGATCATCTTTGTGATTGCTGCAATTTTTGCATCAATTTCAGGGTGGCTTTATGCACACACGCAAACTTTTATTAACCCGACACCTTTTGGACTCCAAATGGGTATCGACTACTTGTTTATGGCGTTGTTAGGCGGTGTCGGTAGTATTTGGGGTGCAATATTAGGTGCAGGCATATTCACCATGGTACGCCAATGGTTGCAAGATGCTTTGCCTATTATTTTTGGCGGACAAGGTCATTATGAAACAATCGTATTTGGATTAATCATTGTTGTATTGATGCAAAAAGCACCATCAGGGATTTGGTCATTTATTACTAAGTTGATCCCAAATAAATATAAGCCTGTAGATTTATATCCTTCAATCCACCCCATTCCTCAAATGGACAAAGTAGAAAATCAAATCAACAAGGGTGAATTGATATTAGATGCGAAGAACATCACGAAAAAATTTGGTGGCTTGGTTGCGAACAATGAAATGAATCTGAAAATTCACGCTGGAGAGGTTCTCGCTTTAATTGGTCCGAATGGTGCTGGTAAAAGTACCATGTTCAATCAAATATCAGGTGTAGATGTTCCAACAAGTGGTGAAGTTTTATTTAAAGGTAAAAAAATAAATGGCATACCATCCAGAGAAATTGCCAAATTAGGATTAAGTCGCACATTCCAACACGTAAAAATATTGCCTGAAATGACTGTATTAGAAAATACAGCCATAGGTGCACATTTGCGCGGAGAAAAAAGTGTCATCTCATCCATGTTACTTCTTGATCGAGTTGAAGAAAATGAACTTCTCACTGAGGCTAAATATCAACTAGAACGTGTAGGGCTTGGAGAATATTTGTATGTCGAAGCTGGCAGTTTAGCACTCGGGCAGCAACGTATTTTAGAAATTGCACGTGCTTTATGTGCGAACCCAAGCTTATTACTACTTGATGAGCCCGCAGCAGGATTAAGATTTAAAGAGAAACAAGCCTTAGCTGAACTTCTAGCGAAATTACGTGCTGAAGGTATGGCAATTCTCTTGGTCGAGCATGATATGGACTTTGTCATGAATCTCGCAGACCGAATTGTGGTCATGGAGTTCGGTCAAAAAATTGCTGAAGGATTACCAGAAGAAATTCAAAAAAATGAAGCTGTATTGGAAGCTTATTTAGGAGGTGCTGCATGATCACAATGCTTGGAAATCAAGAGGGCACGCCTCTGCTAGAAGTAAATAATTTGAGTGTTGCTTACGGAAAAGTCGAAGCGCTTTCAAATTTTAATATGCGTGTTAATCAAGGCCAAATTGTTTCTGTTGTTGGTCCAAATGGTGCGGGTAAAACAACTTTATTGTCTGCAATTATGGGGGTGCTGGGTTCTAAAGGACACGTCGATTTCGATGGACATGTGGAGCAATGTCCACAGGTTGAGCAAATGGTCATTCGTGGGCTTGGATTAGTGCCTGAAAAACGAGAGTTATTTGGAACAATGTCTATTGAAGACAATCTTATGCTTGGCGCTTTTCAACGCTATCGCCAAAGAGACAAAGAAATTTTCAGCACTTTAGATGAAGTGTATGACATTTTTCCTCGTTTGAAAGAAAGACGATCTCAGCAAGCAGGAACACTTTCTGGTGGTGAACGACAAATGCTTGCAGTGGGTCGTGCACTCATGGCTAAACCTAAATTGTTGATGCTTGATGAGCCGAGTTTGGGATTAGCACCACTCATCACTCGAGAAATTTTTAAGGTCATTGACCAATTAAGAGGACATGGCGTGTCTATCTTGTTAGTTGAGCAGAATGCCAGAGCTGCTTTAAAACTTGCAGATTATGCTTATGTCCTTGAAATGGGAGAACTATCAATGGAAGGAAGGGGCTCTGATTTAGTTGAAGATCCAAGAATCATCGAAAGTTACTTAGGAATTAATAGTAAGCATCAAGACGTATTAGCTATATAGAACATAACAAATCATACGATTTTCAGGGATTTGAATGGATGTCAAAAAAAATTTTGGTATATGGTGCTGGAGCCATAGGCTGTGTAGTTGCTGCTAGATTAACGCTAGCAGGACACCAAGTCACTGTTCTAGCGAGAGGGGAAAAAGTCGAAACGCTAAAGCAAAAAGGGATTCATTTAAAAGATGTACTGGGTGAATTTCAAGTACATCCATCTCGAATTGTGGATACTGAAGAATGCATTGAAAAACAGGATTTTATATTTATAGCAACCAAGTTTAACGCTTTATATGAAATTTCAACTCAGCTGAAGCGTTATATGCATAACGCGACAGTCATCGTGCCGTTAATGAATGGAATACCCTTTTGGTATTTTTACGGTTTAGAGAATAACTCTGAACATTCAAGTATAAATTGTTTAGATCAACAGGGCGTTTTAAATGACCATTTTCCATTAGAACATTTAATTGGCGCTGTCGTATTTATTACAGCGCAAAGTGTCAATGGAAATGAGGTTAAATCAGACAATCCATATTTGTTGATCTTTGGTGAGCCGAGTCATCAAATGACTGAACGATTACATGCGCTTGTTGAATTGTTTGAAAATACAAGTATTGAAGCACGACCCGTAGAGAACATCCGAGATCAAATTTGGACCAAGGTTATGGCTAACTTGAGCTCCAATCCATTATCGGTTGTGGCTGATGCTCCGCTAAGTAAAATTTATGCTGATCAAAATTTAATTCGAATTACTCAACAAATTTTATATGAAGTTCGAGCTGTTGCGGCTTGCTATGGCGCTCGTATCAATATCGACCCAAACACATTTTTAAAGTTAGGTTCAGAGATGGGGGAAACATATACATCAATGTGGCATGACTACAAAAATCATCGCCCTTTAGAGTTAGCACCCATTGCAGAAGCTGTATTTGAATTGGCAGATGCTTATGAATGTCCGATGCCGACATCCAAACTTATATATGAATTAACGGTCTATTTAAGCGAACAAGCCAGAACAAGGAATAATGAAGATGAAAAATAATGTATTGAATGTGTCTGAAGCTGAATGGGCGCTCAGAGTTAAATTAGCGAATTGTTATCACCTTATTGATTATTTTGGTTGGACGGAAACAATTTTTAATCATGTCTCAGCGCGCTTACCAGGAGCTGAACACTATTATTTAGTAAATCCTTTCGGCTTGAACTATACGGAAATCACACCCGAAAATTTATTAAAAGTTGATTTAAACGGTAATAAAGTAATTCATTCTGAATATGATGCCAATCCTGCAGGATTTGCTTTACATAGTGCTGTTCATGGTGCTCGTGATGATATTCGATGTTTAATACATACACATACCACACCAATCAGTGCCATTGCACAAAAGAAAGATGGCTTTAAAAATGACAATTTTTATGGTGCGCAGTTATATGGTCGGGTAGGCTATCATGCCTTTGAAGGCATTACCCTATTCGAAGAAGAAAAACAAAGAATGATCAAAAGTTTAGGTGATCATCACATTCTGGTACTTAGAAATCATGGTGTAGCTGTGGGAGAGAGTACAATTGAAAAAGCTTTTTTCCTACTCTGGACAGTTCAACGAGCCGCAGAAATACAATGCCAAGCGGATTCAATGCGTGGTGACGATTTTGAATTAGATCATATTGTAAAACAGAAGTGTGCAGACTTAACTCAAATGTTAATTCAAGAAAGTGCTTTCGCAGATAAGTTTTTTAATGCGATGGTTCGAAAAATGCAGGAAAACAAACACTAGTTCAGGGATAGATTGCGATGAATACGATATTAAAAGAGAAAATCAGTCATAAGTCGGCATGGGTGGGCAAAGACCTAAAAAATCAGACAGATTGGATTTATTATTTAAGCGAAGAAATGCTTCATGAATTAAGCCAAAATTTGCAATTGATAGAACAACAAGATCTAGAAATTGATCAATTGAATAACACGCATTTAACGATTAATAATTCACAAGTTTTATCTGAATTTAAAAAATATGCCGATGAGCTTGAGAATGGATATGGTTTCTTTCTATTAAAAGGTTTGGATGTCTCTAAATTTAGTGAACGCCAATTGGCGATTATTTACTATTTAATAGGCATGTATATGGGTCAACCCGTTACCCAAAATCCTAAAGGCGATTTATTGGGTAAAGTAGAAAACGTTGGTGATCTTAACAACAAATCAACGCGAGTTTATGAAACAAACGCATATCTCCCTTACCACACTGACTTATCTGACGTAGTTGGATTGCTATCAATTAGAAAAGCAATGAGTGGAGGATTGAGTAGTCTCGTCAGTGCTGCCACAGTCTACAATAGAATTTTAGAAAATTATCCTGAATATCTAGGTTATTATTATCATCCGACTTATTGTGATCATCTTGGTGACTCAGAACCAACACTCACGCCTATATTTAGCTTTTATGACAATAAATTAAGTTGCCGATACTTAAGAGCATATATTGAACTAGGACATGAGCGAAAAGGAATACCTTTATCCAGAGTTCAAGTCGATGCGCTTGATATTTTCGATCAATACATACAAGATCCTGATCTCAGACTAGATATGATGCTTGAACCGGGTGATATGCAGTTCTGTAATAACTATTGTGTAATGCATTCACGATCGTCATTTATAGATGATGAAGACATCTCAAAGCGAAGAAAATTATTAAGATTATGGTTAAAAATGCCTAATGCCCGATCTTTAGCCAAGGATTTCCCAGGTAGAAATGGTATTCAAAAAGTAAATCTTTCTTAAAAAATGCTCAATATTTGACTACAACCTGACTCGGACTTTTAAGTCCGAGTCTTTTTTTTGCGATTACTCAAAAGTTGTAAGACTGAATCTGATTTAGAGATGAGTATAAATAATAATTACGCACTCATCTGATTGATCACCTAAACAATATTCTTTTTTTTGTTAACGCGCTATATGGTTCGTGATTATATCGTCTAACAATATTCACACTTTGAATGAGTTAAGTTAAATCAGCTTCTGGAAGTGAGTTTTCCTCATTCAGCAGTCCTGAACGCATTTTATTAAATTTGAGAGTGATTTCTATTCAAGTAGGGAGAATAATCTGCTCTTCAAACGAAAAATGTTGAAAGCCTAGACCTGACAGGGAATACGTCGTTTATCTTTATTTAATCGGGCATCGGACATGGGTATTCATCATAATGCGGCTTTGGCTTGCAACAAGTAGACTTTGATTATTTTTTTCTACCTTTGATTAGTTTAATCATTATTGACTCTCAGTTGAGAAAAAAGAACTCGAACAGATGTTCGAGTTCTTTTTCTAAAATAAACTAAATATGAGCTTAGATTTTAGAAAATGCTTTATGTAATTTTGCACAAATCACTTCTTATCTGACCATTTCATCTTTTTCTACATCTAGACTTTTCACAAAATGTTTACATCCTGTTTTGAGTAAAATAATAGTCAATAACGCTGAGAATCCACCTACGATTGAAATTGAATAACCCACCATGTTGGTATCCCCGAATACTTTATCGGTAATTAATGCGACTAAAGTTGTTCCAATACCTAAACCAATTAAGCTACTGATTAACAAGAAAATTGCAGAAATTTGAGCTCGTAATTGATTTGGAGCTAAAATTTGCATAGCTGCTGTTGAGGTTGGCATTGGGAAAGATGCAAAGAACATAGCCACTGTAAAAATAGCAACAGATAACCACAGTGAGTCTACTAATGTATAGCTAATAATCGGTAAGATAATTCCTAAACCACCTAAATAACCAGCATACATTGCAGCATCACGTCGACCTTTACTTGTCAGATAGTCAGTTAACCAGCCTGCAAAGAAAACGCCAGATGTGTTTGCGATAAGTAGAATCGTTCCTAACATATAACCTGTTTCAACAGGACTTAGACCAAAGTTACGCATATAAAATGCAGGTGACCAGCTCATGACACAAAACAATGCCATTGCATAGAATGTGAAGCCCATGTAGTGACAAGTAAATGTCTTACTGTGCTTTTTTAAGAATTTAAACGAATCCGTAAATTTAACTTTTACGACATTACCTGAGGCATCGAGTTTTTGTCCTGTTCGTTGCGGATCTCTTACTGTTAAAATAAATAAAAGACCAATAAAAACGCCTGGCAATCCAACGAGAATAAAGGCAACTTGCCAAGCCTTCATCATGCCGAGTAAAGGAATATCAATAAACGTTGCATCTTTTAATAAGCTGATCACATAGCCGCCAACGAGAAAAGCCATCCCTCCACCGATAAAAGAACCAATGGAGTAAATACCAACGGCTTTACCTAATTTGTCTTTACTGAACATATCACTAAACATGGAATATGCTGCGGGTGATAATGCTGCTTCACCAATGCCAATCCCCATTCTTGAAAGAAAAAGTTGAATGAAGTTTTTACTTAGACCACAAGCCGCTGTTGCTAAGCTCCAAAAAATAATGCCAATTGCAATAATTTTTGGTCGGGAAAATCGGTCTGCTAAATAAGCGATAGGCAATCCCATAAATGCGTAAAATAGGGAAAAAGCTAAACCGTGCAATAGACTAAACTGAGTATCAGTTAAATTTAAATCTGCTTTGATCGGTTCAATCATCAAGACTAAAATTTGTCGATCAATATAAGAAAATATATAAGCCAACATACATAGTGTGACTACGTACCAAGCGTATCTCGTATTTTTTTTGACCGAAGCGGGTTCTTCAGCATTTAGAGTATTCTGCATTTTCGTATCCTATATCCTTAAGGGTTTGATTTTTATTCCATTATTTTTTTAGCTAAACTGTGACTAGGTATTCAAATTTAAGCAGCATTAGTCATATATAATGCAAAGTTAAACTCAAATACTTTTTTATCAGCATACTGATAATATTTATGATTTTATAAAAGGGCAATAGGTATGTTTAAAAAAAATACGAATTCACCTGAAATATTTGATAATGAATCGGGTTACCTTGGATTTTTATTAAGAAAGACATCCCATGTATATCGTTTAAAAATGGAGCGTGTACTTGCTGAATATTCAATCACTCCACCACAGTTCACAATTTTGAAAATTATTTTGACTTACCCAGGTTTCACAAATGCGGAAATAGCACGTTTTGCTTCATTAACACCGCAAACAGTAAATTTGATGATCTCAAAATTAGAAAAACAAAATATTCTCTATAAAACTTCTCATTCTACGAATAAGAAAATTCAATTAATTGAGATATCAGATTTAGGGAAAAAACTTATGGAAGATTGTGGTGATGCTATTGATCGTTTAGAAGATTCTCTAGTCGATGGTTTTAGTGAAAGTGAAATAAGAATCGTCAGGAATTGGATGAAAAAAATTAATGAAGAATAATTTTCTAAATTATTTGGTTTTTGAACTTGCATAATTATCAGCACACTGATAATTTTTAAGTGCATTAAAAAAACTGAATGGATTTAGAGGAAAATAAAATGATCAAACCTTATGGTGTAGTAGGATTAGTTCCAACAATATGGGGCACAAGTTGTAGAGCAGATATTATGAAAAATATCTCTCATTTAGAGGAACTTACATCCGGTGCATTATGGTTGAGTTCTTTAGATATTCCAGTAAGACTGTTGGTTCTCCCAGAGGGGGCATTACAGGGCTTCAACGATGAAGCACTCGATGTTGATATTCAAGAATTCTTGGATGATGGTGCGATCGATATACCAGGCCCTGAAACAGATCGTTTAGGTGAGTTAGCTAAAAAACATAATGTTTTTATCATGGCGCAAGCCAAAGCTAAAAATGAGGATTGGCCAGGCATTATGTTTAATGTCGGATTTATTATAAATCCTCAAGGCGAAATTATTTTAAAACACCACAAAATGTCTGCTTTATTGCCATGCGAGCGTTCAGCATCACCTCATGATTTGTATGATGAGTGGGTAAAAAAATATGGTGAAGAGCTTCAATCATTTTGGCCAGTAGTTGATACGGAAATTGGTCGATTGGGCATCATGATGGCAATGGAAGGTAATTTTCCAGAAAATGGTCGAGGCCTAGCGATGAATGGTGCTGAAGTCGTCTATCGTGCATCTTTACCAGCTTCATTTACTGAAAATGATGTATTTGAAATCTCCAATCGTGCTCGTGCTTTAGAAAATAATATGTACGTAGTAGCACCTAATATTGGGGGGATGTATCTTGATGAAAATACATTAGCACCGATCGATTGTGGTGGTGGTCTTTCTATGATTGTGGACCATAAAGGTAAAATAGTGGGTAAACAGCATGATACCAATGGATCTACCTATGTCACTGGTGTAGTTGATATAGAGGCACTTCGTTATCATCGTACACACGCTCAGGTGACCAATTGGATGAAAGATATACGTGCAGAATGCGCACAATTAATTTATAAAAATAATATATATCCTAAAAATTTGTATTTGCAGCAAAAACAGGGACATCACGACGAATATAAAGCGGAAGTGATTGATAAGCAAATTCAGAAGCTTATTGATATGGGTGTCTGGAAAAAAAGCGCATATGATGAGTCTTAATCAATGCACTAGCTTAAAAACCCAATAATGTATTGGGTTTTTTTGGGTTTATATATTTTTTAAATGATCTTTTTTTACATAAATCAAAGCGCCAGAACCACCTGCTTTGATTTCAATACGATGTTGAATCGGAAACCTTATCCACGAACCGGCTGAATAATTTCGTTCATTCATCACCAATTTACCTTTGATAATGAAAATTTCAATACCGTTATGATGTGTTGATTCTAAAACCTGTTGGCTTTCGAGTTTTTCGAGAAAGGTGTCTTCATACTCAGATTGAAATAGTTGGCAAATCTTTCTGTTGTTAAAATAGGTCCAGTTTCGCTCGTCACGAGTATCAATTCGTGTAGCTAATTTTTCTTCTTCAGACATTTGCATGAGTTTCACCAAGATCAGACATCCATCTACGCTCGAGACAATATGTTTAGAAAGGTGAGGATTTCGCATATACCATCCAGATGGATAGTGCTGATGATCATCTTCAGTAAAGGTCCCTTTTAACACTAGAACTTCTTCACCGAAGGGGTGTTGATGCTCTCGGAACTGAGAATTTGAAGGGAACTCAACTAGGCTGGTTGCTCTTGCTTGTTCTAAGCCAACACGATCAAACATCATTCGTTTAACTTCGCCTCTTGGGGATTGAATCCATTGATAATCCTCTGGAGTAATTATTACAGGTTGAGAGAAGTCAGCATTTAATCTCATGCTTTTAGCCTAAAAAAGAGCATTAAAGTAATTAATATTATCAAAAAAAGCGTGAATTTAAGATGAAAACCTGTTCAAGTTCGAGAGTGATTGGGTGTGGAGCAACTTTGACTTTGGTCGGCTAGCTTCTCTTTTCTCTTTCGAATAATTTAATCTAGGTCGACTTTATTTGAGAATCTAAGTCAATAAAAAAAGCCTCAATCTTTCGACTGAAGCTTTTAAAATTTTGGAGCGGGAAACGAGACTCGAACTCGCGACCCCAACCTTGGCAAGGTTGTGCTCTACCAACTGAGCTATTCCCGCAATATGGTGTGAATTATAGTGATTTTGCACACCCTGTCAACACTTCCAAAATTTAATTGATGAATTAATCAGCACGTCGCCATAAAGTTCCTTGACGCGTATCTTCAAGTACAATGCCTTGATCAAGAAGATTTTGGCGAATCTCATCTGCACGTGCAAAGTTTTTCTCTTTCTTGGCATCTTTGCGTTGTTGAATGAGATCTTCAATTTCATCATTACTCAAAGATAAGCTTTCTTGACCAATATCTGATTTTAGGAATTCATCAACATTATGTTGAACAAGACCTAAGATATTGGTCAGATAGCGCAAGGTGGCATAATATATGGCCGCCTGTTCAGCAAGTTCGTCTTTTACGGCACGATTTAATTCTTTATTGATTTCAAAAAGTACGGCAATCGCTTCTGATGTGTTGAAATCATCCCGCATTGCTGCATTAAACTTTTCAACGAGTGCTTCATCGTATTGCGAATTAATTTCGGCACCATATATCTGTTGATATGCTTTAAATGAATGATAAAAACGACTTAATGTGTTTTTAGCTTCTTTAAGCGCAGTATCAGAAAAATTCACAGGGCTACGATAGTGTGATGAAACGATAAAGTAACGAATAACTTCAGGATGGAATTTTTCCATGACATCGCGAATCGTGAAAAAATTGCCTAAAGATTTAGACATTTTTTCACCATCGACATTGATAAAGCCTACGTGCATCCAATAGTTTACATATTGTTCGCCAGTTGCAGCTTCACTTTGTGCGATTTCATTTTCGTGATGGGGGAAGGTTAAGTCAGAACCACCACCATGAATATCAAAATGATTACCAAGGCAACATGTAGACATTGCTGAACATTCGATATGCCAACCTGGACGCCCATTACCCCAAGGTGATTTCCAAGAAGGTTCATTTTCTTTTGCGTGCTTCCATAGCACAAAATCAAAAGGATGTTTCTTTTCAACTTCAACATCGACTCGTTCCGAAGCACCTGCTTGCATGTCTTCGAGTTTACGACCAGATAGACGACCGTATTTTTTAAATTTTTCAACTTCGAAGTACACATCACCGTTTGACGCAGGATACGCAGTGCCATTATTGACCAAAGTACCAATCATATTTTGCATTTGATTAATATACTCTGTCGCACGAGGTGCTTCATCAGGTGCCAAGCATCCTAAATTGGCAGCATCTTCATTCATTGCCTGAATAAAGCGATCAGTGAGTGCTGTAATGCTTTCACCATTTTCATTCGCACGTGCAATAATTTTGTCATCAATGTCAGTAATATTGCGAATATATTTAACTTTCCAACCTTGGCTACGAAGAAAACGAATAATATAGTCAAATGCAACCATAACCCGAGCATGACCGATATGACAGTAGTCGTAAACTGTCATTCCACAGACATACATATCAATATGTCCTTCTTTGCGTGGTACAAACTCAACTTTTTTTCGTTGCTCTGAGTTATATAGAACAAATGGTTGCATAGGTCTTCAAAAAGCTAAAAAAATGGTGGTTCATCTTAACCTAAGGCTTATCTTTCACAAAGTTTTATGCGTAAAAAATCTATGCAAATGAAATTTATACATTTAAGAAAAAGATACTTGCATGCTTATGTTAATATATGAAGAATAATTTTATAATTGAAATTGTGGCTGAATCCAGCCTCAAGGTGCCCAGATTTGAATTCTGAAAATACTACATATCTAATTGATTTTCAAAAGGTTGCAAAAGAAACCTTGGAGATTGAGCGTCAAGCTTTATCGGTACTAACCAGTCAGATTGATGATCGTTTTACCAAAGCATGTCAAATTATCCTGCAGTGCCAAGGTCGTTTAGTGGTCACAGGTATGGGAAAATCTGGTCATATCGGTCGAAAAATGGCTGCAACATTTGCATCAACAGGAACGCCGTCTTTTTTTATGCATCCAGGTGAAGCAGGCCATGGTGATCTCGGGATGTTGGTGCGTGGAGATGTGCTGATCGCGATTTCGAACTCTGGTAAAAGTGATGAAATCATGATGTTAATGCCACTCATCAAACATTTGGGTGTGCCATTGATAACAATTTCAGGTGATGACCGTGGACCAATGCCACAGAACGCTGATGTTGCGCTTACACTTGGTCATATTCAAGAGGCATGCCCATTAGGTTTGGCACCAACTTCAAGCACGACAGCGACTTTAGCTTTAGGTGATGCTTTGGCTGTTGCTTTACTTGAAGCGCGTGGATTTACTGCAAATGATTTTGCCATGTCACATCCAGCTGGTGCACTCGGTAAGCGATTACTGTTGCATGTTAAACATCTGATGCACGTGGGTGACTCTCTACCAAAAGTTTCACCAGATACACCAATGAATAAAGTTTTATACGAAATATCAAACAAACGTCTCGGATTAACCACAATTGTGGATGAAAATGATGTTCTGTTAGGTATATTTACGGATGGTGACTTACGACGTCTCATTGATAAGCAACAAGGTTTTGATGTTAATCTTGCTGTATCAAAGGTTATGATTGAAAATCCTCTAACCATTTCACAAGAAGCAAGAGCGGTTGAAGCGCTAGAGCAAATGAATGCTAAAAAAATCAATCAATTTGTAGTAGTCAATGATGCCAAACAAGTGATTGGTGTGATTAGCATGCACGATTTAATTCAAGCTGGGGTAAATTAATTCATGGCATCTTATGTATTGTTAGAACAAGCACGACATATCGAAGCGTTGGTTTTGGATGTGGATGGTATTCTAAGTGATGGTTTTGTAACGTTGACGAACTCAGGTGATGAAATTAAGTCATTTGATATTCGTGATGGACTTGGGATGAAACTTGTTCAGCAAGCTGGAATTAAAGTTGTCATTATTACAGGTCGCCAAAGCAATATTGTGACAAAGCGTATGAATGATCTAGGTGTAGACTTAGTTTATCAGGGGCGTGAAGACAAAGGGACTGCCTTACAGCAAGCTTGTACGCAACTGGGTTTAAAACCAGAAGATTGCTTGTATATGGGGGATGATTGGCCAGATTTATCAGCTTTTGCGATTGTGGGAATGAAAGTAACAGTGCCAAATGGTCATGTTGAAGTTCGTCGTCGTGCAGACCTTGTAACCCAAGCTTATGGTGGTCGTGGCGCTGTGCGTGAAATTTGTGACATGTTATTGTTGTCAAAAGGGGTTTACCATGAACTTCTTGAAAAATATTTGGCTGTAACGCACTAATACGCAGTTGATATGAACGCTGAATATAGTTGATGATTTATGGATACTAAAGTTTTATATATTACTGCTGTTATTGTCGCTGCTATAAGTGGTGGCTATTATTATTACAGCGGTAAAGGGAAAAAATTAGAGGGTTCATCCGCTCAATCGATGACATATTCAGCAAAGAATATTAATCTTTTGCAAACTGATGAAAAAGGCATGCTTTATGTTAAGGCTACAGTGGATGAGCTGAACCAAGATATGAAACAGAAAACATCAAGCTTGCAGAATTTAAATGCCAGCATGTTTACTAATAATGTAGAAGACGCTACGTTTTATGCTAAACAAGCACATGGTTTCAATGACAATGAGAAGATTGTGTTATCTGGAGATGTTGTTGCAACCAAGCAAGGAGAAATGGGCAAAATGGTTTTTCGAACCGATGCGCTTACAGGATATCCAAAAACAAGAAAGCTTGAAACATCTGAGCAAGTTACTGTACAAACACCAAATGCAGATTTTGTCAGCCAAGGCTTAGAAGCAGATTTGAATGAAGGTCAGTACGATTTTAAAAATATTCGAGGAAAGTATGCACCAAACTAAACCTTCTTATTTATCAGGTTCAAAAATGCTTAAAGCAATAGCAATGGTGGCACTCAGTTCTATTTCTGTTATGGCATTTGCATTGCCAAGTGATCGTAATCAACCCATCATGCTTTTAGCTGATCGTGCGACCTATAATGACAAAACAGGTATAACGACCTATGTGGGGAATGTTTCTGTTGAACAAGGTACTTTCAAGTTAAATGCAGCCTCTATAGTTGCTAATCTCAATGCCAATCGCCAAATTAGCTCAGTAAATGCGTCAGGTTCCCCTGCAAAATTCCAACAGCAATTAGAGTCTAAACGTGGCATTGCACGTGGTGAAGCCTCTAAAATTGTATATAACGCTGATACAGGCATTATTACTTTGTCGGGTAATGCATACTTGTATCAAGATGGCGCAAGTATTCGTGGGAACACTTTGCGTTACAGTATGAATAAGGGTGATATCGAAGTTGTAGGCGGTGGCAGTAGTGGCACAGGCAGTTCGAAAGGTCGTGTACAAATTATCATTCCACCTTCTGCCTCAAAATCATTCTCTGGAGTACGTGATTAATGAGTGTCAATGAATCACAAATCCAAACATTAAAAATTAAACATCTTGCCAAAGTTTATAGTAAACGCTGGGTGGTGAAAGATGTTTCATTTAGCATGCAAAGTGGTCAAATTGTGGGTTTGCTTGGACCGAACGGGGCGGGAAAAACGACAAGCTTTTACATGGTAGTCGGACTGGTTCGAATGGATAAAGGTGAAATTCATTTAGACAATCTTGATCTTTCGGACCTTGCAATGCATGAGCGTGCTCGTCATGGAATTGGTTATTTGCCACAAGAGGCTTCAATTTTTCGTAAATTGAGTATTTCAGATAATATTATGGCGATTCTTGAAACGCGCAAGGATCTTAATAAGCAACAACGCAAAGAGAGACTTCAAGAGTTATTAGAAGACTTTAAAATTACACATATTAAAGATTCATTGGGGATGAGTGTGTCAGGGGGGGAGCGTCGCCGTGCTGAAATCGCTCGAGCATTAGCCGCCGATCCTAAGTTTATGCTCCTTGATGAGCCTTTTGCTGGGGTAGATCCAATTTCTGTAGGTGATATCAAAGACATTATTCGCAATTTAAAAGAACGTGGTATCGGTGTGCTCATTACAGACCATAACGTTCGCGAAACGCTCGCGATTTGTGAGCATGCTTATATTGTCAGCGAAGGATCTGTCATTGCGGAAGGAACACCAGATCAAGTACTTATGGATGAAACTGTCCGTAAAGTTTATTTAGGTAATGATTTCACAGTTTAAAAAAATAGTGTGATATCTATAAAATAATGTTGTTTTATAGATATTTAGACTGTAAATTAACTCAAACAAATCGTAAGTTTACAATTGACGCAGAAATAATATAAAAATCATTGTAGAATACGATTGATTTTATGTGACGTAGTTCACACTTTTTAATAGAGATTACAAGTGGCTAAACATCAATTAAGTCAGAAGGATATGGGGTATATCACGCTGTTTGCGATCAGTTTATGTACGACACAAGTACATGCTGAAGATGCAATCGCTCCTCTAGCAATTGACGATACCCAACGTGCACTATCAGCAGAATTACAAAAACCCAAAATCAATTTTAGTTTGGAAAAAAAGACTGTTGAAGATATACCTGAACAGCTTGAAAAGCCACGTTTTAAATTATTCCAATCGAAATCCAAAATCTCGAAAGAGCAAGTGAAAGAACAGGTTCTTGTTCCTAAAGTTATTGAACAAGTTCCTGATTTAGACGACATAGTCGAAAATGAAATTGCTCAAGTTAACACTACACCTTTATCTAGTTCGCAGTCTCAGAATGAGTCGAAGGAAAAGACTCAAAAGAAATCTTTCTTTGCATTTGTTAAGCGTGAAAAAGCGGCATCTGAACCAAAAGTATTGCTGCCAAAGGTAAAGCAGGATATTGAAGAAGCTTCAGCGTCAAGTGTGCTAAAACCTACTATTTCATCTACTGTACAACCCGCTACTAAAGACACTCGTCAGGTTTTAAAACCGCTTAAACCAAAGATCCAAAATCAACCAACAGAATCTTTAATTGAGGCGCAACACGCAAAATTACTAGAAAATGAAACATCAGGTTCAGAAGACAAAACAGAAAAACCAAAAAGTAAACTCTTTACATTTATTGGGAATATAGGCAAAGATAAAACTAAGCTGGGTGAGGGGCATTACCAAGCTGCTGGCAATGTTTCAAATACAAAAATTTTGACACCGTCTTTACAAAAATCGGTGAGTGAATCTTCATTGAAAGTGTCTAGTACACCAAAACCGAAGATTGTTAATGATCAACAAATTAACAGCCAAAACAACTTGCTACAAGCTCCACCTTCAACTGTAGCGAAAGTTGAACATCGTCAAAGTCTTTTATCTAAAGCCAAAGCTTTTTGGCCTTTTAAATCAGGTTCTCATAATAAGTTAGAAACACAGAATGTAATTGAGCGTCCAAACTTGATCGTTCAGCAACCGACTAGTGCTTTGGCTGTAAATAAACCTACAATTGTTTATTCAAAACCAATAGAGCAGAAAGCGAAAATATCTGAACAATCGCAGTCGATTAAGCCAGTTGTAAATATTAAGCCTAAAGCTGATCAAGTCGTCTCTGAACAAAAATACAATACGGTGAATGCTGAACCTCAAGCAAAGAAAAAATTCAGTTTAACTGCATTAAAATCAAATATGGATCAGTTTTTTAAACCTAAAGCTGATGATGACTTTAGACAAGTTAAGTTAAATGAACTGAGTGATTTTAGCTTTGATCCTAAACAGGTCGAACAATTGCCTGTGATAACGACACAAGCTTCGCCTAGTGCTCCAGCATCTTTGATGCCACTTGTGAATGGTACGGCTGATAAACAAACGTTAAGTTTATACGATGCGATCAAGATCGCAGTAGCTAGACATCCTGAAGTGACACAAAGTGTTTCTTCACTCGCATCACAAAATGCATTTATTGATGTTGCTAAAGCAGGTTATTACCCACAGTTGAGTGCAGGTGTTTCAACTGGAGATATGACTTCAGGAGAAAGAGGGCGTCAATTATTTAATGTCAATGCGACACAACTACTTTTTGACTTTGGTAAACAAAAATCACTAGTGAGTACAGAAGAAGCCAAGTTACAGTTTAGCCAAGCTCAAGTTCTTGTCACAATTGACCAAATTGCTCTTGAAGTGGCTTCTGCCATTGTGAACATTAAGCGATATGAAGAAATTACACGTATTGCACGTGAGCAAATTGCTGGTATATCACGAATCCGAGAAATTGCTAACTTACGTGCAGAGGCAGGTATCAGCAGTCAGGCCGATCCAATTCAAGCGCAATCATATTATGAATCTGCACAATCAAATTTAATTCTGCAAGAAACACAGCTCAATGTATTTAAACAACGTCTTAGAACTTTGATGGGAACAGATATATCAAAATATAACTGGGAAATTCCTGAGAGTTTAATTAAGGCTTCAGATATTTATTCAGAGCCAAAGTTTAACGAAATTCCGAAAATGATGGCTGCCAAAGCTGAAGTTGATGTTGCAGAATTAGAAAAAAAACAAACTCAATTGAGTCGTTATCCTACGTTAAATGTTAAAGGTACATTAAGTCAAGCAGTCAACGGACGTAATCCAAATAACAATCAAGACGATGGAACAGATAGCTCTATTATGCTTGAAGCAAATAGTACTTTCTTCCAAGGTGGTGCAATTAGTTCACGTAGTCGTGCGGCATCGTTTGCAGAAGAAGCTGCTAAAGCAAAAGTAAATGCAATTTATTTAGAAACAATTGATGAAATACGTCGTGCTCAAGAGCAAGTAGAAAATAAACAGCGACAAATGAAAGTATTGATTGATCAACAAGCGACATCAGTCAGTACGAAAGAGTTATATCAAGAACAATATAAACTTGGCACTCGTACAGCTGTTGATCTTTTAAATGCTGAGCAAGCGATTCACCGTTCAAATTCAGATATTGAAACGGCACGTTATGATATTTATGAAAACTTAGTTCAATATATTGCCGCTTCTGGTAAGAGCCGCGATGTATATCAACTTAATAATTTGACCATTCAAGGGGTAGAATTGAAACCATGAATACAAGAATAAATTATCAACCATGGTTACAAGGTGTCCTGACGGTTGCACGTCATTATCGAATTGAAACCTCTGCTGAACGTATTCGCTTAGAACTAAATTGGAATCAGAACCAGTCAGTCGACGACATCTTGGCAATTATGACGCGCCAAGTAGGTTTACATGTCCGTAAAGTGGATTTTAGCCCTGATATTTTAAATCCGTGGCGTTTACCGGTATTGGTCGGATTTAAAGATGGGCAAGTTGGCGTCATTGATCGTGCAGATGCACAAGGTAACGCAAGTGTTCAACTGAGCGGTGATGAAGGGTTAGCACAGACATTTTCAGTAGATACATTATTAGATGTCATCGACTCAGTCTATATTTTAAGACCAGAAACCTCAGTACCTGATGCGCGTATTGACGAATACATTAAACCGTACGAAAAAAATTGGTTTTGGGAAATTGTATTACGCGATTGGAAACGCTATATCGATATTATGTTTGCATCATTGCTTGCAAACGTATTAGCACTCGCGACAATCGTATTCTCGATGAATGTGTATGACCGTGTTATTCCAGCACAATCTATTCCAACCTTGTGGGTGCTGGCAGGTGGTGTATTACTTGCTGCAATCTTTGAATTCGCATTGAAATACTCACGATTAATTCTTTCAGATATGATTGGTAAGCGTGCGGATTTAAGAGTCTCGGATCGGGTCTTTGGTCATGCTTTACGTATTAAAAATAGTGAACGATCTAAATCCACGGGAACGTTTATTTCACAAATTCGTGAACTAGAAGGTGTGCGTGAGCTTGTAACATCTACAACAATTACCGCCTTTGCTGATTTACCATTCTTCTTCCTGTTTCTTGGTATTTTTTGGCTTATTGGTGGCAATCTTTTCTGGGTAATTTTGGTGGTTGTACCGCTGATGATTATTCCAGGGCTTTTGGCGCAAAAAAAATTAGCGCAATTGGCTAAAGAGGGTATGCGTGAGTCATCAATACGAAATGCGATTCTTGTTGAAGCCGTTCAAGGTATTGAAGATATTAAACTGTTACGTGCAGAGTCTCGTTTTCAAAATCAGTGGAATCACATGAATGATGTTTCAGCTTCTATCAGCATGAAACAACGTAAAATAGTAGGCGTATTGAATCTCTGGACTCAAAAATTACAGGGGTTGACCTTTGCAATTGTAGTATTGGTGGGTTGTTTTGCGGTAATGGATGGAGAAATGACCACTGGTGCGTTAGTGGCATGTTCGATTCTATCTTCACGTATGTTAGCGCCAATTGCACAGGTAACTGGTGTTCTTGGTCGTTATCAGCAAGCCAAAACGGCGAAAGAAAGTCTTGATGAATTAATGAGTAAACAGGTTGACCATCCTGAGCGTTCACAATTGATTCAGCGATCAGTACTCAATGGTCATTATGAATTAAATGGTGTGGTCTTTAAATACGGCGAAGAAGATCCTAAACCAAGTGTTGTGATTCCTAAACTTGAAATTAAACCAGGTGAAAAAATTGCGATTCTTGGGCGTAACGGTGCAGGTAAATCGACCATTCTTCAATTACTTTCTGGTATGCAAACCGCAGTTCAAGGTAAAGTTCAATTAGATAATATTGATATTACCTTGTTGGACCCATCGGACGTTCGTCGTGACGTAGGTTTGTTGAATCAAAATGCGCACCTATTCTTTGGTACAGTCAGAGAAAACTTAACGTTAGGTGCACCATTAGCTACCGATGATGATTTATTAAAAGCACTTGCTGTAACCGGTGCACTTAACTTCATTCAAGAAAAGAAAGAAGGATTGGATCATATTATTTTAGAAGGTGGTGTAGGCTTCTCAGGTGGACAGCGTCAGGCACTTTTATTGTCAAGACTACTCATTTGTCAGCCGAATATTCTGTTGTTAGATGAGCCTACAGCTGCGATTGATGATGTATCTGAAAAACAATTAATTGATCATATGAAGAACTGGCTTGGACATCGCACATTGGTTGTGGCAACCCACCGCCGTGCAGTATTAGAGTTAGTGGATCGAATTATCGTGGTGAATGATGGTCGTATCGTTATGGATGGCCCACGTGATCAAATTTTAAATAATTCTGGCCAGCAACAAGCAAATTCAGGGGCTAAATCATGAGCGAAGAATTAAAACAACAACGTTCATTAAAAGTGTCTCAGTTAGAGCCACCATTACCGAAGGTTAGTATTACGATTTGGATTATTGGTCTGGGTTTGCTTGCACTCATTATTTGGGCAGCTATTTTCAAACTTGAAGAAGTTTCTAATGGTACAGGTAAAGTGGTTCCAACTTCTAAAGAACAAGTGATTCAATCTTTAGAGGGCGGGATTCTAACCAAACTTGAAGTTAAAGAAGGTGATATTGTTGAAAAAGGGCAAACCCTTGCTCAACTTGATCCGACACGATTTGCTTCAAATGTGGGTGAATCAGAATCTTTACTACTGTCATCGCAAGCAACAGCTGCGCGTTTACGTGCGGAAGTGAATGGTGGTCCACTGGTATTTCCAGAGTCAGTTCAAAAAATTCCAAAATTGGTTGCTGAAGAAACTCAGCTTTATCGTTCTAGACGTGCCAATATGGAAGAATCTATTGCTGGCTTAACGCAAGCACTTACGTTAGTTCAGCAAGAATTGAGAATGACAGAACCGCTTGTTGCCAAAGGTGCTGCGAGTGAAGTTGAAGTTTTACGTTTAAAACGTCAAGCAAATGAATTGACCAACCAAATTAACGATATTCGTAACCAGTACTATGTGCAGGCACGCGAAGAGTTATCTAAGGCGAGCACTGATGTCGAAACTCAACAACAAGTGATCAAAGGTAAATCTGATAGTCTGAATCGTACAATCTTTAAAGCACCAGTCCGCGGTGTGGTAAAAGAAATTGATGTGATGACTTTGGGTGGTGTTATTCCTCAGAATGGTAAGTTGATGACCATTGTCCCTTTAGATGAACAACTTTTAATTGAGGCGCGAATTTCACCGCGTGATATTGCATTTATTCATCCTGGACAGGAAGCTTTAGTTAAAATCACTGCTTACGATTATTCAATCTACGGTGGCTTGAAAGGAGAGGTAACAGTTATTTCTCCTGATACGCTACGTGATGAAGTTAAACAAGATCAATTCTATTATCGTGTGTATATTCGTACTGATTCAGACAAGCTTTATAACAAAGCTGGGCAAGCTTTCCCAATCACGCCGGGTATGGTATCAACGGTTGATATTAAGACAGGTCAAAAAACGATTCTTGAATACCTGTTGAAACCATTCAATAAGGCGAAAGAAGCGTTACGCGAACGATAATCTCTATTTTTTCAGTCTGTTTAAAACCCAATCAATGATGTTTTGATTGGGTTTTTTAATATGATTGAATCACGCATAATGTATTTGAGTTCAACCTTTGTAATTTACCATGCCATTTACTCTTGCTCAGACTTATATCTATGAAGAAGATATTAAGAAAAGCCGTTTTCAGGCGATCACCGGACCTGTGGAAAATGAACAGGATGTAAAAGAATTTTTAAACCAGTACTTTGATGCCTCGACGACCCATCAATGCTGGGCATGGAAAATTGGGCATCAAGTCCGTTTTAGTGATGATGGAGAACCTTCAGGAACAGCTGGAAGACCCATACTCGCAACGATTGAAGGGAATGAGTTGACTAATATTATTGTATTGGTGAACCGCTGGTATGGTGGTATCAAACTCGGAACTGGAGGCTTGGTACGAGCATACGGAGGTGTAGCAGGGCAATGCTTATTACAGGTCGAAAAAATTGAACTCATCGAAAAGAAATCTGTAAATTTTAAATGTCAATTTAATGAGTGGTCTATTTTTCAATATGAGTTAAATCAACAAAAAATTGAATATATTGAAGAATATGTTGACTCTGGAGTATTGATTACTGCGCGTATGCAAATTCATGAAATTGAGCCGTTTAAACTGAAAATCCAAGATGTGACTCGTGGACGTGAACAATTGAATATAGAGGATGTCGAACGTGACGGAACATGATCCTTTACTCAAGTACCGAGAACAGCATAAACATCGTTTGAATTACATGCCTTGGTTATATTGGTCACTCAAGGCAAAGCATCGTGAATGGGCAGAAGCTTGGCAAAAAGATTATCAAGCCTATTTAATGGATATGGAGACTGTTGAAATTGGAAAAAATTGTTTTATTTCTCCTTTAGCCCATATTTTTGCTGAGCGTGGTCGAAAGATTATTATTGGGGATAATACTTTTATTGCCGCGGATTGTACCTTGCATGGTCCTCTAGAAATTGGGTCTGAAGTCGCCATTAATCATCATTGTATTTTAGATGGTGGACGCGTTGGGATTAAGATTCATGACCAAGTACGGATCGCAGCTTATTGTCATCTTTATGCCTTTGATCATGGCATGAGTTTAGATCAACCTATTTACCAGCAAGCAGTACGCTCACAAGGCATTGAGATTCATCGTGATGTTTGGTTAGGGGCGCATGTGGGCATTAAAGATGGCGTGACCATACATGAACAGGTGATTGTAGGTATGAATAGTATGGTGACTCAAGATATTCAGGCAAGAGAAGTTGTTGCAGGGAATCCAGCTCAATTTATACGAATGCGTGAATAATTCGTAACGCGAAAGATTGAATTAAATTACATAAACCATGTTCATTTGCCCGAAAGCTATGATAGTTTAAAGAAAAGAACAATCAGACATCATGTCAAAGTGAGGCAATCATGAACCGTGTAATTGCGTGTATTGATTCATCCCCATGTATTCATGCCTTAGCTGAAGCAGCAGCCTGGATTGCGGATCGAACTAAACGTGAGTTAGTCCTTTTACAGGTTTTAGATTACTATCCTGCAAGTTATCATCTGGGTGAAATCAGTGGTGTGATTGGATTTGAAAGTAATGCGATGCTCTTAAAAGAGCTCGCGGAATTAGAACAAAAACAAAGTGAATTAGCCTTAGATTATAGTAATAATCTTCTTTCACATATTTCAGAAGTGATCGAAGAAAAATATGGTATTACGCCGATAAAAATTCAAGAAAAAGGCGATTTCCTCGAACAGAGTTTCAATGTTTTAAATGAAAATGACATTGCGATTATTGGTCGAGTAGGTGAGCGCTCTGCAGAAAAACACAAAAGCTTAGGGAGTAATGTAGAGAATTTTATTCGTGGTGCTCGTTGTACGGTTCTAACTGTTGGTGAAACCTTTAAGCCACCAACACGTTTTATTTTCGCCTATGAAGATTCTCAGACTTGTAAAGAGATGATGTATCGTGTTGCTAAAAGTGATTTATTAAGAACACTTCAGTGTCATTTGCTTTATGTGGGTGATCATCCTGAAATTCTTGATATCCCAGCTCAGTATTTACGTGAAGCTGGATTGGATGTGGTTGTTGAATACCGTTTTGGAGATGTCGCTGAGAATATTTTAGATTATCAGCAACAACATCAAATTCAATTAATTGTGCTAGGCGCTTATAGTCGCAGTAAAGTAAAACAATTTTTCTTGGGCAGTATTACGACCAATATATTTAGAAATTCAGTCGTTCCATTGTTGGTTGCGAAATGATCAGTCAGTTTTGATTAATTTTACTTGATAAATATTCGGTCAACTTTACTGGTAGAAGGTGGATAAATTTTTAGAACAGTAGGGTTTTATGGTTTGATTATTTTATAATCTTTTGATTAAAGCTTATGAAAATCAGGTGTTTGCCATAATATTTTATTTTTATCCACAGGAATACAAACAGGAATCGGGGATAACTTTTTCAGGGCTTTAGTGCAAGAAAAAGGAGTATTCAAATTGATGAATACTCCTTTAAGTGATACTAATGACTAGTATTAAGATTTATTTGACAATCGCCAGTGCAAAACCATCATGTCCTTTACTGCCGACGGTTTGTAAGGCTGTACTCGACAATAGTCTAGGATGATTCTGCATAAGGCGGTACATTTCACGAATACCTTCGATGCTTGGTTTGACATTTTTTTCATCCAAAATATCACCAGCGCGAATCACATTATCTAAAAAAATAATGGTACCTGAGCGTGAAAATTTAAGTGATAGTTCTAAATACTCTGGGTAACTTTGTTTATCAGCATCAATAAATATAAAGTCAAATGGCTCAAAATTTTCAGGTAAAGATTTGAGAATATCCGCAGCGCGACCAACTTTTAATTCAACCATTTGCTTTAATTTCGCATTGTCGATATTTTCTTGACCGAGTGCTGCATGTGTATCACGACCCTCGATCGTCAGAATATATCCATCCTCAGGAAGAGCTCTTGCTAGCCACATGGTGCTATAAGCCGCAAAGGTTCCAAGCTCTAACACACGCTTACACTGATTCATTTGAATCAACATTTGTAATAACATGCCTTGGTTAGCAGCAACTGCTAGATGGTCAGGAAAACCCTTATCAGCTGTATTTTGTAGAGTCTGAGTTAAAATTGGATCTTCTGGCATCAGATGAGATTCAATATAAGCATCAATATCTGACCATTGTTGTTGCATAACTGAGTACCTGTAGGGAGTTCAGTGCATTGTAATCGTTTCGAATGAATGTGCAAATTTCTGATGCTTTGATGCTGAAAAATCAGTCAAAAAAAAAGAGGTCAAAGACCTCTTAATTAAATGTGATCATCTAAAATTAGTAATGGCATAAAGATGTATTTCGAGTCAGATCGGGTCCCCAAGTTCGGTAACCTTGAGTATCAATATGTATTTGACCAGTCGCATACAAACCTAAGCCCATATTTAAGCTTTGACCATAATTTTGCCAAAATTGGCACAATTTAAATTTAGAATTTTCGATGAAGGCATAATCTTCAGCCTGAGGAAATTCAGGACCGATTCTGAAATCAATGGCTGAGTTATACAAGTGTCGAGACGAACCTGCGCCACCAGCACACTGATTTAATGGAAGGTCACGATATACAGATGTAACCTCAAAATCAGTTAAAATCCTTGCTGCAACGAGATATTTAAATACCTTCAGTGTCGGTAACTGATTCGACCATAACTCACGGTTCGGAACCATATATTCAGATTTACCACATTTTTGCCAAGCACGTGCTGATTTAAAGAGTTCAAAACTTGGGATAATATTGCCAACATTATTACGTTCTAAGTATTGTTCATATTCTCGTGCTTGAGCTTGGTTATTACCTTGCATCAGCCAAACACGATAAGAATTCGGCATGACTTTTGGTCGCGCTGGACGTTCATAGGTTATTTTTTCTTGTGGAATATATATGCGTTGACCATCATTGGTGACGATTGTTCGTCCTTTTTGAGGGGAGGACGTACATCCAATCAATATCAACGATATTGCACTGATTGAGCACAAGCCCTTCAAAATTAATTTCATTATAAATAAATTTTACTAAAGCAAATAAGTTTCTATTTTATGCTAATTGATTATCAAGAATGCGTATAAATTGCAAATAAATGTACCAATTGGGTATAAAAAAGATCAGCCGAAGCTGATCTCTCATTGGATTATTTTTCTAAATATTGCAATTTATTTGGTTTGCCATTCCATTCTTCACGGTCAGCTGGTTGATCACCAATCTGCGTAATGTTTGGCCATTTTTCTGCAAGTTCAGCATTGAGTTCGATAAAGACTTCTTGACCTTCAGGTAGTTCATCTTCCGAGAAAATGGCATTTGCAGGGCATTCAGGCTCACATAACGCGCAGTCAATACACTCATCTGGATTAATGACTAGAAAGTTTGGACCTTCATAGAAACAGTCAACTGGGCAAACTTCTACGCAGTCTTGATACTTACATTTAATACAATTTTCAGTGACAACAAAGGTCATGGCGTCAGCTACCTAAAAAATATGGTTCTAATAACGAATGCTGTATTTTAGGCAAATTGAACGAAACTAACAATTCCTTTTCTTGATATTTAATATAGGGGATGCTACTAAATCAATAATATTTATGATGAGATCGTACTAATTTGCAAATTCTCAGGCATTCTGCCTCTGATTTCAAAAATCGTGATTAAAAAAAGCCAGCAGATCGCTGGCTTATTGATTGAGTGTGCTTGAACTAAGATTTTTGGAGTAATTGTTTGAGTTGGTAGAGTTGGTCTAAAGCCTGTCTTGGACTTAAGTCATCTACAATAATTTCTGAAAGAAGTTGTTCAACTTGAGAAGGTTGATGAATTTCAACCACATTTTCAACTTCAATAATTTTTTCTACAGGTTCACTATTTGAAAATAAATCTTGAGAGAACAGATCTTTTTGCACAGGTTGAGTTTGCAGTTGGAGTTTCTCCAGTTTTTTAAGTTTAGCTTGAGCCTCTTTAATCACGTTTTGAGGAATACCTGTTAGTTTAGCGACCTGTAAACCATGACTCTGACTTGCAGGACCTTTTTGAACCTTATGCAATAAGATGAGATGACCATTCACTTCTTGCGCAGTGACATGATAATTATCAATACACGGATCCATGCCTAATTCTGTTAATTCAAAATAGTGCGTTGCAAAAAGACATAAACATTTAATGCGATGCGTCAAATCAAGAACACACGCCCAAGCTAATGACAAACCATCATAAGTGCTTGTGCCACGACCTACTTCGTCCATCAATACCAAAGATTGTTGAGTGGCATGATGTAAAATTTGAGAAGTTTCCGTCATTTCCACCATAAATGTAGATTTGCCAGAAGAAAGATCGTCTGCTGAACCGATACGCGTAAAGATCCGATCAATAGGTCCCAATTTTGCAGATTTCGCTGGAACGAAACTACCGCAATATGCCAATAGCGTAATTAACGCCGTCTGACGCATGAATGTAGATTTACCACCCATATTTGGGCCTGTGATAATCGACATACGATGCTGCACATCTAGATAAGTATCATTTGGGGTGTAAGGCGTTTTAATCAGTGATTCAACAACGGGATGGCGTCCTGCTTGAATGTGTATTCCAATTTCAGGGCTAAATTCCGGACGATTCCAATTATATAATCTTGATAGATGTGCGAAGTTTGTAAGAACATCCAGTTGAGCAATAGCGCTCGCCATCATTTGAAGATTGGCGATATCTTGACGTAATTCATCCAATAACATTTCAAACAAAAGTTTTTCACGAGCCAATGCACGTGATTCGCTTGAAAGCACTTTATCTTCGAAAGACTTCAATTCAGGGGTGATATAACGTTCAGCATTTTTTAATGTTTGACGACGAATATAATGGGCAGGAGCTTGTTCTGCTTGCGCTCTGGTTAATTCAATATAGTAGCCACTCACTCGGTTATAACCGATTTTTAGTGTGTTTATACCTGTTGTTTCTCTTTCTTTGATTTCTAAATCAATTAAAAATTGTCCTGCATGATCGCGTATTTGACGAAGTTCATCCAATTCATGATCAAAACCATTTGCAATGACATTACCATCTCTGAGTAGAACAGGTGGGTTTTCCACAATGGCTGACATGAGGCGATGATGTAAACCATTAAAGTCACCCAATTCCTCATTCAGTTGATTGATTAAAGCGGATTGCGGTGTTGAGGTCATTGGTGCTAATGCATGGCGTAAATACGGGATCTGAGCACATGCTTGACGTAGTTGCACTAAATCACGTGGTCGCGCACTTCCTAATGCCACACGGCTGAGTACGCGTTCGATATCACTGATTTCTTTTAATACCAGACGAATTGGAGCTTCATGATAGCCAGATAATATGGTTTGTATCGCATCTAGACGCTGATCCAACAACGCAGTATCACGAATCGGTTGCATTAACGTTCGACTAAGCAGTCGGCTACCCATAGCCGTTTGGCATTGGTTGGTTAAATCAAATAATGAAGTGCCATGCTCAAACAAAGGATCAATAATCTCTAGATTTCGTCGCGTCACAGGATCAAGTGCAATAAAGTCGGAGCTTTGTTCAAGTCGAATTGAACGAATATGTGGCAATGCCGTCTTTTGGGTATCTTTGGCATAATGAATTAAAGCTGCCGCAGCTGCTTTCGCCAACTCAAGATGTTCAATTCCAAAACCAGATAAAGTACTTACGGCGAATTGATCACATAAAGTTTTTTGCGCATTATTCAGATTGAAGTCTACGTTTGGGCGTTTTGTAACGGGACAATCAAGAATTTGCTTAATCTGTTCAACCACTTCTGGATGCTTGAAATCCTCATCAATCAAAAGTTCACTTGGCATAAGACGCGCAAGTTCCAGAGGAAGTTGTTCAGCTTGAAAACTTTGTTGTTGGACTTTAAAAATACCTGCACTGAGATCTAATAGGGCGATACCAATTTCATCAGATTTAATACAGATGGATACTAAATTTGAACTCTGATGGGCATTCAGCAATGCGTCGTCTGTCAATGTACCCGGTGTAATAATTCTGACTACACCACGTTCAACAGGTCCTTTACCAGTGACTTCCCCAAGTTGTTCACAAATAACAACGGTTTCACCTTTTTTAACTAAACGCGCTAAGTATCCTTCTGCTGCATGATACGGAACTCCAGCCATTGGTATCGGTTGTCCATTCGCTTTACCACGGTGGGTTAACGTAATCCCTAAAATTTTGGCGGCTTTATGCGCATCGTCAAAAAATAACTCGTAGAAATCACCCATACGATAGAACATTAACGAATGCGGGTGCTGTAATTTCACCGTCATATATTGCTGCATCATTGGCGTCAATGTTGAAAGATCGATATTGGATTGATCTAAAGTCATCTTTGAAAAAAACCTGTAGTTAAATTTTGAAACGAAGAAGTACCGCTCAAGCTTAGCATGAGAAAAAATGCGTAAATCGATTATAAGATCTATTTTTAGCAAAAGATAAATGAGTCGAACCAATATTATAACCAACGACTCAATTTCGTTCATTGAATAATTAAATTCGATATCCATTTATGCAAATTCTTTGTGTAAAGAATCAGCAGTCTCTGGATAGTCTTCGCATCTTTTGGACAGTTTGTTATCGCATTTCATTTCATGATCAGATCATATTCGATGTCTTAGGGAAGAAAAAATGACAGGTCAAACGATTGAGATCACTACCAAATCGGGGAATCGCTATTCAGGGTATTTGGCAGTCCCAGAAGCAAAGAAAGGTCCTGGGATTGTATTGTGTCATGAAATATTTGGTATCAATGCAGCGATGCGAGCAAAAGCTGACTTTCTCGCAGAGGAAGGCTATACCGTTTTAGTCCCTGATCTATTTTGGCGTACTGCACCAAACATTGATTTAGGTTATACACCTGAGGATTTTGAAAAAGCTTTTCAACTTTATCAGCAATATGATGAAGATCAGGGTGTAAATGATATTCGTGAAAGTTTAGATTTTTTAACGACTTTAGATGCGTGTGACACGACTACGGGTCAGTCAGTGGTTGGATATTGTCTTGGTGGAAAACTTGCATATTTGGCTGCATGCCGTATTGATAACTTAGCGTGTTCGGTTGCTTACTACGGTGTAGGCATTGAAAAAGCGCTCGATGAACTCTCGAATGTGAAGGGTAAGCTTGTGCTACACATGGCTGAACTTGATCAATTCTGTCCAGCTGAAGCGCGAAATCAAATTACTGAAGCATGCGCACAATTTAAACATATTCATGCTTATGTTTATGAAGGTGTTGATCACGCATTTGCACGACCGAACAGCGATCATTATCACAAACCATCGGCGCGATTTGCCCATGAACGTACCGTAACAGCATTACATGAAACGGTTGGCCCTCACTATGACTTAGTTGCATTGTGGGAAGAGCATATCAGACATGAGTTCGACACGCGCGATGTACCAGCAACCATGGCAACGATGGTCGCTCAACCATATGTGAATCACATTCCAACGTTGACAGGTGGTGTGGGATATAGCCAGTTAGCGCGATTCTATCGATATCATTTTGTACATCAAAACCCTCAAGATATGAAAATCACCTCAATTTCTAGAACTGTGGGATCTACTCAGGTTGTGGATGAATTCATCATGAGTTTCACTCACGACACTGAAATTGATTGGTTATTACCAGGTATAAAACCGACTGGAAAATATGTCGAAATTCCAATGTTGGGGGTCATTCAGTTTAGAGGTCCAAAACTTTGTCACGAACATATTTATTGGGATCAAGCTTCTGTACTTGTCCAAATCGGATTACTTAATCCAGAAGGATTGCCTGTTGCAGGTGTAGAAACAGCGAAAAAACTTTTAGATGAAGATATTCCTTCAAATGGCTTGATGCCAAGTTGGGAGTCGAGTGCTGGTAAGCCAATCGAATAATCAAAATATATGGGGCAAAAAATGGAATTAAATATTAAAGATAAAGTTGCCATTGTCAGTGGAGGATCAACGTTGATTGGACAGGCTGTGGTTCAAAGTCTCGTGAATTTAGGGGCTAAAGTTGCCATTTTAGACATTGATGACTACGGAAAAACCATAGCTGCGCAACATCCTTATGAAGTGATGTTTATACAAACTGATCTAACTTCAGACATCGCAATTCATGAAGCGGTGAACAGCATTAGAAATCATCTAGGTGAAGTCAGTTATTTAGTGAACTTGGCATGTACCTATCTTGATGATGGTTTCAAATCACCACGATCAGATTGGTTAAAAGCATTAGATATCAATTTGGTATCTATTGTTGAGCTAACGCGTGCCGTATATGAAGATTTGCAAAAAAATAAAGGGTCAGTGGTGAATTTCACCTCGATTTCAGCGCAATGTGCTCAAACGGGACGTTGGTTATATCCAGTTTCTAAAGCGGCAATTTTACAACTGACCAAAGCGATGGCAATGGATTTTGCGCTAGATGGTATCCGTGTCAACTCAGTTTCACCAGGTTGGACTTGGTCGAGAGTGATTTCTGAAGTGAGTGGACAAAATCGTGCGAAAGCTGATGCTGTAGCAAGTGATTATCATCTCTTGGGACGTTTGGGTAATCCGGCAGAAGTGGCAAATGTAGTGACATTCTTATTGTCGGATGCTGCAAGTTTTGTGACTGGCGCAGATTATGCGGTAGATGGTGGGTATTCAGTCATGGGGCCTGAAACGAATCAACCCGCAATACCACGTTTAGCAGAATAAATTAAATATTGGAGCATAAAGATGAGAAAAATTGCAATTGTTGGTGCAGGTCAGTCAGGACTTCAACTTGGATTAGGACTGCTGGATAAGGGATATGACATCACGATTTTATCGAATAAAACTCCTGATGAGATTCGTCAAGGTAAAGTCATGTCTAGTCAATGTATGTTCCATACTGCGTTACAGACTGAGCGTGATTTAGGACTAAATTTTTGGGAAGAGCATTGTCCATCGGTAGAAGGTATTAGTTTTGCTTTGGTTGATCCAGCAAGTGGTGAAAGAGCATTTAAATGGAGTGCGCGATTAGAGCGTTATGCTCAATCTGTTGATCAACGTGTCAAGATGCCTTATTGGCTTGAAGAGTTTCAGCGCCGTGGAGGCAAGTTTGTACTCCAAGACGTTGGTCTAAACGAATTAGAACATTTGGCTGACGAGTATGAATTAGTGCTCTTGGCTGCGGGTAAAGGTGAAGTGGTTAAAGAGTTTGTACGTGACGCAGAACGAAGTACTTTTGACAAACCTCAGCGTGCATTGGCTTTGACTTATGTGAATGGAATGAAGCCAATTTCGCCATACTCGAGAGTGAGCTTTAATATTATTCCTGGGGTGGGTGAGTATTTTTGTTTTCCTGCGCTTACAGTAAATGGTCCATGTGACATTATGGTTTTTGAAGGGATTCCTAATGGTCCTATGGATTGCTGGGCTGAAGTTAA
The DNA here is from genome assembly GCF_013417345.1 of Acinetobacter sp. YH16032. Classification (NCBI taxonomy): domain Bacteria; kingdom Pseudomonadati; phylum Pseudomonadota; class Gammaproteobacteria; order Moraxellales; family Moraxellaceae; genus Acinetobacter; species Acinetobacter sp. YH16032. Next base: position 60,522 of record NZ_VPEE01000006.1, on the reverse strand, counting down.
AACACCAGAAGAACATTTAAATAAAAGCTTAGAAATTCTGAAACAACATTTGCCGTGGGAATATGAGCGTTGTAAAGACGTAACGCTGACAGATAATGGCGGATATTTAGCAGGACGTTTCCCACCAACGGTACGTAAACCTGTCATGACATTGGCTTCTGGTAAAAAAATATTTGGTATGGCAGATGCATTGGTGGTGAATGATCCAATCACAGGTCAAGGATCAAATAATGCAGCTAAGTGTAGCAAGGTTTATTTCGATGCGATCTTAGCACACGGTAATCAAGCGTTTACTGAAGATTGGATGGAGTCAACGTTTGAGAAATATTGGTCATATGCTGAAAAAGTCGTGAGCTGGACAAATAGTTTATTGGTTCCACCTCGACCTCATGTTGTTGAGCTACTAGGTGCAGCCTCTCAAAATCACAATTTAGCTTCTCAGATCGTTAATAATTTTGATGATCCACGTAACTTTTCACCGTGGTGGTTTGACGAAAACGCAGCGAAAGAATTATTAGAAACAGATCAAGTTTCTCAAGTGGCTTGATGGAACTGAGGTGTTAAAAATGGATGTATTAGATAAAATTAATCTGCAAGAGATTGACATCAGTAATCCTCGCGAGATTCGTAATCTTCTTGGTCAGTTTGCCACAGGTGTTACCGTAATCACCACACGTGGAACGGATGGACGAAAAGTGGGTATGACAGCCAATTCATTTTCTTCGTTGTCATTAGATCCACCGCTTGTGTTGTGGAGCTTGTCGAAAACAGCACCAAGTTTGCCCGATTTTGTTGCAGCTGAGCACTTTGCAGTTCATATGTTAACGAAGGAGCAGCATCAGCTTTCTACCCATTTTGCCCGTGGTGCACAAGATAAGTTTGCCACAGTTGATCATGGTGAATGTGATACAGGTGTTCCATTACTGAACGAAGCACTTGCTACACTTGTCTGTAAAAATGTACAGCAATACGAAGGTGGCGATCACTTGATTTTTATCGGTGAAATTCAAAAATATCAACAAACTGCTGGTGAGCCCTTAGTGTTTCATGCTGGTCGTTACCAAATTGCAGCGAGCCATCCAGACCTTTAATCATTGCTTTAAAAACCACGATGAACAATCGTGGTTTTTTTATGGGAAATACACATGAAAAATAAAATTATATTAAGTACTTTAACCTTGTTTACTACAGCAAATTCATCACATGTTTTTGCTTATGATTTACCGACTGTGAATTTGGGTATGACCAGCTTTCTAGATGGTGGACTACCAGCTGGACCTGGTTGGTATTCGCAAACGTATTTTCAACATTATGACAGTGATAAGTTGAGAGATACGAATGGACAAAAGCTTCCGCTGCCCAAAACAGATTTAAATTATCAAGTGATTGTCGAGCAATTAAGTTACATGTCGACCTATAAACCGACTGCTCATTCAAGTCTAGGTCTGAATTTACTTATCCCTTATTTAAGTAAAATAAGTGTTGACGATGGTTTAAATAATCAAGCCTTAAAAGCTAAAAGTGGATTTGGAGATTTGATGATTGGTCCATTTCTCCAGTTTGATCCAGTCATGGGTGAACAGGGACCAAAATTTGTCCATCGAATTGAATTACAGCTAAATCTGCCGACAGGGGAATATCAGCAAAACCGTGATATTAATCCGGGTAATAATGCATTATCCTTCAATCCATATTGGGCTGCAACGTATTGGTTCAATCCGAAATGGACAGCTTCAACACGCGCTCATTATTTGTATAATTTTAAAAATGATGATCCAACTTATGGTTTTGGTGCTGCTGATGAAATCCAAGCGGGGCAAGCAGTACACATTAACCTAGCATCTGAATATGCTGTACATGATCAGATTCGATTGGGTTTAAGTGGGTACTATTTAAAACAGCTTACCGATACTAAAGTCGATGGTGTAAAAGTCGATGGTCGCAAAGAAAGTGTGTGGGCAGTTGGACCTGGACTTATGTATAGTCACTCGCCAAAAAATCATGTCATCGCAAATGCATATTTTGAGCATGATGCAAAAAATAGAACTGAAGGCGATCGATTCCAAATTCGATACATTCATCATTTCTAATCAAAAAAGCCTGTGATTTCACAGGCTTTTTTATTGACAGACATAAAATTAAGAGAAGAGTGAATTTTGTGTAATCTTACGCGTTGATGATGGTAGCTCGCCATAACGACGTTTGTACTCTTGTGAAAAACGACCTAAATGAGTAAAGCCCCACTTAAATGCAACATCAGTGACCGTGGCATGTTCATTATTCATCAGTTCAAGATGAGCTTGTTCAAAGCGAAGCTCACGTAAATATGCCATAGGGGTAATGCCAAAATGGTTTTTGAATCCTGCAAAGAGTGTTCGTGCACTTACACCTGATTGTTCCGCCAAGACTTCTATGTTGAGTGGTTCATGTAAGTGGTGGTGAATGTATGCTTCAGCACGTTTGATAAAGTAGGGCGCTAATTTTTTCTCATGATGAGAATTTGCTTTAAAAAAAGCATTATTTGGTTGTCCATAAATAAGCGCATTAAATAGATTTGATTCAAACTGCTTAAATGCAAGTGGGTGGTGGAGAGGATGATGCTCACATTTAAGTGCATCCATCATGGTTCTCAAAAGTTGCAGAAAATAACCACCAGATTGAGTGGTAAAATCAAGTCGAGGATTAAAAATTACATTTTTTTGTTCAGATTTCACGATATGTTGCTGACAATGATGTGCAAAATCATCTTTTGAAATTTTGAGAATGAGTTGAGGGGAGTGAGCACGCCAGCGCATTCTGAGTGATTGGTCAGGTGAGATAATTGACGCTACTTCTGAGTATGAAATAAATTTATCTTGACCAAATTCAATTTCAGCATAGCCTCGAGTAGGAATCTGAATAAGATAAAACTTTTCAAGTTGATCTGGTTCGATCAATACATCTGCACCATATTCCAAGCGGCTGATAGAAAGAGCCCCAGTTTGAACATGATGCATGCTTGCACTAAAATTTTTAGCTGATTTTAACACTTTTAGAGCATGAGGCTTAAAAATTTGCCCTACATTTTTACAAGTTTCGCTCAAATCTGCTTGATTGAAGACCAAGTTTTGACTGTTGAAAATTGATTCATTACTAAAATTTTGCCCAGTTAGCTGAGAGGAATGAAGCTGGTTCATTGTGAATCCTTTTGGCTCATTAGTAGTCCGTACCATGACAGTAGTGTTAAATTGGTATCATGGAATGAGATTTACGATATAAATAAATGAAGCAATATTCAGACCAGAAATAATAATTTTAAAATTTAATAGCTATAGTGGTAATTGAAAAAAATTACATTTATTTATATCAGCCCTATCCTTAGGACGTTATTTAAAAATCTATCTCTATAATCGCTGAATGTCAAATAAAACCGAATTTTTTATCATTGTGATTTTAATATAAATTAATGAAAAATAATAAAAAATTAAAATACCTATTAAGTAATATAAGATACCAAATTAGTATTTTTTAATTTACTAATCTGTGTTCAAAAATATATTTAAATATTTAGTCGAAGCGAAGAGACTTTATTTCGACATTATTATTAAAATTGTTTTATAGTATTTATCATGATTCAAAATAGCTAGGTGAACAGGATGATCACACTCAGCCAACATAAGGATCTTAGTCACGCATCGCGTGAATTGAACGTTGCTCAACGATTAATGAGCCTTATTTGTGGTTCACATCAATTAGAAACTGCTCGTAAAGATCAGCTTGATTTTCATTATTCAGGTATACGCTTGCCGAGTAAAAAAATGGCAATTGGCTGTATCAGTTATGGCACAGATGTGTCTATTCAAATTCAGCAGCTAGGTGCATACAGTATCAGTTTGCCTATTCATGGACAGCAAACATTGCGTATGAATGGAGAAACTCATTTATCACACAGTAATAATGGAATCATTGTTTCTAGTCAGGATCAGCAAGAACTCATCATTCACCGTAATTGTAAAAAATTTCAAGTGGTGATTCCTGAAGAAAGTGTCAAATCTGTACTTTCCAATTTGCTTTCTAAACCTGTTAAAGAGCGGGTGATTTTTGAGCCAGATATGCCATTTAGTGAAGATAACTTCCTAAGATTGTGGTGGAATAATATTCAACAATGTTTATCGCTCAGGCAAGATTATTCTCGTTTTGATGGTTTAAATCTGCTTTCTCAAGATTATGAAAGTTTTTTGATTAAGGCTTTGCTTTTAACCCAGCACAATAATTATTCCAATGAATTAAGATCGCTCCAAGAGTATCAGCTTCCGAAGCCAGTCATGGTGGTCAGAGAGTTTATCCATCGTTTTGCTGATCAAGAGTTGGATGCATCAGATTTAGTCATGATATCGGGGACTTCAAAATCGACTTTATACCGTGAGTTTCAACAAGCGCTGCATATGAGTCCTATGGATTATTTAAAAAACTATAGACTTGAACAGATTCATCATGCTTTGCTGCAGAACAATGCAAATATTTCCATTTCAAGATTGGCTTATGACTGGGGATTCAGACATTTAGGACGATTTTCTCAAGAATACAAAGCCAAATATGGGGTTCTCCCGAGTGAAACTCTTAAAATTATGTTTTAAAAAAAGCCCCTTTATTGGGGCTTTTTAATGACTGAGTTGAGATTACTGCGTTACCTCTGCAGTTGCAGTATTGGCTGATTCAGGTTGTTTTAGTCCTTTTAATGCGAGCGCAATAAACGAAATAAATGTCGGAATTGCTAGGACATAGAAAATACCTGCAAGAGATAATTCAAAAGTAAAAATCAGTGATCCGTAGAACGCACCTAAGATCGCACCGATACGACCAATACCATGCATCCATGAAACACCTACACCGCGGCACACTGAAGGGTAGAACAGTGCTGTTAATGGAAGTAGTGATGATTGAGCACCCACTAATAATGCGCCAATTAAGAAAATTGCAATACCGAGTAAAACAATACTTTGGCTTACGAATGCTGCAACGAAGAACAATACAAATGCTGCGAGATAAGAATATTTAATCACAGTATTTGGATTAACTTTATCCATATACCACCCCATAAAGCATGCACCTATTACACCGCCGAATGGGAAAATCGCTGCAATTAAACTAAACTGTTCTGTTGTGAATCCAGCGGTTTTAAGAATAGTCGGCATCCAGCTGGTTAACAGATAAAATACCATTAGGCTGGTAAAGCAACACAGCCAAAGCATTGCTGAACCCCAAAAGTATTTGCTAAACAAAATTTTAACAGGGCTTTGTTTAGGATCTAATACTTCTGCTTCAGGTAGAACAAATACAGTACTTTGATCAAATGTTTGACCGTGAATCTTCTCAAGAATTGGTTTTGCTTTTTCTTGACGATTTTGTTTGATGAGGTATTGAGGTGATTCAGGTAACTTGGTAATCAAAAATACCAATACAATCAGTGGGATTACACCGCCGATAATAATGACATTTGCCCACCCTTGATTCTCTAATAAGAACGCAGATAAGACACCGCCACTTGAGATCCCTAACATAAATCCGCAACCTGCTAATCCGGTCAGGAATGCTTTACGTTTTAGAGGCATGTATTCGGATACCATTGTGCTGATATTCGGCATAGCCGCACCAAGTCCGACCCCTGTAATAAAACGATAGATCATAAGTTCTTGGGTGTTAGAAGCAAATCCACACATGATGGTGAAAATTGAAAACAACAAAGTCGTCATTACGATGACACCCTTGCGTCCAAATTTATCTGATAATGGTCCTGAGATAATAGCGCCGATCGACATGCCTACTAAGGCCGCACTGAGCACAGGTGCTAGATCTGGTTTTGAAATCCCCCAATCATCTAACAATGCTGGTGCAATAAAGCCTAAGATGCCAGTGTCTAATCCATCACAGAAAAAAACCAGAAACCCCAGAAAGAAAACTGTCCATTGTAAAGGGGACATTTTTTCCCGATCAATAACGTCATTTACAATTATTTTTTGCATTTAAAATTTCCATATATTCAAACGTTAGAACAAAAAAGGACTATCGTTTGCAAAGAATATTAACGATAGTCCTTAGTGATTGTCATCAGCTCATTTAATTATCTTGAGCTATGACTTTGAATAAACTTCTCACTGTAAACACGTCCGTTGTCTATCTGGTGATCAGCTAACCAATTTTTGACAGCATCGATCATTGGTGGCGGACCACACAAATACATATCGAATGCTGATTCGCTTAATTGCGATTGATCTAAATGTTCGTGGATAAATCCTTTTTTTCCAGTCCAATCATTAGAAGGTTGTCCGATTACGGGATGATACTCAAAGTGTGGAATCTTAGCTGAGTATGCTTTTAACCTTTCTTGTTCACACAAATCTTGCTCTTTGTTTACACCATAATACAGATGTACTGGTGGAATTTGAGGTTGTTTCACAATTTGATCTAGCATTCCTAAAAATGCTGACAATCCAGTACCTCCTGCGACAAAGACCAACGGCTTTTCTTTTTCCACTTCGCGAAGATAAAAACTACCTAGAGGGGCTTCGAGTAAAATGGTATCGCCAACTTTTGCCCGATCTCGCAAATAATCACTCATGAGACCTTGCGGCAGTAAGCGAATTAAAAACTGTAATTGATTACCTTCATTCGGTAGATTGGCGAAAGAATATGAACGCCAATCATTTGCACCAGGAATTTTTAATCGAGCATATTGACCCGGTAAATAATCAATTTTCTGCGTATGTTGACTGGCATCTACATGAATGATTGCCGTAGTTTCAGAGACTAATTCTACGTGAGTCACTTTGGTTTCGAGTTGAAGTGTTTCACCAGCATTACAGAAACTTGAGTCATGATCGAAATAGAATGCAGCATTCGATTGCACTCGTGTTTGACAAGCTAAAATTTTACGCTCTGCCAGATCACGTTCGGTTAATGCTTCTTCATCGACATAATCTTGAGTGTAATTGCCACTTTCACATTGCCCTTGACAGGTTGCGCAAACGCCTTCACGGCAGTCTAAAGGCAATGTGATACCTTGACGGAACGCAGCATCAAGTAAAAGCTCATCATTATTCACAGAGATAAAGAACGTTTTACCATCTGCAAAGTTGAGTGCAACAGAATGACTCATTCTTTTACTCCTTAAACGTGATAGAAGTCGAGCACAGAATCAATTTTGTCATTCAACAAAATGGTGTGCTGTTTACGAATGCGGAAAGTGTCTTCATGTTGACGAAGGATATAAGTGACATGACCGTAAAAATAGCCTTCTAAACCTTGGCGGTTATAGAATGTCGACCAACCCGCTTTAACTTCTAATAATCCGTCTTCAAGTGTTTTTACACGGATGTTGTGAATCGCATGCATGAGACGCGGAAGGGGTGTAGCTGATGCAGCTTTACCAGTTCCTATACGGAATACGCGATCTTCAAGGCCAGCACGGTTTTCATAATAGATATATGAAAGCCCTTGGTTTGGATCAGTGACGTATTCATGGTCACTAATCCATTGTGGAATGTGGTATTCGCTGTCTTCGTCATAGAGTTCTAGATATGCGTCCCATTCATAGTTGTCACAAAGCGCAGATTTTTCATATAAAAATTGAGAAACTTGATGTACAAGAGCTTGTGTCATGATTAAGCCTCCTCAGTTGTCGCTTGTGATGCAGGGCATTCGTGTGGTTCAGAAGTATCTTCAGTGAGTTTAAGTGCTTTATTTTTTAAGCCTTTTAACATGAGATCGCGCCAAACTTGGTGTTGATTGACATATAAACCTTCTTGAGTGATTTCAGTACCCGTGATGACTGGTTTGATCCCTAATGTTTGAGCATTCGGGCTGTCGCCATAATTCCACTTGTGATAACCGCGCGAAATGTCACTCCAGCGTTCTAAACGAGCTTGGAAACCACGCTGTTGTTCACGGAATTCGACTAAATCGTCAGGTGTGCCTAAGCCCGATACGTTGAAGAAATCTTCGAATTGACGAATACGGTTACGACGTGCTTCAGCCGACTCACCTTTAACACCAATACACTGGCTAATGACTTCAGTTTTATTCCACGCAACTGGACGAATAATACGAAGTTGCGAACTGATTTGATCCATAAAGAAAAGGCTTGGGTATAAGTTCAAGTTTCTGAGACGATGCATTGCCCATTCAGCACGTTTTTGACCATATTTTTCAACCAGATATGGCATCACAGTTGCGTAACCAGGACGTACAGTTGGGTTAGGCATGTCACTAAACAAAACGTTATGACCATTTTTAAATGAGAACCAACCATCATCAGTTGTGTCATCACCAGCACCTAATTTACTGTAATCAAGTGTGTCCTTTGGTCCTGTCCCTTTTTGTGCATTCAGTTGCTGACGATATTGAACTGTAGAGACATAGTTATAGTGAACAGTACTTACGTGGTAGCCATCTACACCATTTTCATTTTGTAGCTTCCAGTTTCCAGCAAAGGTATATGCTGATTTACCCGGTAAAACTTCTAATTCACCTGTAGGTGATTGTTCAACCATAAGATCAAGGAAAACACGTGTATCACCTAAATAATCTTCTAAGGTGTCTGTAGCTGTTGTATCTAAACTAACGAAGACAAATCCTTTATAACTTGCAATACGTGCTTTTTTTAGACCTCGTGATGATTTATCAAAGTCATCACAATACTCACCAGGAGCTTTAACTTTTACGAGGCGACCATCCGATTTGTAACACCAAGCATGGAACGGGCAGGTAAATGTGGATTGATTACCTTTAGCAACTCGGGTCAATGTAGCACCACGGTGCTCGCAGGCATTGACCATTGCATTTAAATTACCTTGACCATCACGGTTAATGATGAGCGGTTGGCGACCAATTTGAACAGTGACAAAGTCATTTGGTTTTGGAATTTCACTTTCATGACACGCGTAGATCCACACCTTTTCAAAGATCATTTCCATTTCTAGATCAAAAAGTTCTGGTTCAGTAAACATGTCACGTGCGATACGATAGACGCCATCCTCTGGTCGAAAATCGATACATCCTTCAATAAAATCATGCCATTCGATGCTGCTACGAGATCCCATGGTCTAACTCCTTATATCACTTGATTTCATTTATCTTTGAATCTATTGAACAGTGATTAACGGAGTCAGGCTATCCAGTTTGTTCTAATCGTTATCCATTTTTTCTCAAATATTTTATGGAGAAGGTAGTTAAAAATATGAGTGGGATTCAAAAGTCGTCCTTTGGGACTATAAAAACAAAAAGTCGATGCATCTTTGATACATCGGCAGATAAAAGCTAAAGGAAATCGTTATTTGGCAATTCCAAGCTCTGTCAAATGAAGTCTTAGGATTCGTCTTAATTCCAAAACAGCTTCAGGCGTTTCCTGAATTGAGTGACCACCTTTGATAATAATCTCAGATTGTGCCCCTTTAAGATGCGCACTCTGATAAGGCACGATCCCATCTGACATAACAGTAGGATCTTTACTCTCAGTCACATTCCCCATGATGGAGTGAAATTTAAATCCTTTAATTGGCGTCACAGGTGAGGTTAATTTGGTGAAAGGAGAGTTGTGACTCAGATCACTCGGACCATTTTGAATCAATCCATGACTTAAGTCTTTGACAAAATGTTTAATATTAATATCTTTATCTGAGAGCGATTCAGCAAATGCACCCAAAAATGCACCTGGCAATTTGATCATTTTACGCGCAGCTCGTGTAAACCAACGATCAGCATAATCTGTGCCTCTATGAGGTGCTGCTAAGAAAATAGCACGATTAAATTGTGGCACAGGTTTGATTTGTAAACGAGCTTTAAATAAAGGTTCATTCTTAAAACGGCTAATTTGAGAATTTTTTAATTGAGACAATGCAGGTTGTGTTAAATCAGCTTGGCTCACCAATAATCTTGAAATAATACCACCCATACTATGTCCAATCAGAACTGCATCTTTAGCTGACGCCGTAGATTGATCAAGTGAATTAAATGCTTGTTGAATGATCGCATTCACCTGAAAGCGACTTTCTAAAATTGGCATATTGGTTGAGTAAAATACTTGCCAAACTTGATAATGCTCTCTTAGAACATTATCTCCCATAATGTCATTGGTTAATGCAATCCAAGCTTCTGGACTGCTTGCAAGTCCATGCACCAAAACAATAATTTTTTTGTTTGGATTATAGGGTTCGAGCATAAAGAGATGGGGCATTGTGATTGTATTGTCACGATCAATCAAACTCAAATATGCAGCAGCACCTAAGTTATTTTCGGCAAGCCACAAACCATAAGGTGCAGAGTAATTCGCAGCTAAGGGATAAACTTTTCCACCTACTTTTAATTGATCTAATCCATAAGGATCATAAATATTCAGGGTGAAATGCGGGTCATTCAGAATATCCTCTACATTACTTTGACGCGCAGGCTCAGCGGTCATCGTGACTGAAAGATAACGTGGTGGATGAATGTTAGGATTACGACCATTTTTATAAGCGTGATTTAATGGATCTACAATATATTTACCTGAATCGCTATTTCGCTCTGGCGCTGGAAGCGTTGCGACAAATTCCGCACCGAAACCATCCCGACGGTTAATCGAACGCAAGCCACTAAAATTGAGATTGTAGCTTGAAAGCAGGCTATCTAATTTTTGATTAGCAATCTGAGGGTAATGGTCATAGTTGATGGTATAAATGCTTTCACCAATTTTTATTTGTTTGGGAACTTTTTCACCCGTATAGCGCATACCATAGGTCATCACCATTTTTGCCAAGGCTTGATTGTAGAAATCTCGTATTTGAACTTGTCTATTATCGAAAATACGGTCGCTTGGTTGGCGTTTTGTCTTGAATAGATAGGCATAACTATAACGAATACTTTTATCAAGCATTGCTAACTGTTGGTCAAGACATTGACTATAGTTTTCTTGATGAATTTTTTTCTTTTCTTCTGACTGATATTTATTAATTAAACTGGTATTACAAGCAGAAGAATTACTGAGGGCTAATGCCCGTGTCAAATATGCTTCACTTGCAGTTGAATAAAGTTGTTCATCTTGAATTTGTTTAATTTTTTTTAGATCAGATACACATTTATCGGGATCATTAGAACAACTTTCAGCCTCACTGCCTGTCATTGAGAGGACATTCAGACTCGCTTCACTCATTTTTTTACGCGTTAATATGCTATCTCGTTCATTCGCGATCGAGACATTAAGCGCTTGATTTTTTACACTGACGACTTGGCAACCTGTCATAAATAGTGGTGTTGCGATCAGTAGGGCGCCAATGTATTTATTGTTCATCATAAATATATTTTCAACTGTCAGCATGAATCATTAACGCTGAGCATACGTTATTTTTAGGGAGATAAAAATAAGTGCTAAAAAAAATAGACTGAATAATCAGTCTATTTTTTGTGAAATAAGATTATGATTTCGCTGGATTGTTTAAAATTTGCCAAACATTGTAACGACCTTGTTTCTCAATTTCTTGAATCAAGCGGTCAGCAACTTCAGTTTCTTCAGGATATTTCACTTTGTAATTTTTTAAAGTTGTGATTGCATTTTTCTTTTGGCTCAATGCGAGGTAGTTATTAACAGCTACGAGATAAGCTTCTTGAACACCCGCTTTGATGGCTTTATCGATATATGGAATAGCTTCTTTTTGACCACCACCTTCAGACAAAGAGAAACCAAACCAGAAGTTCGCTTCAGCGTCTTCTTTGTTGATCTTCAGGATTTGTTGTGCATATTTTAATGATTTAGTGGTGTAAGCAGAACCAAGATCAAGGTTACGACCCAATATACTTGCTTTAAATGCACGAATTAAGATATCGAATGACGCGTTATCTTTCGCTGCTAAAGTATCTAGTTGAGCTGAAACTTCACGTAATTTAGCTTCAAAACCGCGACGTTCTTGACGATCTGTAAAGCGAGGAGGATAGTGACGTGCTTTACCTTCAACCATCTGAAGGAAGTCATCAATTTCTGTAATGTCGATTTCATTTTGACCCGCTAAAACTGTGTATTTCATCGCACGTTGTGAACTATTCACAGTCGGTACGATTAATTTGTTTTGTTCGAGGATCATCTTTCTGTTTGGATTATTTGGATCAGTCACCTCAAGTTTTTGAAGTGGTGCAGCAGCAGCTTTTTTTAGTTCAAGCTCGAATACTGGTGGTTGGCTATAATTAAAAGGATTTAATGCATAAAATGGCGCACTTAAATCAGGCTCAGAAAAGACGATTGGATCGTTTGTTTTAGATTGTTTTTTAACTGCTGGAGAGCTACAAGCACTCAATAATGAAACAGCGATCATGGTGGCAATGAGGGGCTTAATCGTCATATTTTCTTCCAATATTATGTTTTTAAATTCTAGTTCAGGTTGTATCTGAGTCTATGAAAAGACGAAACAACATGCAACTCAGATTCACCTAACTTAGTCAAACTTATACATTAAGCTTTTGATTGTGCAGTTTGAGCTTCGCACTCACGACGAACTTCGTCAATGATTTTTAACTCTTCAGCACTAAATGGTTGTCCATTACTTTGAGCGTTATTAAATGTTGGATCAAGTAATGAAAGTCGCTGACATAGAGTGTTCATGCGCTTTTCATTGTGCTGTATACGATCCAATAATACTCGCATACCTTCTAACATAGGATCTGATTGATCTTGGGTTGTCGCATAAGGCTGAAAACCGATGCTTTCTGCATAATTGCGTCGTTCGGATTCTTTGTCCAAATCTTTTTGCTGATTTTTAATAATAAATCGCGCTGGGTTACCTACGGCAGTAGCACCTTCAGGTACTTCTTTAGTGACCACAGCATTCGAACCCACCTTCGCATTCTTATGCACGGTAAATGGTCCTAAAATTTTCGCACCTGCGCCAACGACTACACCATCTTCTAAAGTTGGGTGACGTTTGCCTTTATTCCAAGTCGTGCCACCTAATGTCACGCCATGATAGAGCGTCACATCATCACCAATTTCAGCTGTTTCCCCAATGACCACACCCATACCGTGATCAATAAAAAAACGTTTGCCAATTTTGGCACCTGGGTGAATTTCGATACCAGTTGCAAAACGACTAAAAGAAGACAGCATGCGGGCTGAAGTTTTACACTCTTTTTTCCAAAGCTCATGCGCAACACGATGCATAATCAGTGCGTGAATTCCTGGATAAGTGGTTAAAACTTCAAATGTGTTGCGCGCCGCAGGATCGCGGGCAAACACAGCTTGAATATCTTCTTTAAGCTGTTTAAGCATCTTTTGATTTCTCTTTAGAATCTGACTTTTTCCATGTGCCATTGTTCAATGCCTGAACACGACTGAAAATACCTCTAAGAAGATGGTACTCCATACGATCTAATTGTATACGTCCGAATAAGCGACGCAAGCGTAAAGGCAATAATCGTGGGTTTTCTGGGTCTAAAAACTCGATTTCGTGCAACATTTTTTCAAAATGAGGATAAAATTGTTCCATCTGTTGATGTGTTACCAACGGCTCATCCCAATGCATAGAATCTTCATCAGTCACTTTCATAACTGCTTGAGGATCTTCAACTTGTTCCATGAGAGCCGTGGTCGCCATTCGCATTTCATAGCAAATAATTTGAATGGCTTGAGCGACATTGAGTACCCCATAGTCTGTATTCACAGGGATGGTCACATGGTAATTCGCCAAGGCCAACTCTTCATTGGTTAATCCGCGATCTTCACGCCCAAATATTACGGCAATTTCTTGTTGTTCTTTGATCACCGCTTGCATCGATTTATCAGCAGCAGGCCGAGCATCTAATAAAGGCCATGGAATAGTTCGGCTACGAGCACTTGTACCAAAGACTAAATGACAATCTGCGATGGCTTCTTCAAGCGTTTCTACAATCTGAATTTGATCAATTAAATCGGTTGCACCGGCTGCAAGTGCATCAATATCAGGGTGAGGATAAGTTTTAGGTGCAACTAAAACCAATTTTGAAAGCCCCATGGTTTTCATTGCTCTAAGTGCGCTACCGATATTCGCAGGCAGGGTAGTATTCACCATAACAATACGCACATGAGACAAATGCGCTGAGACAGCAGCATTATCAATTAAATTCATAAATCTTCCAAAATTAAGAGTATTGACTGACTTCCGTCATGTATTGATCCATTGCTTCATCCATACTGATCTGATCAGGTGGAGAGGCATGTGATGTGATGACTGGTTCTGATTTTGGTTCTACGGCGTGGGAACGTGCAGCTTTTGACTTGACATGATACTCCACATGTAAGGCCTCTTTACCAAAATAGTCGCGCAGTTTGAACAATAAGTCATCGAGTGGTGCGACATTCCATTGCGGTGGTAAATGAAAATCAGCCGTTGCATATGGAAAGTCGAGTTGTACTTGTAATGGCACATGCTGACACATATCTACATTACAAAATGGTTGAATGATCTGCGAAAGCTCTTGACCAAGATTTGGCTGAATATGCTCAGGTTGTAATTTGATGAGGATGTGATTCGCACGTTTTTGACGAATTTCATTTAATGTAAACGCTTTTGTAAGACGTCCCATCGGACGGTCGAAGCCTTCACGCTCATAAATTTCACCTTCAATCACGATCACTCTTTCATTCACAATAATGTCTTTAAAACGTTGGAAGCGTTCATGATTTGCTGAGACTTCAATTCGAGCAGTACCATCATCGAGTGTGATCATCATGCGGTTAGGGAAATTTGCGACATCCACAACCAAGCCTGCAAATACAGTAGTTACTCCACGACGTGTTGGAGTCAGCTCATTAATTTTGTTAGAAATAAACGCTTTTAATTCAGGGCGATATACATCGATCGGGTGTCCCGTTAAATATAAACCTAAGGTGTCTTTTTCACCTTTTAAACGGACTTCATCAGACCAAGGTTTTACAGGTTTAGTAGGTTTACGTTGAACTTCTTCAACTTCACCAAATAAATCCATAATGCCAGTTTCGCGGTTTGAACGAGCTTGTTCGGCAGCTTGTACAGCTTCAGGCAATTGAGCCATTAAAGTCGCGCGTTCAAGTCCGAGACAATCTAATGCACCTGAGCGAATCAAAGCTTCAAGTGTACGTTTATTGATTTTCTTCAGATCAATGCGATGGCAGAAATCAAATAAATCTTTATAAGGTCCAAGTTGCTTACGTGAATCAATCACGGATTGCATTGCTGCTTCACCAACACCCTTGATTGCACCTAGACCATATACAATGGTTTTTTCATCAATTGCATGGAATTGATAAATCGACATATTGACGGAAGGTGGTAACACGTCGAGACCATTGTTACGACAGTCATCAATCAAGAATACAATACTGTCTGTGTTTTGCATTTCCGAAGTCAGTACAGCGGACATAAACTCAGAAGGATAGTGTGCTTTTAACCAAGCCGTCTGATAAGCCACCAATGCATAGGCTGCAGCATGTGATTTGTTGAAACCATAGCCTGCAAATTTTTCCATATAGTCGAAGATATGGTTCGCCGTTTGCTCATCGATATCTTTTTTTGCAGCACCTTCAATAAAGATTTGGCGTTGTTTAACCATCTCTTCAGGTTTCTTTTTACCCATCGCACGACGAAGTAAGTCCGCACCACCTAGACTATATCCAGCACAATACTGAGCTGCTTGCATAACCTGTTCTTGATATACCATAATCCCATAGGTAGGTTCTAAGACACCTTCTAATAGGGGATGTAAGTATTCGAACTCTCCACCATGCATACGATGAATAAAGTCTGGAATTAGATCCATTGGGCCCGGGCGGTACAATGACACGAAGGCAATAATTTCTTCAAATTTACTTGGGCGTGCTTCCTTGAGCATTTTTTTCATGCCCACGGATTCAAATTGGAATACCGCAGTGGTATTTGCTTCGGCAAATATCGAATATGCAGCTTTGTCGTTTAGCGGAATATTCTCAATCTTTAGAGGTATTTCAAACTTTAATCGTTGGTTAATGTGCTGAATAGCATCTTCAATTACAGTAAGATTTCGCAACCCCAAGAAGTCAAATTTAACAAGTCCTGCCGCCTCAACATCGTCTTTATCAAATTGAGCGACACGACCGGTACCATCTTCGTCACACAGTACAGCTGAGAAGTCCGTAATCTTGGTCGGTGCGATTACAACACCACCTGCGTGCTTACCAGTGTTACGCGTTATTCCTTCAAGTTTAAGCGCCATTTCCCAGATTTCTGATGCATCTTCATAATCTGGGTTGGATGGGTTGGTTACAATATCTTTAAGTTGTGGTTCTGCTTCTAAAGATTCTTCTAAACTTAAACCCAAAGGTTTAGTCGGGATCATTTTAGAAATACGATCTGCTAAGCCGTAAGACTTACCTAAAACTCGTGCAACATCTCGAATTGCACCTTTCGCTGCCATCGTACCAAATGTTGCAATTTGAGATACAGCGTCACGCCCATAAGTTCGTGCTACATAATCAATTACACGATCACGACCTGCGATACAAAAATCCACGTCAAAGTCTGGCATCGAAACACGTTCAGGGTTTAAGAAACGTTCGAAAAGAAGTCCGTATGGTAGTGGATCTAAATCTGTAATTTTTAAACTGTATGCAACTAATGAGCCTGCACCTGAACCACGGCCCGGGCCTACAGGTACGCCATTGTTCTTGGACCACTGAATGAAGTCCATGACAATCAAGAAGTAACCTGGGAATCCCATCGAGTTAATGATCTTGATTTCGAAATCTAATCGATCGTCATATTCTTTGCGAATTTCAGGCCAGTCTTCTCCACGTTTCTCCACAGGATAGAGGTGATTAAGACGTTCTTCTAATCCTTCTTTAGACAAATGGGCAAAGAAGGTATCAATTGTATGACCTTCAGGAATTGGATAGTCAGGTAAAAAGTATTTACCTAAGCGAAGTGTCACATTACAGCGTTTAGCAATTTCAACTGTATTTTGAATAGCACTGGGGATATCAGCAAATAACTCCACCATTTGCGCTGTTGTTTTGAAATATTGCTCAGGGCTGTAAGTACGTGGACGACGATTATCACCTAAAACATAGCCATCTGCGATGCAGACGCGCGCTTCATGGGCTTCAAAGTCTTCTTCTCTAATAAAATGAACATCATTATGAGCGACAACACCGATTTGATATTTTGCGGCTAATTTAACAGCTTCAATAATAAAATCTTCTTCTTGTGGGCGATTGGTGCGCGTGAGTGCTAAATAGACACGATTGCCAAATTTTTCTATCCAAGCTTCAAGTAAGGGTTCAGCTTTTTCAGGGCTACTTGAACACAGCATTTCTCCAACATCACTTTTAATCCCTAAAAGTGCAATCATGCCCGGCGCTTGTTCTAACACCCATTCTTTTTTTACACACGGGATACTGAGTTGTTGTCCTTCAATAAAGCCGCGCGATACTACTTCAGTTAAACTACGCCAACCCTCATTATTCATCGCCAGTAAAGTCATACGATGTGATTCATCATTCAAACGAATCACACTTCCTAAAATAGGTTTAATCCCTTTTTTAAGACACGAGGTATAAAACTTCACTGCTGCATGTAAGTTCGATAAATCTGTCATCGCGAGTGCAGGCATAGAATCCTGTACAGCAGACTTCATTAGATCAGGTATACGTACGATTGATTCAGTAATAGAAAATTCTGTATGAACACCGAGATGAACAAACTGCATAGATGAGTCCTTTACAAGAGCAGAGCGTATTTTATCATGCAAAGTGATTTAGAGCTGAGAATCCACGATATTTTATATGATTCGCACAAATTAACTTCGATTTGAATAAAGGCGATTTTATATCAATCAAAAAAAGTGCCATTCGGCACTTTTTTATAACATGAAAATTGGGCTTAATATTCCCAGAACATGCGTTGTATTTCTTTTGCATCTTTGGTTTTGGTTAAAGCAAGCGCGGTTAAAATTTTAGCTTTTTGAGGGTTGAAGTCATGTGCAACTACCCAACCATATTTGTCATCTGGCTGTTCGGCATTACGGAGAACGAATCCTTGTGGCACTCGTGAAGAACGTACAATTTGTATACCACTTTGCTGAAGTTGATTCAGCGTGGGAACAATATTTTTCGCGACTGAGCCGTTTCCTGTACCTGCATGGACAATGGCTTTAACCCCAGCCTTGGCATACGCTTGATAAGCATCAGGAATCATGTTGCCAGAGCCATAGACAATTTGAACTAATGGGAGTGTATCACCCTTAATATTCTCGATATTAAATTCTGACCGCTGATTAAATCGCTTAACAGAACTTCGGAACCAATAAGGTTTAGATTCTACCAACGTCCCTAAAGCTCCCCATTGGCTTACAAAGGCATTGGTATGAATATTAATGCCTTTAGTCACATCTCGAGCTGCAAAAATACTATCGTTCATAAGGACGAACACCCCCTTATTTTTTGCACTCGGGTCTGCTGCCAGAGCAACTGCACTATATAAATTTAGTGGGCCATCCGCAGATAAAGCCGTCGATGGGCGCATTGAGCCGACAACAACAATAGGTTTTTCCGTTTGTACGACTAGATTAAGAAAAAAAGCGGTTTCTTCTAAAGTATCTGTGCCATGTGTAATGACAACGCCATTTACATCTGACTTTTTAACCAAATCATTGACTTGGCGGGCAAGGGAAAGTAATTCTTTGTCTGTAATGCTTTCAGAAGCAACCTGCATTGCTTGTACGCCGCTCACATTGGCTAAATCTTTAATTTGAGGAACGGCATTCAGTAAGTCATCCACTGGAACTTTTGCGGCAGTGTAAGTGGCGCTGTTGGTTGAGCTTGCACCAGCACCCGCAATCGTTCCCCCAGTTGCAACGACGACAACGTTATTTTTAGCAAAGCTCGTTAGGGGTAATAACAAGCCAATCGATAGAGTCAGTGCGGTTAGCGTCTTTTTCATCTTTTTCCCTAAATGTTTTTTATAGTATTGTGCATGGATAATGCTTAATCACGATAAAGGAAAAGAAGGGTGCTTGTATATAATAAAAATGAAATTCATATCATGAAATAATCAAAATATTAAATATAAAACCCCCACATTGAAATCTGGGGGTTTTAAATACATCATTCACATAAAACGACTGAATTAACGCATTTTCGCCAAGAATCTTCCTAGACGGTTAATCGCTTCACGAAGTTCATTTTCAGCAGGCAAGAACACCACACGGAAATGATCAGGGGTAGGCCAGTTGAATCCTGTACCTTGAACCAATAACACTTTTTCTGCTTTGAGGAAGTCAAGCATAAACTGTTCATCATCCTGAATCGGATAAATTTCAGGATCAAGTTTAGGGAAACAATACATTGCACCTTCAGGTTTAACACAGCTTACACCTGGGATTTCATTCAACATTTGCCAAGCAATATTGCGTTGCTCATACAAACGACCACCTGGACGAATTAAATCGTTGATAGACTGGTAGCCACCCAATGCAGTTTGAATAGCATATTGAGCTTGATGGTTAGCACACAGGCGCATTGACGCGAGCATGTCTAGACCTTCAATATAATCTGCTGCACGTGTCTTATCACCCGTAATTGCCATCCAGCCTGAACGGTATCCAGCAATTCGATAGGATTTAGATAATCCGTTAAATGAAATACACAGTTGATTACCCGCAAGGGCAGCGACCGATACATGTTCGATTCCATCGTAAACGATCTTATCGTAGATCTCATCAGCAAATAAAATCAGGTCATATTTTTTTGCAAGAGCGACAATTTTTTCTAAGACATGGCGTGGATAAACAGCACCCGTTGGATTGTTCGGATTGATAATCACGATCCCACGAGTATTAGGCGTAATTTTGTTTTCCATATCCTGAATATCAGGATACCAATTGTCTTCCTCATCACATTTATAATGAATTGCTGTACCACCAGAAAGATTAACGGCGGCAGTCCATAATGGATAATCTGGCATTGGCACCAGCATTTCATCGCCGTCATCTAACAGGCCTTGCATAGCCATTACAATCAGCTCAGAAACACCATTCCCAATATACACATCATTAACATGCATATTGAAAATACCTTTTTGTTGATAATACTGACAAACCGCTTTGCGGGCAGGGAAAATCCCTTTTGAGTCTGTATAACCAATTGCATTTGGTAAGTTCAACGCAACATCATTGATAATTTCTTGAGGTGCTTCAAAACCGAAGGGCGCTGGGTTGCCGATATTGAGTTTAATTATCTTATGTCCGGCTTCTTCCATTTCGTTGGCGGCGCGTAACACAGGTCCACGAATGTCATAGCATACATGCTCGAGCTTAGACGATTTCTTAATTTCGCGTGGAGTAGTGTTACCTAAAACGGACATATTCCCATCCAATTATTTTTGAGTGAATAAAAATAGATTACTAAATATCACAATCTATGTAGAAATTTAGCTAGAAATTTTTCAAGCTCTAGCGTAAATATGAAGGTACTGAAGCATGACATTGAATGTCAAAGATTTAAAGGAGTTAATCATGGGAAAACTCAATAAAACAGACCGAGAATGGCAAAGAGAGTTATCACCAGAGGAGTATCGCATTACCCGTCAAAAGGGAACTGAGCCTGCTTTCACAGGGCGATATTGGAATACCAAACAAGAAGGAACTTATGTTTGTCGTTGCTGTGGCGAACCTTTATTTACTTCAGAAACCAAATATGACAGTGGCTGTGGATGGCCTAGTTTTTATCGTCCAATCAACCAAACAGTCATTGAAGAACATGACGATCACTCACATGGCATGATTCGTACTGAGATTGTTTGTCATCATTGTGACGCACATCTAGGTCATGTTTTTGAGGATGGACCTGAACCTACAGGTCTTCGTTATTGCGTAAACTCAGCTTCATTAGAATTAAAAACCCAAGAAAAAAATGATGAGGAAACCTATCCATGACTAATATTTATCAATTTGAGGCAGAATTGCTAGAAGGGGAAAATAAGCAATTTTCGGACTATGAAGGTAAAGTGCTATTGATAGTCAACACAGCCAGCAAATGTGGATTTACGCCACAATTTGCAGGGTTGGAAGCGCTGTATGAAAAGTATAAAGATCAAGGTTTTGAGGTACTAGGATTTCCGTGTAATCAATTTGGTGGGCAAGATCCGGGTACGCATGAAGAAATTGGTAGTTTTTGCCAGAGAAATTACGGTGTATCCTTTCCGATGTTCGCTAAAGTGGATGTAAAAGGTCCTGAAGCCCATGTGATTTTTCGGTATCTCACCAACAACAGCAAAGGAATTTTAGGAAGTGGAATTAAGTGGAACTTTACCAAATTTTTGATTGGAAAAGATGGCAAAGTGCTTAATCGATATGCACCTACAACTAAACCAGAAAGCATCGAAGATGATATTCAAAAAGCACTGGCTCAGTAAAAAAAATCAGCTCAATTGAGCTGATTTTTTTATTCATTTAATTCAAGAAACGATAATCGGCTAGATTTGCATTTTTGGTTTCTAGCCAATACTTCCATGTATAACTCGGCCAAAGTGAAAAATTCTTTCCGCCTTCTTGCTGATACCAACTCACACAGCCAGATTGCCAAACTGTGCCTGCAAATTTTTCTTGGATTTTACGGTTGAATTCTTCTTGGACTACATCTTTGACCACGATTGCTTTGGTTTTGGATTTTTCTACAGCTTCAATCAGTTGTAGAATGTAATTCACTTGAGATTCGATCATAAAAATTACAGAGTTATGACCTAAAACAGTATTCGGGCCTAAAAGTTGAAAGAGATTTGGAAATCCTTTGGTAGAAATTCCATAGTAGCTTTCAGCACCCTCTTTCCATGCTTCTTTCAACTCAATACCATTTTCGCCATAACATTTAAAATCTTTTAAATAAATTCGTGGATCAGTAATAAAACCAGTACCGTAAATTAAGCAATCTATTTCTCGTACTTGACCATCTTTGGTAACAATCGCATTTTCAGTAATTTCTTGAATGCTGTCCGTCACGAGCTCTACATTCTTGCGATTAAATGTTGGGAAATATCGATTTGATACCAAAATTCTTTTACACCCCATGGTGTAATCTGGTGTCAGTTTTTTTGCTATTTCTTTATCTTTGACTTGGAAGCGAATGAAAGCTTCTGCAAGTTTTTGACCCAGTCGCATCATTTGAGGTTTTACAATCGGAACTACGCGTGATTCGTTAGACCAATATAAGCGTGCTCGATGCAATTTTCTAAACCAGTCGTATTGGGCAAATAGTTTTTTGTCTAAAGCATTATAAGCTCGTTCATCGCGCGGTATTACCCATGCAGCCGTTCTTTGAAACACGTATAACTGTTTGGTTTTTGGTGCAATCTCAGGAATATATTGAATTGCACTTCCACCTGTGCCGATACTGGCTACACGTTTACCATTCAGGTCATAAGCATGATTCCAAGATGATGAGTGGAATACTTCGCCTTTAAATTTTTCGATTCCTTTAATCTTTGGAATTTGAGGAATATGCAATGGACCAGAGGCAAAAATAAGGAATTGACTGTGTAGAGCACTTTGATTCTTGATGGAGATTTCCCACACATGAGCTTGCTCATCGAAGCGTGTCGAAATGACTTCGGTATCAAATTGAATAAATTTTTTTAAATCATATTCTTGAATAAGGTCTTGAATATATTGGAAAATTTCAGGTGCTTCAGCATATCGTTTTGTCCAGTCAGATTTTGGTGCAAAAGATAATGAATACATATGAGACTGCACATCACATGCAGCACCCGGGTATTGATTTTCACGCCAAGTACCACCTACATCTGAAGCTTTTTCAAGAATAACAAAATCTTTAATACCGCGTTTAAGAAGTTGAATAGCTGTGGCTAATCCTCCAAATCCGGCGCCGATAATCGCAATTTTAGTATTTTTCTTGATGAATTGCGTTTCAGTTAAGTCGACTGAATTTGTATCTAGCTGATCTGATGTAACTTCCATTTTAATACTCGTTTATATTATTTGAAGCTATCATAATCAGTCTGGACTGAAACTGACATGATTTCATTGACATTTAATATTGATATTTTCGGCAATATTCTTTCCCTTTTTTTTAGGGTAAAACATATGCAACTTTAATTTTAAAATTCTGATTTATGAAAAGGTCGATTCTCGGTTTGTTGTATCTCATACAGGGTATGCGACAAATCGGAATAAATGTGGACGAAAGATTGGAAGCTGTCGGTTTAAAGGCGGATGCTTTAGATCCGAGTTCAACGATTCAACCTGAATTAGAACAAATCATTCAAAGAATTATTGCTAAAGGGGTTAACCCGTTGCTCGGTTTAGATGTCGGTCAACATTATGCGCTCGCAGGCTATGGTCCGCTTCTTATGCTGTTGGTCACAAGCCCGAATGTCGGTGCGGCTCTCACAAATGGAATACGCTATCAAGCGCTTACCCATTTATCGGGTAGACTTACATTAGAGCAGACGAGTGTCTATGCGGCTTTATGTTATGAGCCTCTCAATTTACAAAGTGAAGTTGATGAGTTCAGGGCTCAATGTGAAATTTCAGGTACGGTTAAATTCGTGCAAGATATCTACAAAATGATAGGATTGCCTTTTCCTGAAGTGCAGGTTGAATTGCCGTTTTCACGACCGAAAGAATCCATTTTTTTGAACAAGTATTTGAATTATTTCGGTGCGCAAGTTCGGTTTGAACATGATAAATTTCGACTGATTTTTGATGCAGAAATTTTAGAATTGAAGTTGCCTTCAGCTGATCAAATCACATTTAATGTCTACCAACAAAGATGTAATGCTGAGATCGAAAGATTAAATGCGCAACAATTGAATCAACACCAGTTGATTCAAAGAATTCACGATTATTTGGATTTACAAACGGGGCAGATTCCAACAATGGCAGAAACTGCTCAAGCTTTGAATATTCCAGAGCGTACTTTGCGACATCAGCTTAACCAATTGAATACAAGCTATAAGCAAATACGGGAGCAACTCATTCGAGAGAAAGCGCTTCGATTAATTGAGTACAAAGAGTATTCGATAGAAGTAATAGCTGAAATGCTTGGATATTCAGAACCTGCAGCATTTAACCATGCTTTTAAAAGATGGTTTGGACAAAGTCCACGACAGTATGGGAAATAACCTCAGCATGTATGCTCAAATGGTATATGCCAAAGTGTTATTTATCATTTTTTTAAATATTCGTTATACTTCCGACGGCCTAAAAAAGTAATCAATATCTATGTTCCATTCTCATTCTTCGCAAAATAGTTTAAGTCACACTCCGCAATCACCTGCAGAACGTTATGCTCACGCAATTTCGTCAGGACAATTTATGCCTGATGATGCTCAAGCTCAAGCTGTACATGAACTTAATCGTGTTTGGGAAGAACTGATCTTACGATATAAAGCTTCTAAAAAAGCGTTTCGACGTTTTCGCCGTCAAACAGCCCCTAAGGGTGTTTATATGTGGGGTGGTGTTGGGCGTGGAAAAACTTGGTTGATGGACCAGTTTTACGATGCGATACCATTCCGTCGTAAGACGCGTATGCATTTCCATCATTTTATGCAATATGTGCATAAAGAGTTAAATAAAAATTCAGGACAGCAAAATCCACTCGACATCGTTGCTGATCAAATTTACAAAGATGCGGTTGTGATCTGTTTTGATGAATTCTTTGTATCAAATGTCACGGATGCGATGATTTTAAGTGATTTATTCCAAAAGCTATTTGTACGTGGAATTACACTTGTTGCAACATCAAACATTGCACCAGATGGTTTATACAAGAACGGCATACATCGCGACCGCTTTATTCCAACGATTGAAATGGTAAAAAAGAACTGTGTCATTTTGAATGTGGATGCAGGTGTTGACTATCGTTTGCGTGTACTGAAACAAGCGCAATTGTTCAAATCACCTTTAAGCCATGATAATCAGGTATGGATGGCACAACGTTTTTCAGCATTAACCAGTGCTCAAAATGTGAGTGAAGAACCGATTATCATTAATGGACGTAATGTCGATACGATTGGTCATACTGAAGATGTATTGTGGTGTGAGTTTTCTGAACTCTGTATGAAGCCACGAAGTCCTGCGGACTTTATCGAAATTGCGAACACTTATAACACTGTCCTAGTCAGTAATGTTCCCGATCTGAATGATTATTTATCAGAAGGAACACGCCGATTCATTTATTTAGTCGACGAGTTCTATGATCGTGGTGTTAAATTATTACTGACCTCACATGCCAGTATCATTGATATATATAGTGGCGAAAAATTAGCGTTTGAAATCGAACGTACACGTTCACGTTTACTTGAAATGCAATCAGATGACTATTTACAATCTGCGCATCGACAAATTGATAAGCCCGCTGAATAAATGTGAGAATTCACAAATGAACCCAAACAGATGATGTTTGGGTTTTTTTTATTTGGAGTGGAATAAATTTGAAATCGTTCCTTAAAAGCGTAGAGAAAATAGACATATTGGTTTAAATTAAATCAGATTTGATGGAAATTGGCACTTAAGTCTAATTTCTACCTTTATAAAACTTTATACACTGTAATTAGATTGTTGAATTAAAACGACTCAATAAGTAATAGATCAAAAGTCTCATCTGATTGGTGTCTATAATAAATGATCACTATTTAGCAATGTGATATTACTATTCAGCAATTTATAAATGGGTATACTAGATTCTCTTGTATAAAAAGTAGCAATATCAGGAAAGACAATGACTGCACGTATTCAGAAAGGCAAGTTAGCGATTGCTAAAGAACTCTACGATTTCATCGAAAATGAAGCACTACCAGGTTCTGGTTTAGACAGTGAAACTTACTGGAAAAACTTTGAACAAGTCGTTGTTGATCTTAGCCCAAAAAATAAAGCACTCTTGGCTAAGCGTGATGACATTCAAGCGAAAATTGATGAATGGCACCGCAATAATAAATTTGAATTAGGAGCTTACAAAGCTTTCCTGACAGAAATTGGCTACTTATTACCAGAAGTAGAAGATTTTCAAATTACAACTGAAAATGTAGATGAAGAAATCGCACTATTGGCGGGTGCACAATTGGTTGTGCCTGTACGTAATGCACGTTACTGCTTGAACGCTGCAAATGCTCGTTGGGGCTCTTTATATGACGCATTGTATGGTTTCGATGTCATCTCGGAAGAAGGCGGTGCGGAAAAAGGTAAGGGGTATAACCCTGTTCGTGGCGAAAAAGTTATCGCTTTTGCTAAAAATTTCTTAAATGAAACTTTCCCTTTAGCAAATGGATCACATGCGGATGCTACGAAATACGCTGTTGAAGCAAAAAAATTAGTGGTAACGCTTAAAGATGGCAGCACAACGAATTTGGCTAAAGAAGCTCAATTTGTAGGTTTTAATGGTGAAGAGTCTGCGCCGACAGAAATCGTTTTATTAAATAATGGTTTGCATGTCATCATTGAAATCGATGCGACAAGCCCAATTGGTCAAACGGATGCTGCTGGCGTAAAAGATCTTGTTTTAGAATCTGCGGTAACAACGATTCAAGATTTGGAAGACTCAATTGCTGCGGTTGATGCTGAAGAAAAAGTTGAAGGCTACCGTAACTGGTTAGGTTTGATGAAGGGTACTTTGGAAGAGAAAATCGAGAAAAATGGTAAAATCATTACTCGTGCTTTAAACAAAGACCGTACCCACAAGAATCTGATCGGTGGCGAAACAACTTTACACGGTCGTTCATTGATGCTTCTTCGTAACGTTGGTCATTTGATGACAAACCCGGCGATCCTTGTGGATGGTCAAGAAATCTATGAAGGTATCATGGATGCATTGATCACACCGTTGTTAACGTTTGCTGACATCAAAGGTCAAAACGAAATTAAGAATTCTCGTAAAGGTTCTATGTATATCGTTAAACCTAAGATGCATGGCCCTGAAGAAGTTGCATTTGCAGTTGAACTATTTGAGCGTGCAGAACAAGCTCTAGGTTTGCCAGCAAAAACGCTTAAAATCGGGATCATGGATGAAGAGCGCCGTACTTCTGTAAACTTGAAAAACTGTATTGCTCAAGCGAAAGATCGTACCATCTTCATTAACACAGGATTTATGGACCGTACAGGTGACGAAATCCATACCTTTATGGAAGCAGGTCCATTCGTTCGTAAGGGTGAAGTTAAATCTCAAATTTGGTTCCCTGCATATGAAAACCGTAACGTGATGGTTGGTTTACAAGCAGGCTTACGTGGCAAAGCACAAATTGGTAAAGGCATGTGGCCTAAACCAGATATGCTTTTAGATATGTATAAAACCAAAATTGAGCATCCTGAAGCTGGTGCGAGCTGTGCTTGGGTTCCATCACCATCTGGTGCTGTAATTCATGCGATTCACTATCACCAATGTAATGTTTCAGCGCGTCAACAAGAGTTGTTAAAAACTGAAGCATTACCTTTAGATGATTTATTAACTCCACCATTAGCGACTGATACGAATTGGACTGATGAAGAGAAAACCAAAGAGTTAGAAAATAACCTTCAGGGTATTCTTGGTTATGTTGTTCGTTGGGTTGATTTGGGTGTTGGTTGTTCTAAAGTTCCAGACATCAACAACGTTGGTTTGATGGAAGACCGTGCAACTTTACGTATTTCATCTCAACACGTTGCTAATTGGTTACGTCACGGTATCGTAACTAAAGAGCAAGTTGAAGAAGTAATGCAACGTATGGCTAAAATTGTAGATGAGCAAAATGCGAACGATCCAGCGTACACACCAATGGCGCCTGGGTTTGACGGTTATGCTTACCAAGCAGCATATGATTTAGTGTTTAAAGGTGCTGAACAACCATCAGGTTATACAGAACCATTACTTCATGCTTACCGCTTGAAGCTTAAAGGTTACACTGGTGACTAATTAAAATAAAAAAGCCTCTCCGGAGGCTTTTTTTACGATTGTGTAAAATAGTTGACCATTGGGTAAAAAGTGGCATGTAGAGGGACATAAAATGACGCAATATTCAAATTTAAATCAACAGTTTATTAACGGTTCTTGGTTAAAAGGCTCTTCAGAGCGTGTCGTACAAAATTTAAATCCATTTGATTTAAAAGAAATACACCAAATTCAAGCGGCGAATCAGTCTGATGTTGATCTCGCTTTTTCTGCAGCACAACAAGCATTTGATCTTGGCTTAATTACCTCTGCTGTAGATCGCAAGAAAATCATTCAGAAGCTGCATGACATTATACAATTACGTAAAGACGAAATTATAGATTGGCTGATTACCGAGTCTGGAAGTACGCGTCTCAAAGCAAATATTGAAGTGGGTGCTGCGCTTGGTATTATCTCAGAATCATTCACTTTTCCTGATCAAATCCAAACTGTTCAGCTAGAAAGTAAAGATCCTGCGAGAAAAAGTTTTTATCAACGCAAAGCGTTGGGTGTTATTGCTGTCATTAGCCCTTGGAATTTTCCATTTCATTTGTCAATGCGATCGGTTGTTTGCGCAATCGCATGTGGAAATACAGTGGTACTTAAACCTGCGAGTGACACACCTGTTACAGGTGGAACATTATTAGGGAAATTGTTTGAAGAGGCGGGTGTGCCCGCTGGTGTACTGAATGTCATTGTGGGTAGTGGTAGTGAAATAGGGGATTATTTTGTCGAGCATCCTATTCCGAAGATGATTTCATTCACTGGTTCTACAGAAGTAGGAAAAAATGTTGGTGCTAAAGCGATGGCTAGCTCTAGAATCAAACGACTTGCTTTAGAGCTTGGGGGGAATGCGCCATTATTAATTCTTAAAGATGCAGATTTAGATTTGGCAGTCGATTTGACGATCAAGGGGCGCTTCCTTCACCAAGGCCAAATCTGTATGAGCACTAATCGTGTCATCGTAGATCAATCGATTCACAATGAATATGTTGAAAAGCTGTTAAACAAAGTAAAAGATATTCCTGTGGGTGATCCTAATCTTGATGAGACGCTCATAGGGCCTATTATCAATAATACACAAGTGAAGCAGCATCAACGAATCATTGATCAGGCTCAAATAGAAGGTGCTAAGTTGGTCTATGCTGGGGGTATTGAAAATAATTTGGTTTCACCTCATGTGTTTATCGATGTGTTGCCGACATATGCAATTGCTCAAGAGGAAAGCTTCGGACCAATTCTGCCGATCATCAGAGCAGATGATGAGGTACATGCAATTCAAATCGCCAATGACACACCGTTTGGTTTATCTGGTGCTGTATGTACATCTGATATAGAGCGCGGAGTAGAAATCGCTTCAAAACTCGATATTGGAATGACACATATTAATGGTATAAGTGTCGCGGACCATGCTAATGCACCATTCGGTGGAGAAAAGAACTCTGGATTAGGGCGCTTTAATGGGCATTGGATTATGGATGAATTCACGCGTACACACTGGATGACAGTACCAATATCATCATAATGAACTGAATTGGATCGGCTATAATAGCCTAAGTTTTTTATAGTATTGAAAATTATGCTATGTGTGCCAACTTTAAGCCAATACAAGCGCATCAAATCCAAGCATTAGAACTTCCACATATTCCATTTGAATATGTGGAAGAGGTTTATCCAAGCTACGAAACCCCGTTGTTATTTAAATCTGATCATGGCTACGAGTGGAGGTTAGTTAATTTTGGTTTTATACCAAAATGGGCAACTGATACAGAAATAGCGAAGAAAACCTATAATGCACGCAATGAAACATTAAGCGAAAAAAGAAGTTTTCAAGAAGCATTTGAAAAATGTAAATTTGGTGTAATTCCAGTCACTGAGTTTTATGAAGCAAAATATATTAATGGACGACCGCAACGATGGGGTGTGAGAAGAAAAGATGGTCAGGCATTTTTTATCGCAGCGTTATATGAAATCACGAAAATTGATCAAAGCATTTATCGCTCAGCAACGATGATTACCATGGATGCTATTCATCACGAAATGATGAGGGAATTTCATGAGCCTGGAGATGTTAAACGGTCAGTAATTGTTATTCCGCACCATAAATTAGATCAGTGGTTGAGTTTAAAATCCCCCGACATTCAGAACTTTGTTGAAGGCTTTCCAGTAGAGGAATTTGAATGTTTTTATTGTCCAAAACCACGGCAGAACAATACAGCCCAACTCAATATGTTTGATGATGGGCTTTAATCTAAAGTTTAGGAAAATTAATGCGCTAAATTTTTGAAAATATGCTTTAAGCTTTCCATTAGTTTTTCAATTTGAAGTGGGGTTAATCCCTCAAATGTTTGTTCAAGAACCACACTCATCAGGTCATTAATTTTTTTTGTCATTTCCAAACCTTTTGGTGTTAGTACCACACGTGTAATACGGGCATCGTTTTCACACGAGTAAGTATCAACCATTCCTTCATCTTTTAAACGGTAAACGATTTTTGTAGTCGTCGACATTTTTGACACAATCATGTCAGAGAGTTCTGAAACACTTGCATCTGGCTTAGTAGACAATGCGACAAGCAAACGTCGACGAGAATTATCAACGCCATACTTTTTGAGCACATGGTCAACATTCAGTACATACTGAGAATGGACTTGAGTGATCCAATAGAATGGAAAATTTTCGAGTTCAAAATTTTCAGATGAAGGTAAAAATTTTGCATATTTTTTTGACATCGCTACGTCCTTGTCAGTGTAACTTAATTGTTTTTATTGATTTAAATATTACATGAAGCATAACCTATATTAAAAGAACTTTGTTCAAATAATCAACTTATGTTCAAGCGCTTACCTTAAATCAGACAAAAGGCATGATACCTATAGGCTTCAGTTTTATAAAACATATTTCAATGATCTTTAAATATCTTTATATATATCAAAACAGAAGATTCTAAAAATACAGCTCTTCTGATCTTCGTGATTATATCTTTATGTCAATTCCACGCTGACCAAATTCTATTGAAAAATAGAGGAACTATAACTTGGCACTGATATTTTTTTTTGTGTCGAAAATGTCAAAGACTATTCAAGGATGGCAATTACGACTAAAGATATGATCTAAATTTACATAAAAATTGTTTTGAACATAAAAAAAGTAATTACAAAATAAAATTCTTATGCATAATAGTTTCATCATTTCTGAAAAGGTAACTTTATATATGGACCCGTCGCCGTGTTGGCCTAATTTAGCTTCTTACATTATCTTAAATAATAAGAACCAGGAGATCTAATATGGAATTTTTATTGGATCCTGGCATTTGGATAGGGTTAATTACCCTTATCATTCTTGAAATCGTTTTAGGTATTGATAACTTAGTATTTATTGCGATACTTGCAGAAAAACTTCCTCCAGAACAACGTGATAAAGCCCGTGTAATCGGTTTATCCCTCGCATTATTAATGCGTCTAGGTCTACTTTTTGCGATCTCGTGGTTAGTGACTTTAACTCAACCATTGATTGAAATTTTTGGAAAAACATTCTCAGGTCGAGATTTGATATTACTATTTGGTGGTCTATTCCTTGTGTATAAGGCTGTCAATGAACTCCATGAAAAAATGGAGGGTAAACCCGAGATTAAAACAAATAACAATGTCGTATACGCTGGTTTTGCTGCAGTTGTGGCTCAGATCGTCGTGCTTGATGCGGTATTTTCACTCGACTCAGTGATCACTGCGATTGGTATGGTAGATAATATTTACGTGATGATGGCTGCGATGATTGTGGCTATGGTTGTTATGTTAATTGCATCAAAACCGTTAACTACGTTTGTTAACCGCCATCCTACGGTGGTTATCCTTTGTTTAAGTTTCTTGTTATTGATCGGTGTAAGTTTAATCGCTGAAGGTTTTGGATTCCATATCCCTAAAGGTTATATTTATTCAGGTATTGGTGTTGCAATTCTAATTGAAGCATTCAATCAATTTTCGAATCGTAATCTTGAAAAAAATCAAGCGAAGATCCCATTACGTCATCGAACTGCAGATTCAATTTTGAAATTGATGGGCAGTAAATTGGATGCCGATATTGCAACATCCAAAGAAGTTGAAGAAATTCAACAAGCTTTTGGTGATGAAGAACGTTATATGGTTGGTGGTGTGCTATCACTTGCTGAACGTTCAGTTGCTTCAATTATGACACCTCGAAATCAAATTTCTTGGGTAAATATTGAAGACGATGCCGAAGCAATTCGCGAACAGGTTTTAGCTGTACCTCATAGTCTTTTCCCTGTTTGCCGTGGACAATTAGATAAAGTCATCACGATTGTACGTGCAAAAGAATTGATTGATGCATTAGATGATCCAGATCAACTGAAAGATTTGATGAAACGTGTGCGTCCTATTTTCATTTATGAAAAAATGAAAGTGATTGATGCAATTAATAC
Source organism: Acinetobacter sp. YH16032 (assembly GCF_013417345.1). Classification (NCBI taxonomy): domain Bacteria; kingdom Pseudomonadati; phylum Pseudomonadota; class Gammaproteobacteria; order Moraxellales; family Moraxellaceae; genus Acinetobacter; species Acinetobacter sp. YH16032. The sequence goes on along the minus strand of NZ_VPEE01000006.1, from coordinate 28,186 downwards.
ATTAAGAACTTCAAAAGGTTCATTGGTACTTGTTACAAATGAATATGGCAATATTCAAGGTTTAATTTCACCGTTGGATGTTTTTGAAGCAATTGCTGGTGAATTCCCAGATGCTGATGAACAGCTTGAATTGGTCAAAATCGACGATACCACTTGGAAGGCATCTGGTATGTTGGATCTATATCAATTAGAGCTGGCTCTTGATATTTTAGATTTAGTTCTGGTGCAAGAAGACTCTGGTTATTTCAGTGTTGCAGGACTAATTTTAGATAAAACGAGTGGGGCGGTTGATGTTGGTATGGTGATCGAACATCAAGGGGTTAATTTTGAAATTCTAGAAATGGAAGATAATCGAATTAAAACCGTTAAAATTACGCTTTAGTGTCTGATAAAAAAAGCTCCGTAAAGGAGCTTTTTTTTGGCTTAAATCTCTATATAAAGCATGTATATAGCCAAGTCATAATTTGAAATATGAGATAAGATGCTATACATATTGCAATGTGTATTCTAGCGAAGGAATGTAAGATCATGGTTGATCAAATGGAATTATCGGTACGACTCGCTATATTTTTTAGTGGTATTTTTTTATTGACCGGTATGCTTACTGGCGTTTGGAAGTATGTGCAAATCAGCTTATCTAAACAAGCTCGAGCACATTATTATGTTGATATTGCGCATAGAAGTAGTTTGCTATATGCACCTGCAACGTTAATTCTAGCGGTTATGGCATATTTTTCAGCATTGAATGAATCAATCAATTTGCTCTTTATTTTGATTAATATTTTCTTTTTTGCATTCTCAATTTTAAGTTATATTTTGCATGGCTTATTGAAAGATACGACAAATCAGTTCAAAGAACCACATCAATTAGGGCGTATTGAATTACCAAAATTGCTCATGAGAGGTGCGATGGTACTATTGGTCGTAGGTGAGGTTGGGGCGACCTTAGGTTTGCTTTATGGTTTGTATATTGGGTTATTCTAAGTAAATCAGTAGAAGCGCAGAATTGAAAAATTTGTTATTTTGATAGTGTGATTTGAATGATGACATTGACTTTAAGATGGATGCTTTGGCATCCATCTCTTAGTCTAAATGTGCTTCTTGATCAGAAAGCTTTTGAGTACGATATTTCGTGTCAATAAAGGCCCACACGTAAAATGCTAGCGTCGCAGCAAGTGCATAAGCAAAATATTCAAGCTTCAACGTGCCTTGAATTGTACCTTGCACAACAAGTGTCAGCATGAGAGCAAACATTGTGCTTAAAAAAACGACAGCATTGTTGTTCGCTTTAAGAGTATTAATGAAGACTTGCTTGTTGAAATGTAATGATAACATCTCCATCCCTCCTGATAATTCATGACAAATCTGAATGATTTAGTCGACTTTGTTTACATACTTGTACAGGGGATTGAAGAATAAAGCAAGTTTTTAACACTCTATTATGTAAATAAATTATGACATTAATATGACAAAAGTCGAAATATTTGAAGTTAAAATATTATTTGAGCTAAATGCTAGAATTATTTCGATAAATCGTGATGAGATGAATAGAGTTTCTTGTAATTCTTTAATCTATTTACTTTTTAGCATCTTGCAAAACAAATAAATAGTAGCAAAAGTCATTCCAAATCTGACTGATGAGGTCAAAGTTAAGGTGGGTAAGCAATAATAGTCTGTTGGATAAACGAGACAATTATTGATTACAGAACAAATACGGCTTGGGTAAAACAATATTTATTGATAAATCACCTGAATTTACTTCTTCAGTCTATCCAGTGTGTAGACAATGACAAATACAACTAAAGAAGGAATCAACCATGCTAAATTTTGTTCAGCCAATGGTAGATTGTTCATAAATGCTGGCAAGAAATGATCTAATTCTGCAACCTTAAGTCCATCAATAATACCGAATATGAAAGCAACCGCTGTAACAGGCGCAATGACGCGTGGAGCGGAATTAAAGAACTTCCACATAAATCCCATCATGATCACCACAATCGCTGGTGGGTAGATTGCACTTAATACAGGTACAGAGAAGGCGATTAACTTGGTTAAACCTAAGTTGGAAATGACAAATGAGAAACCAACAAGAATGAAAACCCATTTTTTGTAAGTAATCTTCGTGATTTGTGAGAAATATTCTGCACATGCACAAGTCAAACCAATTGCCGTAACCATGCATGCGATAAAAATCATCGCCCCTAGAAAATATGAGCCAAAGTCACCAAAGGCATGCTGAACATAGCCATGGAGAATAATGGCACCATTTGCAGCGTTAGGTGCAGCCTCGTGACTACTCAGTCCAAGTTTAAATAGGCTAATGTAAACCAGTGTAAGGCCAATACCTGAAATTAAACTTGCGATCACTGCATATTTGGTAATTAACTTTTGATCATTTACACCACGTGAACGTATCGCATTAATAATGACAATACCAAATACTAAAGCTCCTAAAGTGTCCATGGTTAAATAACCATTAACAAAACCTTCTGAAACAGGACTATTGATATAGTTTCCAACAGGTGCAGGGATATAATCTGCAGAAACTAAAAAGGCACTACCACCTAAAATGATCAAAGAGAGAATTTTGAGTGGAGATAAAACATAGCCGACAGTATCCAAAATTTTATTCGGATAAAGTGAGATTAACGTTACAAATGCAAAATAAATAGCACTGTAGATCAACAAGGTCGATGAAGACGTTCCAAAATAACTCGAAAAACCAATTTCAAAAGAAACTGTAGCTGTCCGAGGTGTCGCGAAAAGTGGTCCAACAGCAAGATAGCATGATACGGTTAAGATTAAACTTGCAATCTTACCCAGTGGAGAGCTTAAAAGTTGAATAGAGCCTTCAACACGCGATAGCGCAATGATCGTGATAACAGGAAGGCCAACAGCAGTAATTAAGAAGCCAAAAGCAGCTAACCAAACATGTTCACCCGCTTGTTGAGCAACAATAGGTGGGAAGATAATATTGCCTGCACCGATAAATAGTGCAAAGGTCATAAAACCTAAGGCAATAATGTCCCGTGTACGCAAATTGGTCATAAGGGAGATCGGTTCAAGAAAAAAGAAAGCGATTTTAGAGCAAATGTCAGTAAATAGGGAGGGCGGTCATCCATCGAATGGAATAGTAAAAAAGCAAGAAGCGAATAATTTTATTGGATGGGAAATTATGAGTTAAATTAAGTCTATGTATTTATAAAACTAATAAAATAAATTTATTTATTGAATTGAAATCAAGCAGAGCATAGATCTTGATTCGCAAAATAAAATAATGTACTGAATGGTTAAATAATAGTCGAAAATGATTAAGTTACAGATAGTCTATAGCGTTTGTGATCGATAAATGAAAGTCCTATAATGAATCCTGAATTAAAAAGGGGTTCATCATGAAGGCAACAGCTGTCACCATTAAAACTGAACAAGATATTGAAAAACTAAGAATATCGGGTCGGCTTGCGGCACAAGTGCTTGCAATGATTGGTGATTATGTGAAGCCAGGTGTGAGTACTGAGTATCTTGATGATATCTGTAATGATTACATCGTCAATACACTCAAGGTGACGCCAGCAAATGTGGGTTATTACGGATATACAAAAACAACCTGTATTTCGAAAAATGAAGTTGTATGTCATGGTATCCCTGCTTCCAATATTATCTTAGAGGATGGAGACATCATTAATATTGATGTTGCAATCATCAAGGATGGTTATTTTGGTGATACCAGTCGAATGTACTATGTAGGTACAATTAAACCTGAAGCAAAAAAATTAGTCGATACAACTTATGAAGCGATGCTTGCAGGTATTAAAACGGTTAAACCTGGCGCGACACTAGGTGACGTGGGTCATGCTATTCAACAAGTTGCGCAACGCGAAGGTTATACGATTGTACGTGAATATTGTGGTCACGGTATTGGAAAAACCTACCATGAGCAACCGAATGTATTGCATTACGGACAGCCTGGTCAGGGATTAGTATTAAGAAAAGGAATGGTGTTTACCATTGAGCCTATGGTGAATGCAGGCAAAGCCAAAGTTAAAGAATTAAAAGACGGATGGACAGTAGTTACAGCAGATAAATCTTGGTCTGCACAATGGGAACATATGGTTGCTGTGACTGATGAAGGATATGAATTATTAACACCTTGGCCTGAAGGTACGGGTGAATATCCTGTAATTTAATTCCCAAAAGCCTATTTTTTTAAATAGGCTTTTTAATTTGTATACGCATCAAATGATAAATAATAAATCCAATAACCAAACCCCAAAAAGCAGATCCAATGCCCAAAAACTGAACTCCAGATGCAGACATTAAAAAAGTGATTAAAGCAGCATCACGATCTAAATCTTCTTTAAATGCGATACTGATGTTATGTCCAATCGTGGCAAAAAGCGCGATCGCCGCCAAAGTGGTAATCATTTCTCTAGGGAATGACAGTAACAATCCCGTTAATGTCGCCGCAAAAATGCCCATAAAAATATAGAACACACCACAAGCAATACCTGCAATATAGCGTTTTGAAGGGTCTTGATGAACTTGTTCATCTAGGCTCACAGCTGCACTAATTGCCGCGATATTGGTTGAAAATGCTCCGAACGGAGCGAATATTGCTTGAGCAATTCCTGTCCAACTCACTAATTGGTTGACATGAGGTTTGTAACCATAGGATCTGATCATTGCTAAACCAGGTAAATATTGCGAAGCCATATTGATAATCAAGAGGGGGATAGCTAAACCCAAAATACTCGACCAGTGAAATTCAGGCTGAGTCCATACTGGGTACGTCATTCCGTAGTGAATTTTGGTTGCTGTATATTCAAAGAAAAAAGGTGTGGCGATAATGCAAGCTAACAATGTAATGACAATGGACTGACGGGGTAATGCTTTTTTACTTATAAAATATGTACTGATCAAGATTAAAACATAAATTAATTGGTCTTGCATGACCGTAAATAATGAAATGCCAAATTTTAACAACACTCCAGCTAACATGGCGCTTGTAAGTGATTGTGGTAAAAACTCAAGAATTCTTTGAAATATTCCAAAATAGCCCATTACAGCAGTCATAATTCCGCATATTAGAAACGCCCCAATCGCCTCATTCAAACTGTAACCTGATCCTGTAGCGATAATCAGTGCTAATCCTGCTGTCGACCATGATGTTGCAACTGGATATTTAAACTTCCAGCTTAAGATCAGTCCTGATAATCCTATACTCAAACCCAGTGCCCAAAACCATGAGCTAATCTGTGCTTGATTTGCACCTAATACTTGTCCAGCTTGAATAACCAGTACAGATGAAACGCTAATGCCAATTAAAAATGTAATAAAGCCAGCGAAAGCAGCAGGTAGACTAAAATCTTTTTTTATTCTTGTTATCACGTTTATGAGCATTTTTATATTATTTCCCTAATGAGTCTGTGATCTTAAGATTACATTGTTGATGTCGCAAGTTTGATCCCGAACAATCCAAATAAAATACCAATAGCGGCAACAGAAGCAGCAGCTACTTTATAATGTGTGTTGAAGTAATTTGAAATTTTGATACCTGTAAAGATCAACATACTTAAGTAAGCTATACTCATCAATTGTAAAATTACAGCAAGCATTAAAAAGCTTTGGGCTGGATAAGGATAAGCTGGATCTACAAATTGAACAAAAAAAGATAAAAAGAACAGTATTGCCTTTGGGTTAATTAGACTGATGAGTAATGCGGTACGAAAAGGATGAAATTTTTCTTGTTTTTGTTCAATAGAAACATTAGCTTGATCTTTACTTGGACGTTTCCAAGTTAAATAGGCTGCATATATTAAACGGATACCTAAATAACTAAGATATAAAGCACCAATAATTTTTAGGGCGAAAAAAATCCAGGGAAATTGATGCAATAATGTTGCGGCACCTAAGACAGTTAGCAAAATAAGGATGCTATCTCCACACAAAATACCGAAAGCACCTTGATAGCCCACTTTTATGCCAAAGCGAGTCGCAATAGACATGACATAGAGCGAGTTAGGTCCAGGTAATAAAATAATAAGTAATGTACCTATTAAATAGGTTGGAAGATCAGTTATACCAAACACTCATTTATCTCTTAAAAAATAATCGAGCTCCTAAGAGCTCGATTGAAAGAATGATGGATAGGTGCAATTAAGCTTTAATATCAGCATCTATGCCAAATGATTGTTTTAACAGGGAGCTGAGTTGATCTCTTGCCTTAATAAAGCCATCTATACCGCCTTGCAATAATTGCGATGCCATAAGATCTTTCTGAATTTGCGCTTTAAAATCTATTTCAGTGATTGGACTAAGCGATTCGATATTTGAGCTGTGTGCATTTGCATTTAACTGAATTTCAACTTGGCGATGATCTTGAGCCAATTCGTCAAGTAAATTCGGTGATACAGTTAAGAGGTCGCATCCAGCAAGTCCGAGAACCTGTTCTACGCTACGAAAGCTTGCACCCATAACTTCAGTTTTCACCTGATTTTGTTTGTAGAACTGGTAAATATGTTTAACGGATTGCACACCAGGATCTTGTTCAATTGGATAGTGATCCACATTTTCAGCTTTTTTATACCAATCGAGAATACGACCTACAAATGGTGAAATTAATGTGACCTGAGCATCCGCACATGCTTTTGCTTGATGTAAGCCAAACAACAAAGTTAAGTTGCAATGAATGCCTTCTGCTTCAAGAACCTTAGCAGCTTGAATACCTTCCCATGTTGAGGCGATTTTAATTAAAATTCGGTTTTGATCAACACCATAAGTCGCATAGAGAGCGAGTAATTCTTTAGCTTTAGCAATTGTCGCGGCTGTATCGTATGAAAGTGCTGCATCAACTTCTGTTGATACTCGACCTTCAACTACTTTTAGAATTTCCACACCTAATTTGACAGTCAGGATATCAATTGTTCTATCGATTAACTCATCTGACTGATAACCCTCTGACTTTGCTTGATCAAATGCAGCTTCAATCAGTTCTTTGTTTTCAGGGAATGAAGCTGCTGCCGTGATGAGTGAAGGGTTAGTGGTAGCATCCAATGGCTTAAATTTTTTTATAGCGTTTAAGTCACCTGTGTCTGCAACAATTGTAGTGAAGTTTTTTAATTGAGATAAAGCTGTTTCAGTCATTGCGATCTAATTCTTTGTTTCATTACTTATACCATCTTTATAACACATGATTATTTTGAAACATGCTACAAAAGTTTTAAATCAAGTTATTTTCCTACATTTTTCTTTTATTTCTGATGTGATGAATTAAAAATTGAGCAGCTTTGCCCAATGGTTGCTCTTTACTCCAAACCAGATCGATAAAATAATCAAATTTTGGAGTGAAATCTGAAAATCGTAGAACTTTAAGTTTTTTCTTTAATGTTGGTTGTTCGATAAGCATTTCAGTGGGTAAAACTCCCCATCCAAGTCCTTGTGAAATTAATCTACATGCAGAATGGTGATTGTCTGTACGCCATGCATCTTTGGAGAAGAGTAATTCAGGCTTAATGTTCCGATCGCGACTAGCGACTACAATCTGACGACTTTGAAAAATTTCTTCATAGCTCACTTTTTGATTTTGGCACAGCGGATGATGAACAGATGCAACTGGAATTAAACTTTCTTTCATTAATTCCACGAATTGTTCATTCGCCTCAATATGTTCACGCTCAAACATCAATGCTAAATGTGCTTTACCCGTTAAAATCATTTGTTGAGCATCTTCTTGTGGTGCGCTGAATATATTGATTTGTAGTTGAGGAAATTGTTGTTCTAATAAAACAATATAATCAGTCCATCTACTATGCAGTAACTCAGATACCACCACAATATTTAATTCGGTTTCGATGCCGCTACTCAAACCAAATGCATGTTGTTTCCATTGATTCATTTCAATCAATAAATGATTAGTACGTTCATACAAAACTTTGGCTTGAAGTGTTGGCTGTGGTTCACGTCCTACTCTTTCAAACAGTTGAAGATTCAGATCAATCTCTAAATTGGAAATCGCCATACTGACAGCAGAGGGGACCTTGCCTAACTGACGTGCGGCTGCGGAAAAAGAACCTGTTTCCATCACCGTTTTAAAAACGACCAATTGTTCTTGATTAATATTCATGTTTATTCTTTCAAAAATTTTGATAGATTCTAACTCGATCATTCAATATTATGAAAATAAAATGCGCTCATGAATAACAATGTTGATGAGTGAACGCATGTTTTTTTCAAAGAGAAGAATTATTCACGCAATAAGCTATGAAATCATTCTATTGGTGATCATCGCAATTTCTTTGAGTTTTATTTTTGAAGTTCCCCTGGAGATTGCAGGTTCATTAGGTGTGATTATGGCCGTACTTTCAGTGATCTGGAATATGATTTTCAATCATTATTTTGAAAAAATTGAAGCGCGCAATCAGTGGAAGCGTACTGTAAAAGTTCGTATATTGCATGCGCTAGGATTTGAAGGTGGCTTGATGTTAGTGACCATTCCAATTGTTGCATATATGATGGATATAACGCTCATACAAGCTTTTATCGTCGACTTAGCTTTGACGCTTAGTATTCTGGTGTATACGTTTATATTTCAATGGTTCTATGATGGGATCGAAGCTAAACTGGGTTATGCACCTGAGGCTTTAAATCACTAAAACTCAAAATAAAAAAGCATCTCTATTGAGATGCTTTTTTGTTGTCATAGAAATTATTTTTCAATAATTGCCGTTACACCTTGACCACCTGCAGCACAGATCGACACAAGTACACGACCTGAACCTTTTTCATTTAAAATTTTTGCAGCAGTTGCGATAATACGACCACCCGTTGCGGCAAATGGGTGACCCGCAGCCAACGAAGAGCCTTTAACGTTTAACTTCGCACGATCAATTGAACCTAAAGGCGCATCTAAGCCTAGACGTTCTTTACAGAATTTAGGATCTTCCCAAGCTTTTAATGTAGAAAGAACTTGAGATGCAAATGCTTCATGAATTTCATAGTAGTCAAAATCTTGAAGTTTTAAATTAGCACGCTCGAGCATACGTGGAACTGCGTAAGCAGGAGCCATTAACAAACCTTCTTTTTTACCAATGAAATCTACAGCAGCAGTTTCAGAGAAACTTAAATACGCTAAAATTTCGTGACCATTTGCTTTAGCCCATTCTTCTGATGCTAATAATACACAAGAAGCACCATCGGTAAGTGGAGTAGAGTTACCAGCAGTCATTGTACGAGCATCACCTTTACCAAACGCTGGCTTAAGTTTTGCAAGCTTTTCTACAGTTGAATCAGGACGTAAGTTGTTGTCGCGCTCAAGGCCAAGGAATGGCGTCATTAAATCGTCAAAGAATCCTGCTTCATAAGCTGCAGCCATTTTCTGATGAGACGATGCAGCAAGTTCATCTTGAGCTTCACGAGAAATGCCCCACTCAAGTGTTGTGATCGCTTGGTGATCGCCCATAGATAAGCCAGTACGAGGTTCACCATTTTTAGGAGCATCTAGCAAATCTTTTACGTTAATTTTAGTTAACGCTTTAAGACGATCTTTACCTGTTTTTGCAACGTTGAGTTCTAAGAGGGCTTTACGTAATCCATCACCAAATGCGATAGGAGCATCTGAAGTGGTATCTACTCCACCTGCAATACCCACCTCAATTTGACCTAATGCAATTTTGTTCGCTACGAGGAAAGCAGCTTGAAGCCCAGTACCACAAGCTTGTTGGATATCGTAAGCTGGAGTCTCAGGTGCAAGCTCTGTGCTTAACACACATTCACGCGTCATATTGAAATCACGGCTGTGTTTTAGTACAGCACCAGCAACGACTTCACCCAGACGTTGACCTTGAAGATTAAAACGCTCAACTAGACCATTCAATGCTGCTGTAAGCATATCCGTATTTGTGGCTGTGAAATAAGCACCATTAGAACGTGCGAAAGGAATACGATTACCACCGATAATTGCAACACGGCGTACAGTATTTTGAGTCATAGTTTTTTCCTGTTCAGCGGAAGATTGAGTCGTAGTTGCTGAAGTTTGATTTTCAGCTTTAGTTTTATTTGTTGCTGCTGTTTTTTTGCGAGTCGTCGACGTACGAGGGCGAGTCGCTTTTGGAGTATTTGCGTTGTTGGCACTGTTTGCATTACCACTACTCGCATTTGAACGAGCTTTTGATGTATTTGACACAGTCGCTTTCGCAGAATTCTCAGTTGTTGGATTTTCTTGAGTTGTTTTGCTCATAAGGCTTTTCCAAGCATATTTGGGATATTCTTGAGTGCTACATTAGCATAATCGCTAAGAGGTCGTATTGACTAAAATGACATTTAGCAATGCTTTCAGGTCAAGACATACATAGAGTAACTCAAGTATTATTTAACTGAAACGCAGGGATCGATTAATTTACTAAGTATCAGAGTTTGAACTGAACTTCATCTACATCATAGATCCTTCAAAAAATTATTCTATCGAGAGATCATATTCATGACTGACCAATATCAAGCTTTTGCAAAATCTCCAATTGGTAAATTTGTCATCAAAAATTTAGGTTTACCATCTCCAATTCACTTAGATCGCTTTGAATCAGCAACGCCTGTTGTTCAAGGCGCTGTTTTATTCGGTTCTGCGTCTAAAAGTCTTTTTAATGGTGAAATTGCGCAAGTTCTGAGTAATATTCATGCCAACAGCTATGCGGGAAACAATGCTGAGTTACAACAAGCTGCAGCTAAAGTAGGGTTGAACTTAGGTGCGTTTAATGAAGGCGATAAAGAGTCGAAATTCAAAGCAGTTGTGTTTGATGCTTCGGGTATTCAGGACTCTGAACAGTTAATTGAATTGTATAAATTCTTTAATCCAATTGCTCGCCAAATTCAAACTTCAGGTCGTGTAGTCGTCGTTGGCTTGACACCAGAATCAGCACCTACAGTGAAACAAGCGATTGCTCAACGTGCATTAGAAGGTTTCGTGAAATCTGTAGGTAAAGAATTTAAGAAAGGTATTGCTGCACAATTGGTTTATGTAGATCAAGATGCTGCTTTAAATCTTGAATCTACACTTCGTTTTGTACTTTCTCCGCGCTCAGCGTATGTATCAGGTCAAGTCATTCGTGTTTCAAAAGCAAATGTTGTTGATGTTGATTGGACTAAACCACTTGCGGGCAAAACTGCAGTGGTCACAGGTGCAAGTCGTGGTATTGGTGAAGCGATTGCGCATGTTTTGTCGCGTGATGGTGCTCATGTCATTTGCTTAGATGTACCACAACAACAAGCAGATCTTGATCGTGTTGCGAGTGAAATTGGTGGATCGACTTTAGCGATTGATATCACTGCACCAGATGCTGGAGAAAAAATCAAAGCTGCAGCGGCTGCTCAAGGCGGGCTAGATGTGATTGTCCATAATGCCGGTATTACACGTGATAAAACGCTTGCTAATATGAAGCCAGAGCTTTGGGATCTTGTGATTAACATTAACTTATCTGCGATTGAGCGTGTGAATGAATATTTGTTGTCTAATGAAGGCATCAATGAAAATGGTCGCATCGTTTGCGTATCTTCGATTTCAGGTATTGCGGGTAACCTCGGTCAAACGAACTACGCAGCTTCTAAAGCTGGTGTGATTGGTTTAGTGAAATTTACAGCACCAATTTTGAAAAATGGTGTAACGATTAATGCTGTTGCTCCTGGATTTATTGAAACTCAAATGACAGCAGCGATTCCATTCGCAATTCGTGAAGCGGGTCGCCGTATGAATTCGATGAGTCAAGGTGGTCAACCAGTTGATGTGGCTGAAACAATCGCATTATTTGCTTCATCTGCTTCAACGGGGCTGAATGGAAACATTGTACGTGTGTGCGGTCAAAGTTTATTAGGTGCTTAAGCTTTAGTGGTCATAGATTGTTAAATGAAAGAGAGTAATGTTCAGGCATTGCTCTCTTTATTGCTCGTATGATTTGTTATGATCGTTTTGTTGAGCTGCAAACTGTAAATTTTTTATAAAGATAAATGGGAATTTTTAACATGAAAACACGTCACTTTAGTCAATTGCCAAAAGCTTATTTAGCTTATCCTAAAGTCATTAAAGGTTTAATTTTTAAAAAACCGAAAGGCGAAAAGACACTTCCACAAGTGGATTACATCGTTGATGAATATCGTGTTGATCATGACCATTTAAAATCTTATAACGAAATTTGTGGTTATAAGAATAATGGATATGTACCATCGACTTACTTGGCAGTCATTTCTCAAAGTTTGCAGATGCAAATGATGACACAAGAACCTTTCCCATTTGCTTTGCTGGGTTTGGTTCATATTCGTAATCAAGTTAAGCAGTATCGCAAAATTGGAGTGAATGAAACTATCACGCTATCATGCAAATTTGGTGAGTTAAAACCACATGACAAAGGTTTGCAATTTGACTTCATTACGACTGCAAAAGTAGGAAATGATGTAGTGATGGAAGGTTTAACGACCTATCTTTCTCGTCAAAAAACAAATACTTCATCCGCTTCAAAGGCGAAAGAAGATCAGTTGCCTGAATTTAAATCACAGGGTAATTGGAAAGTCGCTGAAAACACGGGGCGTCGCTATGCGCTCGTTTCAGGTGATTTTAACCTTATTCATATTCATGCAGTTACAGCGAAAGCATTTGGTTTTAAACAAGCGATTGCACATGGCATGTGGAGTAAAGCTAAAGCATTAGCAAGTATTAGTTTACCGGATGCTTATGATGCTGATGTTTATTTTAAGTTGCCTATGTTTTTACCATCTGAGGTTGAATTTTTAACGGGTGAGCGAGATCAAGCGACATATTTGTTAGTTCGTAATGCAAAATCACAAAAACCTCATGTTTCTGGTGTTGTGAAACCACTTTAATAGATGCTGTAGGCCTAACATGTTTGTTAGGCTTTTTTATAACTATAAATCAAGGATAGAAGATGAAAATTCTAAAAGATTTAATTTACGCTGACACACATAATTATAAGGGTATCGTTCACCATCAGTTTGCAGATTTGGCACATTTATTTAGTCGTTTACAAGACTCTCGTACTGAACAAGGTGGTGCATCATTGGCTGTATATTATGGTCAAGAAAAAGTGGTTGATATTTATGTTGGAAAAAAGTCTTCGAGTGAAGAGTGGTCAGAAGACACGATGGCGATGTGCTATTCCACCGGAAAAGGGATCTTAGCGACTTTGTCGCATATTCTAGTGAGTGAAGGGAAATTAGACTATCGTCAACCCATAGCTGATTATTGGCCAGAATTTGCTGAACATGGAAAATCTAATATTACTTTGGCTGACGTATTGAGTCACCGTAGTGGTTTATATGATGTTAGAAATGTCATTGCTCAAGCATCTGAAATGGCAGACTGGGATCACATGCTCAATGTGATGGCTAGCGCGACACCACGTTTTAAACCCAATTCAAATTATGCATATCAAGCACTTACGTATGGCTGGTTATTAGGAGGGCTGATTGAAAAAGCGACTCAGCAAAATCTTTCTGAGCTGATGAATCAATATTTAGTAGAACCACTTCAATTAGATGGTGCCTATTTTGGTGTCCCTCAGGATCAACTTTCAAGAATAGCCAAACCTCTAGAAAAAACAAATATTGAAAGAAAGTCATCAACTACTCAAGTTGCACAACAAAAGAAGAAAAAACAGAAAGTTTCATTTCCGGATCGTATCATTCAATATTCTGGTCAAAATCCTGATGATTTTATAGATGCAATGATTCCAAAGGGAATGAAGGGTTTTAGCTTTTTTGATGATCGTGTTCTGACTCAACCCATTCCTGCTGCTAATGGTGTATTTACAGCCAGAAGTTTAGCGAAAATCTATGCCATGATGGCGCACTATGGTCAGTTCGAATCAAGACAATTTATCAAGCCACTTGTATTCAAACAACTTTCGCAAATTCAAAGTTATGATCGAGACAAGGTGATGCCAATACCTATGCATTGGCGTTTGGGTTATCACAGAGTTATCACGCTCGGTAAAAGTGCAAAAAATGGTTTTGGTCATATGGGCTACAACGGATCAGGAGCTTGGTGTGATCCTGAAAGAAAATTAAGTTTTGCCTATACCCATAATTATCCTGTTGGGTCAATTACAGGGGATTATCGTTTGTGGAGTTTATCGCAAGAGGCATTGAGATGTGTGGATCACATTAATAATGGTAAAAAGGGATGGTTTTAACATTTACAAAGGGGAATTTGTATTTATAATGTACACTAACTTTAACTAAAATAAACAAATAGTGACATGATGAATAAAAAAATTACCTTTTTACTAATGGGTTGTTTGATGAGTGGTGTTGTGGCAAGTACAGTACTTACACCAAACCAAAATCAGCAAAGCGGTCAGATTCCGAGCGGTTATGCTGAATTAGAATTTAAATTAGGTGATGGAAATTGGACGAAGCAAATCTATCTGCCAAACAATCCAAAAAATAATGACAAGATTAGAATTTCTTCATCGGCGGGATATACGGCATATCTAGATACTTCCAATATAGATATTCCACTTGAATCAATTCAAATCAATAGAGGAAACACATTCGACTTTATTTATAGTGAATCTTTAAAAAAATGGCGAATCAACAGTACACCTAGTGCCATTGTCGATAATTCAAGTGTACAAAATATTATATCTAATCAACAAATAATACAGCGAGTTCATCTAAAAGATGGCGCTTGGGCAAAGAAAATAGTATTGCCGAGCGATGTAACTAACAGTACGGTAATGTTGATTGAATCTGATGCAGGCTGGGATTCATCAATTGATACAACAAATCTTCTTTTTTCGAGTAATTTTAATTTAAAAAAAGGAGATCGCTATTGGTTTGTATTTAATCAAAAACTAAAAAAATGGGTTCCTGAATATATCAAGCCGAGGCAAATAAATGTTAGTTCAGTGGGTACTCAGTTAAATAAAACCGATAGCCCTTTAACTGAAATTATTTTTGGTGATGGAAACTGGGTGTCACAATTCACGTTACCAAGTTCAGCATATGACCGTGATCGTGTGATCGTGAAGTCGACTGCAACATGGGAAGCTACTATTTCAAATCAGAATATCAATACCTCAGCAACTTTAAAACTAAATAGAGGTGATCGATATGAATTTATGTTTGTAAAAGAATTAGCGAAGTGGATTTTAGTTTCTGCACCAGAACGTGTGATACAAGCGAAAGATTTAAATAATCAAAAAGTTCCTGATCCTAAACAACCAGTGACACGTGTTAAGTTGGCAAATGGAAATTGGCAATCAGTAATTAATTTACCTGATCGTGCTCAAATCAATGACAAGATAATCATAAGTTCTGGAGCGGCGTGGAGCAGCACAATTCAGGCATCCAATAATTTACGACAAACGATTCAAACTGGTGAAACACTACGTTTTGTCTATACATCTCAAGGATGGCAAGCTGATAGTTCAACGATTGACATGCTTTTGGTGAGTAGTCCTGCTGTTGCAGAGAAATTAGGTGCAAATGCAGCGAAAATTAGATTGATTGAAGGCTTTGACCTAACCAATGTGTCTGCAGAGAATTCAAATGCCAAGTTTTATCTACGCAACGTTGGTTATCTGCAATATAAAACACCAGGTTCTAAAACATTAAACAATGTCCTTGATATTGGTCGTGTGGACAAAGTTATTCAGAATGAGCGTAATCGCTTAAAAGCTGATGCTATATATTATGAAGGTGATGAAGAGGGCTGTGGTTTAGCGTACTTACTTGTAAACCCTAACTCCAATTATATGATCGGTAGTGGAAGTATTAACTGTGGAGTCACGGTTTTACGACATGAATTCGGTCATAATATGGGGGTGGATCATCATGATACCGCTGGACCAGCACGTGGTTTGGAGCATCCTTTGGGTAGTACGATTATGGGAGGTAATAGTATCTCTTATTTCTCAAGCCCAGATTTATTCCATCCAAAGTATGGATACCAATTAGGGGGTACGAATGATCGTGATGCTGTCACTATGATTAATAAAAATGCTAAAGCAGTGTCGCTATTCAAATAATTTATGAAAGTAATTTATATTTTATTGGGTGTAGCAGTTTTTGTGACTGCTACATTTACGTTATATCTAAAACCCGAAAAAGACAAACCATCTGCAAGCTTACAGCAGCATCAAGTTGAAAATGAACTGGGTCAAAATGTTTATGCTCATGACGAACGCCTTAAAAATAAGAATGAGTCATCGAGTTCTCATCTGATGGCTGAGCTTATGCCTGTACTAGAACAAAATGTTGAACGGCATATGATTCTTCCAGAAAGTTTTCAGCATCGGGCTGACACGGGTTATTTATTTAAGTTTAGCCCTGATCAAGTGGCGAGCATGAAAGAGGGCAGTAAATTTCCCTTGAAACTTTTGCAATTTGGTATCAATCGTGTGGCCGAAATTACTGAGATTGAACAAGTTGAGGATGGAATTGTGAGATATAAGGGGCAATTTGAGGATTATCCTGCTGATCTAAACTATTTTACGATTACTCAAAGTATTGAAGATCAATATGCAATTATTAAAGTTTATACAGATAAAGGGTCATATTTTGCTGAAGTAATTAAAGGGATTGGACTCGCTTACCCTGATCAAGTTTTACATGATGATGGGGTTCACGTGCACCAACATACGCATTGATTCATACGCAGACTTGAGATATGGTAATTTTCACAAAATTGTTAAAATTGATTTGTGATTATGCGCCGTAGTACTGTCATCCCATTCGTTTTGATATCGTCGATTCATATGGCTTCTTGCGATCAGTCCACGCAATCAAATCAACTCTTGAAACAGAATGATTCAATAAAAAATCAAGTAACACCTCAATATATTGGTTTATATCAAGGTACTACGCCATGTATGGGGTGTTTTTCGCGTTGTGATGATTGTCCTGGTATGGCTGTAGATTTACAACTTAACGCAGACCAAACGTATGTGTTGTCACGATTAAGTCTAAGCGGTCATAACCAAGCAGAAGAAATCAAAGGTCAGTTCAAATTAATTAATACTGAGAAGTCTTTGATTCAATTAAACGGTGTTCCAACCAGAAATATCATTCTTGTCGATTTGGTCAACAAAATGCTAGAAATTCGTATCGATGGGACTGGTGAGGAATACGAAAATTTTGATGATTTTAGTTTGAATTTAACAGGTTAAATTTTCCCAAGAAAAAAGAGTTGGGTTTAAATTGTTTTTTGAATGTATGAATGATCTGTAACGCATTCACTCTTGCCAAAAAAAACAGTATGCTTAGTCCTGTAATTAGGGAGCATTCATGTATCAGGTTCTTGCGCGTAAATATCGTCCACGTAATTTTTTAGAATTGGTTGGTCAAAACCATGTGTCGCGTGCATTAACCAGTGCTTTAGAGCGTGGTCGACTGCATCATGCTTATCTTTTTACGGGGACGCGTGGCGTTGGTAAAACAACGATTGCAAGGATTCTTGCTAAATGTCTGAACTGTGAAACAGGTGTAACATCTACACCGTGTGAAGTATGCCCAACGTGTACCGCAGTCAATGAAGGTCGATTTATAGACTTAATTGAAATTGACGCAGCATCCCGAACCAAAGTTGAGGATACACGAGAATTATTGGATAACGTACCTTATGCACCAACGCAAGGTCGTTTTAAAGTGTATCTCATTGATGAAGTACACATGCTGTCCACACATTCTTTCAATGCTTTACTCAAGACACTTGAAGAACCGCCTGAACATGTCAAATTTTTATTTGCGACGACAGATCCTCAAAAACTTCCAATTACGGTTATTTCACGTTGTTTGCAATTTACTTTACGCCCATTGGCGGTTGATGAAATCACTTCACATCTCACACAAATTTTAACTAAAGAATCAATTAATGCGGAAGCTGATGCGATTTGGCAGATCGCTGAGTCAGCACAAGGTTCTTTACGTGATGCACTGTCGCTAACAGATCAAGCAATTGCATATGGGCAAGGTGCGATTCACCACCAAGATGTGAAAGAAATGCTGGGTTTGATTGATCGCACGATTATTTTCGACCTTATTTTGGCGATACATCAAAATCAACGTGCTAAAGTCAGTGCTTTATTACTCCAATTCCGTCAACAAGCACTTGATGTTTCTTTGGTGTTGGATCAACTCATTTCAACTTTACATGAGTTGGCTTTACTCCAATACTTACCAGACTTGAGTTTAAAATATAGTGCTGAGATTAATCAGAAAATTATGCAGCTTTCGAGCATTATTTCTGCTCAAGATCTACAATTGTATTATCAAATTGCATGTAAAGGTCGTGCTGAATTACAAATTGCAGTGACTCAAGAGCAAGGCTTTGAAATGTGTGTGCTCAGGTTGTTGGCATTCCGCCCGATGGTGAATAATGAGCAGCTGACCACTCAAGCACCTCCAGAACAATCAAATGTCTTAAAAGAAGCTGAAAATTTCAATCAGATTTCGACAGAGAATTCAGAATCTATATCGGCTGATCATCAAGAAGCAGGATCGAAAATCAGTTCGCCTGAGAATAATACGAGTTCGATTCAGCGTAGTCGTGATGTAAATGATGAGGAAAATACGGATCTAATCTTATTTCAGCAGATGATGGCATCTGATGATGAGGCTGTTCCTACGGAGTTAGTTCATCCTGAAAAATCTGAATCTGAAAACTTGCATTCAACAGAATTAAATCATGCGGATGATGTCGGTCAGTCTGTATCTGTTGATGTGAAACAAGAGAATTTAACCAACTCTGTGGTAGGCAGTGGGGGGATTGAGCTGACTTCATTTGGAGCAAGCTTTAATTCAGAGCCTGTTGAATCTTCTATTGTTGATCAAGACAATATTTTCTTTTTAGAGCCTAAGCCAAGTGAACATTCTGCTGAAAGCGCTGAATTGTCAGTTCAAGAAGAAGGATCATCGAATGGCACTCATTGCCCAAGTCTAGATCTACTTGATGAGAATAAAAATGTTGTCGCAGATGCTGGCTTAAAAGGTTTAATGCCTCAAGATATTTTAAGGCTTGAGCCTGTCGAATTGGTAGGTGAATGGGATACTCAAAAGTGGGAATATTGGTTCAGAAATAGTCCATTAACACCTGCGGTACAAGAATTAGCACAACAAGGTCTTATGCAAGGTCAAATTGATGGAACATGTGAATTCTATATCCCTGCAAAATACGAAGCTTTATTGCACTCACTCATTCCGAGTTTAGAAGCAGTACTCAAGCAATCATTTTCAAAATCTCAATTAATCGTAAAATACAACGAACCAAACGGTGAGACGCCTTTCGATCTGCAGGAAAAGCGTAAGCAAAAGGCATATCGACGTGCTGAAGAATTGATTCATCAAGAACCCGTCGTGGAAGACTTGTTAAAAATTTTCGGCGGTGAGCTACATAATATTCAGCTTAAGTCTTAAGTTGATTTCGTCATAAACGTAGTTAAGGCTTCGCGTATTGAGTTTGGTAATTCAATACTTTTACGAGAGTCACGGTCGACAAATACATGCACAAAATAACCTTGAGCAGCAGGCTCTGATTGATTTTTCTTAAATATTGAAATGCTATACGTCACTGAAGATCGTCCAATCTTTTCGATAGCGACAGCAACATCAATCACTTCGGGGTAGGATAGTTCAGAAAAATATGTACATTTTGATTCAACAACGAGTCCAATGATAGGCGATGTTTTAAAGTCAAATAGTGCGTGTTGAATAAGTAGCGCATTTGCGGCGGTGTCAAAGTAGCTGTAATAAGTGACGTTATTGACATGCCCATACACGTCATTATCAGCCCAACGGGTTTGGATGGGAAAAAAGAATTGATAGTCTGCTCTAGTTTTTTTTGAAATAGTTGTCATATTTTATTCAGAAAGTTGATTAAAGATTTCGAGTCATTTAATGATAAATTGCTTGGTAGATGCTTAAAGCATCAGCATAGCTTAGAGCTCTAGGATTGTTTTGTAAGAGGCGCGTTTGTTGCATCGCATCATTAGCTAACATCTCTAAATCTGATTCTTGTACACCTAGCTCATTGAGTTTTAAGCTCAACCCACTCTGGCTAACATGCCTTTCCATATGATCAATAAATAAATCACATAAGCCATCAGTATTGCCTTTGCTATATGGGTCAATCCATTGCATCAGTTCAGCATAGTATTTCTTCGCTTGAGGTGCATTGAATTTCAGTGTTTCAACAAGCACGATTGCATTGGTATGACCATGCGATAAGTGATAATGCCCGCCCAAAGGATAGGCAAGCGCATGAACAGCTCCAACAGGAGCATTTGCAAATGCTTGTCCAGCCAACATAGAGCCTAAGAGCATTTTTTGGCGCGCTTCTAGGTTTTGGGGTTGCTCTAGAACAAGTTTT
Source organism: Acinetobacter sp. YH16032 (assembly GCF_013417345.1). Classification (NCBI taxonomy): domain Bacteria; kingdom Pseudomonadati; phylum Pseudomonadota; class Gammaproteobacteria; order Moraxellales; family Moraxellaceae; genus Acinetobacter; species Acinetobacter sp. YH16032. The sequence goes on along the minus strand of NZ_VPEE01000006.1, from coordinate 7,821 downwards.
AAATTTTGATTCAATAAATCCAATGCTTGTTTAGCGAGCAAATCAGAATAGAAATTTTTCTTTAGTTTTGAGGTGTAGGCTTCAATTGCATGCACCATTGCATCAATTCCTGTTGCTGCAGTGATGTGAGCCGGAAGACCTTGAGTAAAAGTTGCATCTAAAATGGCAGTATCCGCATACAGAACGGGTGAAACAATTCCTGTTTTTGTTGTTTTGCCTGTAGTGACAATAGAGATTGGTGTAACTTCAGAACCCGTACCTGCAGTTGTAGGCACTAAGATAAGTGGTAATCGTGGCGATTGAGCTTGATTGACGCCATATAACTCAGAAATCGTTTGGGTTTGATTGGGGTGTGCAAGTACGGCAATAATTTTTGCCACGTCTAAGGAGCTACCACCGCCAAAACCAATGACTGCATCAATGTGTAAACGTTTTGCTTCATCTACTGCATTTAAGATGACTTCCTCAGGAGGGTCTGCAACGACATCGGAAAAAATACTGAACTCAGTCCCAGTAGCGTTGAAAATGTGAAGAATAGGTTGGTGGAGGTGATGATCAATAATTCCTTGATCTGTGACGAGAAGAACTTTATTAAATCGATGTTGTTTTAAAATTGAGCCAAGCTGTTGAATACTCCCTAAACCAGAAATAATATTCCCGACAGTTTGAAATTGAAATTGGCTCATCACACATCCTTTTTGCGCTTTAAATAAGATTATTGTTTTACAGTTCTATAGGATTCACTCCTTAAATAACTTAACATATGCACTGCGAAAGTATATGTATTTTTGAGGCGAAGATGACGACGAAAATGCCATACAAAATTTTATGTGTATGTTTAGGAAATATTTGTCGTTCCCCAACAGCAGAAGTGGTAATGAAACACTTTGCGGATTTAGAAAAATTAAATATTCAAGTTGATTCAGCTGGAACCAGTAACTACCACCCAAACAAAGCGCCTGATCATCGAAGTCAAAAGCACGCATTGAAACGAGGGTATTATTTATCTTCATTACGTGCGAGACAGATTCGTATTGAAGACTTTAAGGAATTCGATTTAATCTTGGCGATGGATCATGAAAATCTAGTAAATATTCAGAAACTGCAAGTTGAAGCAGCGCAGATATTTCAAAACCATGAATTGCGAGCAAAAATAGAGCTCATGAGTGCCAAAGATCCTTCATATTTAAATCAACCCGTACCAGATCCTTACTATGGTGGAGATGATGGCTTTGAGTTGGTCTTAGATCAATGTGAGTCGAATAGTAAAGCATGGATTAGTTACTTAAAACCAATGTTGCAGCAGTCAAACGTTGAGTAAGATAAAAATATGATTGATATTCAAACTAATATACAACTCCAGTCTTTCAATACGTTGAATTTAAATGCTGTTGCATCTCATTATTGTATTGTGCGATCTCTTCAAGATTTGCGTGAAGCAATTGAATTTGCTGAGCAAGCTCAATTAAACATGATGATACTTTCAGGGGGGAGTAATATGTTGCTCCCTGAGCATCTAGATGCTTTAGTTGTTCAATTACATTTAAATGATCTTGTCCTGCTTGCTGAAGATGATACCAATGTAACAATTCGAGTAGGTGCTGGACGTCACTGGCATGAGTTCGTGCTATGGACAACAGAGCAAGGTTTCTATGGATTGCAAAATCTCGCATTGATTCCAGGGTGGGTGGGTGCTGCACCTGTTCAGAACATTGGTGCCTATGGCGTTGAAGTCGGTGAATTTATTGAATTTGTAGAGGCTTTTGATCGTACTAAAAATGAAATCGTTCAAATCCAAGCGAGTGATTGTCATTTTTCATATCGACACAGCATTTTTAAAGTTCAGCCTGAGCGGTTTGTTATTACTGCGGTCATCTTTAAATTACTTAAACAGCCACAACTCAAAATGAATTATGGCGATTTAAAAGCTGCGATGGGCGATGACATCACACCATATAATTTACAGCAACAAGTGATCAAAATTCGTCAAAGTAAACTCCCAGATCCTGCAGAATATCCAAATGCAGGGAGCTTTTTTAAAAATCCGATTTTAATTAAAACGAAGTTTGAGGAAGTTTTACAGCTTCATCCCTCGATTCCACACTATCCACAAGCGGATGGTTCTGTAAAAGTTGCAGCAGGTTGGTTGATTGACCAAACAGGCTGGAAAGGAAAAAAATTAGGAAAAGTGGGAATGTTTGATCGACAGGCTTTAGTTTTAGTCAATTACGCTGATGCATCTCTTACAGATGTGCAAGCAACCTATCGCTCTGTGCAGCAAGATGTGTTAAATAAGTTTGGTATTTTATTAGAACCTGAGCCTGTTTTGTTCGATCAAAAAGGTTCTATTCAATCTCATTTGGTTTAAAAAGGACAGTATGTCTAGAAAACATTGGATGGTGACAACGGTGCGTATGATGGCGATCATATTCGCACTTTTGAGCTGTCTCATGGTTTTCTGGTATACACCATTTTATTCAGCACTTGTTGTGAAATCACTTCACGCATTTGTCCCTATCAAAGTTGACGAAATTGCGGCCAAGAGCCAGCAAATGGCAGCGTTAACTGATAAGGAGGATTTGGAGCCTGGTTCAAGGTTGTGGATTGCAAGACAAGCTTATCTCAAACTTATTGAAGAACAATTGAATGATCAAGGGGCTGAACAGCTTGCTGAAATTCAAACTCGCTATGTGTTATTAAAACAAAAAATTAAAGATGAATTGCTTACAGATATAAATACAAAGAATGAAACTAAAGAGGATGTTGTCTTCTCAATTGATCAGCCTGATTTAGCCAGTGATGTTGCCATAAGCCAAACTGATTCAACAAATTCATCCATCAATGAAGAAAAAAATCAGCGCTTGGCTTTGATGGAAAAATATGAATTTTTCCTTAGAAATCATCCCTTAGAAGATGATGAGGTTCAAACATTAGATCCGCAAATCTATAAAGATATCGCGTTGATTCAAAATGAAAATAAAACTTTATCAAATCAACAAGATAAACCTTATGCGATAGTAGTGTTGGGTGGTGGGTTGACGCTAGGGGATAATAAAATTGATATCGTAGTTAATGATTACACACGCTCTAGACTAGAAAAAACACTTGAGATTGAGAAGCAAACGGATTTACCTATTGTGTTGAGTGGTGTTGAAGCACCGTACATGCAATCTTGGCTAGCATCGCGTGGCGTAGAAGCGAATCTATTAGAGCAACGCAGCATGAATACCTGTGAGAATACACGCTTTAGTTCATTATTATTACAAAAAAAAGGAGGAGCGCCGACAGTGATTCTGATTACCGATCGTTATCATATGACACGTACACGACGTCTTTTTGCTTTGAACGGTATCAAGACAATTCCTGTTGAAGCGCCTATGCCTACAATGCTGACAACATGGCGTCCTAGCCAATTAAATTACGATCACAGTCGTCGTGCAAATTATGAATTACTTGCCACGATCAGAGATGTAATGTTTGGCTCTAGCGGTTGTCGGGAGGTTCCATAATGTCTGATATTCCATTTCTGAATCCAAATGTGTTGAAACAACTCGATTTACCCATTCCGAATCGAGAACAAACACCTTTAAGATTGGAACCATTAAATTTAAATCGACCTTATTCTCCTTCGAAAGAGATTCAAGCTTATCGTCATCTTTACGCACTTGATCGTCTTGAAGCGAATTATTGGCAGGGTTATATCAAAATGCCTTTGTTCAAACTTCATGTGCAGGTGTATCAACCTCGCATAGAGCAGGTGAAAGGTACTGTATTCTTATTGCATGGCTATTTGGAACACAGTGGGATTTACCAACCAATTATTGGTGAATTGCTGGATCAAGGTTTTAGTGTTTTGACCTATGATTTGCCAGGACATGGGTTAAGTGATGGCAATGCTGCCAGCATTCAGAATTTTGATCATTATCAGCAAGTACTCCATGCGGTTCACCAATATGTAAAACAAGCTGATCAATTGCCTAAACCATGGCTAGGTATTGGACAGAGTACTGGTGGTGCAATTTGGATGCATCATTTGTTGGAGTTTGCTGAACAACGTAAAAATCCAATTGTAGAACGTGTATTACTCTTGTCGCCATTAGTCAGACCTGCAAAAACAGCATGGTGGCATAATCCAGTAGGCTTGGGCATCATTCGCCGTATCAAACGTGAAGTTCCAAGACATTTTAAACGCAATAATCACAATCCTGAATTTTTAAGATTTGTACGTCTAAAAGACCCACTACAACCGCGCATGATGGGGATGGATTGGATATTAGCAATGTCAAAGTGGATGTTGGAAATGGAAAATCGACCTGCATGCCGAATTCCAGTTTGGCTCGCTCAAGGTGCCCAAGATCAAACTGTAGACTGGCGTTATAATATCGAATTTATACGCAGAAAGTTTCGCCTTCAGACCTTGCTCATGTTAGAGGAGGGATCTCATCAGTTGATCAATGAGCGTGCGGATATACGGGCAGCATTAACGGGTTTAATCCCAGCGTTCTTGCATGCTCAAAGTCACAAAGGATACTTTTAAAATAAAGGTGCTGATTTCAGCACCTTTTTGATGAAACTAGAATTTGCTGGCATCTGCCAAATTCCACATTCTGAAATAGAAATTTTCTTCGTCTTTATCTTTACAGTTCAATAGTTGACCCGATTCTAACCAAAAATGTAATTGAGCATAATTTTTGATTTCACGATCATTTATACGTTGCGCGAGATGATGAGCTTTAATTTCACTCGGATGATTTAAACCTGCAGCTGCTATCATTTCCGACAGTGAATGCAATGTATTTTTGTGGAAATTATAAACACGTTCTGCTTTCGTTGGTACATGTACTGCTTTTTGGCGCTCAGCATCTTGTGTTGCTACCCCAACAGGACACTGATTGGTATGGCAACTTTGAGCTTGGATACAACCGACAGCAAACATAAATCCACGAGCTGAATTCACCCAATCTGCACCTAAGGCAAAGGTACTTGCAATATCAAAAGCACTGATGATTTTACCACTTGCACCAATTTTTACTTTATCTCTTAATCCAGCACCTACTAAGGTATTGTGTGCAAATAAGAGCGCTTCACGCAGTGGCGTTCCGATATTATCGCTAAATTCAATCGGTGCAGCACCGGTTCCACCTTCTGATCCATCTACGACGATAAAATCAGGAACAATATTGGTTTCAAGCATCGCTTTGACAATACTCATAAATTGCCAAGGCTGTCCGATACATAATTTGAATCCAACAGGTTTACCACCTGATAGTTCACGTAACTTTTGAATAAAATGCATCATTTCAATCGGTGTATTAAAGCTAGGGTGGCTTGGCGGGGAAATACAATCGCGATCACGAGGAACACCACGAATCTTCGAAATTTCTTCTGTAATCTTATGTTTGGGTAAAATACCGCCGTGACCTGGTTTTGCACCTTGAGACAGTTTTAGCTCAATCATTTTGATATTGGGATGTTTGGCTTGAGCTTTAAATTTTTCAGGATCAAATAGACCGTCTTCAGTTCGACAACCAAAATATCCACTGGCGATTTGCCAAACAATATCTCCATTATTTTCAAGATGGTAGGGGCTTAGGCTTCCTTCGCCAGTATCATGATAGAACTGACCCATGTGGGCACCGAGATTAAGTGCGCGTATTGCATTAGCACTTAAACTCCCAAAACTCATTGCTGAAATATTCATGATTGATGCACTATAAGGTTGAGCGCACTGATCATTACCCACTTTAATACGGAAGGTGCTGGTATCAGCTGGGAGTTTCGGTGCAAGAGAGTGAGTAATGAAACGATAGTCATCTTGATATACATCAATAATTGAACCAAAAGGCTTATCAGCATTTTCATTCTTTGCACGCTGATAAACTAAGCTACGTTGCATTCTTGAAAAGGGTAAAGCGTCTTGGTCTGATTCAATAAAATATTGACGAATTTCGGGTCTGAAATCTTCAAATAAGAAGCGAAAATGCCCCATGATTGGGTAGTTCTTTAAAATCGAATGTTTATTTTGAAGTACATCATATAGGCCTAAGACACTGAGTAAACTGGTCAGTAGCCAAATAATATTAATGACACTGTCGGATAGAAAATAATAAATATAATGGGGGCTGTAAAATAGCCTAAGCCATGTAATACTCAGGGCGATGATAATACATGCGAACCATACAGAATGCCTTGAAAAAAAAGTGTTCAGTAATTTATGTCTTATTGCTTGAGCAGGACTTGCCATTTTTATTTTCCATCGTTCTTTACTGCAATTACCATACGAACTTCTATGGAATCAGACAAGTAGTGAATTGTTAGCTTACAGCTGTAAGCTAACAATTTATATTTATGGGTTTAGTTTTCTTCCGAAGGAAGCAACATAATGATCGAATTATTCAAGAGTTCCGCGAGATCTTCAAGAATGTGTTGATCATATAAATTTTCATCTAAAGCGATCATTTCACCATCAGCGATACGTTTTAAATGGGGTTTAAATTCTTCGGAGATGCATAAGCGTTCTCCATTTGCCCAAAAGGTAAGTTCATCATTGAAGTTGCTATAAAGCAAACGTGAAGCAGGTTCGATTTTTAATAAATAACCTTCTTCAAGAGCTTCTTCTAAATCACCTGTTCCAATTTCGTCATTTTCAGGAATATTGTTTGGGTAACCTGGTTGCGAAGCGAGACACATGATGGCTTCATTAAGCATCTCAGGATTTTGCAGTTGAGCTAAAAGTTGTTCTCGCAGATAACTAAGCTCATGATCAGTAATTTCGCCGACAGCAGTGCTGACAGAGCGTGTAATATCTAATAACGGTTTTTTCAGTTGTTCTTGTTCTGAAAAAGAATCACCAAGACTATCCATCATGTCTGAGATATTTGGCATGCGGAAACCGAAAGAATAGGTTAAACACTCATCTTCAGCTACGCCATAATGAGAAAGACTAGGTGGGACATATAGTAAATCTCCTGGCGCCAAAATTTCATCAAAATGAACTTCCATTTCTTGCAAAAGTTTTAAAGGCTGACCTGCAACGAGTGCTGTCTGTTCATCACACATTTGCCCTAATTGCCAACGGCGATGTCCGTAACCTTGAACTAAAAATACATCATAAAAATCGAAGTGCTTACCGACAGAGCCACCTTGTGGTGCGTAAGATACCATAATATCTTCACGACGCCATTGAGGAATAAAAGGAAATTTTTTCCATAACTCAGCAAGATCAAACGAATAGTGATCGACCGCTTGAACGAGTAGTGTCCATAATTTTGGCATTTTTTGGAAGTCTGCTTTGAGCAGTGGCGATGACTTCACATTCCATTGATTAGGGTCACGATCTTTTTGTTTGATCAAACGTGCAGTCACGTTTTCATCGAGTGCAAGCTCCATAACATCATTGGGTTCAAGTAAACCCACAATTTCAGGAGCTGCATTACGAACGAGGAGAGGTTTTTTTTGCCAATATTCCGTAAGGAATTGTTCAGCGCTAATACCGCCGAGAACGTCTAAAGTTTGGGACATAATAAGGACTACAATTTAGTTTGGCTTATTGTCCCTTGAACGATGCAAGTTCTGCAAGTGACACGGTTTTAAAAGCGCATGTTTTCTTACTTATGGATGATACAAATGAATATGAAAAAAATGAATATAGCTATTTTAAAGAAATAATTAATTTACACTTTGAGGGGAATTTCTGTTATTCCTAAGTAGAAATGTCCTACCTAATAACCAAATAGAAATGTCCTATACAGACATTTCCAAGTCAAGCACAGGATTCAGATTTCGTTCTTTGATTACTGTTTTCTGTGCACGTCTGCTTGG
>NZ_VPEE01000062.1:0-6354 GCF_013417345.1 Acinetobacter sp. YH16032 | reverse complement strand
ACTTTGAGTCCTTGTCTGCATAGTCAGCAAAGCTATGTGCGGATACGACCGATATACGTGGCTCCGAAGCCAAATATATACAGGTAAATCGGCAATACTTAGGGGATATGTCATTTTTTCAAATGGCTGCCCTTAGGGTGAGTATTGCCGAAACTCTCTCAACCGTTTCCAAAGCCAAAGCACGAAGTGCGACGCTTTGGAGGCGAGTTGAGAAGTTGAGAGCACTTGCTTTTAGCTTTTATTGTGTTTAGTAGTCGAGGTAGTTGTTTTTACTTTTCTGCTTAGGCTATTCAGTTGAATGTTAAGAGAAGTCGTAACGCTAAGCCTATTAACACGATACCCATAAAAATTTCGGGTGGTGTTTCAAAAAGTATGCTGACATTAAATGAAGCCATTATTGATGTAAAAAAAGGTTAAGTCGAAAGCTTTAAAATGGTTTTCAATCTTTTTTGAAAAATTACAACTCCTTCTAAAACCGCGCCTAATTCGATGCCTTATTTTGCAATTATTACCTTCAATACCTACAGTAAAAAATTTACCAATACTTTGCTTGCAGTTTTTAAAAGCAGTTATGAAACTGTCCCAATGATCACTTGCAATTCGGGTGTAGTGAATACCTAATTGTTTAAGCTTTGCCTTCAATCGTTGAACTGTAGCTAAGTCTCTTTTACCCCAAAAATAAGCAACAATCTCACCTGTTTCTCGATGGTAGGCGTAAATAAGCCATTGTTTATTATTTTTATTTCCCACAAAAGTCCAAAACTCATCAACTTCAAGAGACTCATAATGACTTTGTTTAGGCTGAATTTGGTAGGTCGATTCGGTTAAAGTACGTAAAACTTTACCGATACTGATTCGCTCAACTTCAGCGATATCTCGTATACCACTACCTCTGACCATCAACTGTAATATTTTTCGAGTAATGCCTGAATGACATCCTAGATAGCTCAGAGCATGGTCACCAATAAACTGACGTTTACAGTCTTTGCACTGATAGTTTTGTTTCCCATCTACTTTGATGCCATTTTTCTTTATACTGTCACTGAGGCAGGTTGGACATTTGATTTCTAGAGTTATTCGCATTTCTCTATTTTATCAAAATTCAACCTGCTTTGTTTCAGCATACTTTTTGAAACACCACCTAAAATTGATTTATTCACCGCTGAACAGTTGATGTCTCAACCTGAATTACTCTGTCAATATGATGGACTAATTTGGGGTACTCCAACCTATCTCGGTGGTGTCTCTGGCACTTTTAAACAACTCATGGATGCCACAGGTCCATTATGGAAGAAGCAGGCTTTTAAAGGAAAATTAGCCGCAGGATTTACTGTTTCCTCATTACCTGCTGGGGATAAGCAATCGACCCTGATTTCGCTTTTCACCTTTTCGATGCAACACGGTATGGTATGGGTCGGCAACCCTATTTTACCTGAGCAACATCAAGGTGTTCCGTATACGCAAGCAGCCAATCGTCTCGGCTCATGGTCTGGTCTTATGGCACAAGCCGAACATGCCAGTGCGGCAGATGCTTTTGATATTGGCGATATTAAAACCGCTCAGTTATTTGGACAAAACTTTGCATTTCGCTTAAATGCATATCAAGGAACATGATCAAATGAAAGAGTCTAGTCTTTAATTTCCATATGTTTTTTAATCTCGGGCATTACTACATTAAAAACATTAGGTGTTATCAATAGTTTCTTTTCTATGTGAATGTCAGCATGGATTAGGAATATCTCTTATGAAGAAGATCCTGTCAGGATGATGGGTTTTCTTTATTTATCTTACAAATTCTGAAAATATCTATACGTTGCCATCATTCTTATCTTTTTTGCAGCATTTATCGCTGGAGAATGAATAACCCTCATATCCATTAAATACACATCCCCTTGTACGCCAGTTAATTCAATGATCTCTAATTTTTTATTCTGAAAATCAAAAGGCTGATTTAATATTTTCGTACTCAATAAATGATTCAGCTGACTTGAAGAAGATCGTTCAGTTAAATGATGTGAACCTTTCAAAACTAGAGTTCCACCACCATGAGGTTGAATATCATCAATGATTAAAAAAAATTGCAGTGACTCAAAAGCTGTTGAATGTGAATCGACATGCCATTTTAAATCATTCAGTGTCCATTTTTCCTGTTGAGGTAATGTCAGTAGAAGTTGCTGTTTCTGATCAGAGTAAAACTTTTTAGCAAAAATTTTGAATACAACTTCACCCAAAATATCTGAATATTTTTCTAAAGTTTTTGGCTGTTTAACTGTTCTGGACAACATGACAATCTGTTGAAAATGACTCAATTTTTTCAATTCTTTAGAGATTATTTTATTATTTTCATAAATTTTTAAACGTTTCAGTTCTTCAACCAAACTCTCTTTGATTAAATTTACTTCTTTTTTATCAATAAACTGAGATAGCTTAACAATTCCATCAACACTTAAGTCAGTTTTAATTTGTTTTAACTTTATTTGATCCAAATCGGCTCCATTATGATTCATTTTAAAAATTTCCAATCCCTAAGATTCAATCAGCTCTACTTAGGCAATAGCCTTAATAAACCAGCATTTTTTCCATCTTCCAACACCCAAATCGAGCCATTATATGCAGTAGAGGGGGAAACTCAAGGATTAGATTTTAGGAAATCGTAAAATTGAAGTTGCTGTTTTGGGTCTTTTAGCATGATGCAAAGCCGTTGCATAAAATCATTAGGTGATTCATTCTCTTGCTTCAAATGTTTGAATTTTTTATTTCTGGACATGCCGTAAGAAATTCGGTTGATCTGCATATTTGGAAAATCTATAAACTTAGGTTCATCGACCTGTTTGATTGGTGCTGATTGGATTTTCTTAGAACCAAAGCCGAGCTGTTCCAGTAGCGGATAAAACATCCTGAATTTTTTTGGCTCTAAAAGCATGTCTGCAAGGCGTTTCGTAAAGTCTTCGGATGACTCTCCGATCTCTGCATATTCGCTACCAACTTCGGGCAGTTCAGATAATTTGTGTGCAAACAAATGCCGTTGTGCATCGGTCATTTCGACAAAGAAATCAGGTGTGTTTGGATCTCGTTTAGGGTCGGTTTTTTGTTGTTTTTTTGGCTGTGCCTTCTGTTTAAATCGGAATGAAAAACCAATAATATTACGTCCTCTTTTGTGCTGTTCTTCTTTGACAGTAATATCTGTATTTTCATTGATTTGCTTTAATGATGGTTCTAAAACACGCTTTTTAAAGTCGTGCATTCGATGATATTCACTTTCTAATACTCCCAATCTTTCTCTGAACTCACTTAGCTCAATAATTGGTGTTTTCCCACTACTACGCCAAGCAATCAAAAGTTCATAAAGTCTAATGGCGTAGCCAGTGGAAAGCCCTTTTACTTGCTCTAACTCATAGCTCGTAAATTGTTTTTCTAGCCGAGTTATTAAAGGGATAATTGCAGGTGAAAAAATTAACTCAACAGATGCCGTTTTTTCGATGTATGCAATTTGAGAAACCCAACGTGAGGTAATATGAGCTACTCCTTTTCCTCTTGGTTCTTGATAGCTAAATTGACGAGCAAACAAGTCTTTACAGGCTTCTTTTAGTGCTTGATAAGCACCATTTTTCAATACATCAAAGTGGTTGATATAGCTCTCTGCGTGAATAGTTAAAGGGTCATTCGCATTAATACCTTTACCACTTTCACGGGCTTCAATTATTGCTAAAAGAATTAACCGTTGTTCCACTAGGTCAAGATTGTAGCTGGCATTAATTAAAGCGTTATCTTTCACAATTAAATCTTTCATATAGCGTCTTATTTTATTATGTCGTCTTATTGATCTTATGTGAAGCCTTATCAAGAAGCAATAAGCAGACATATTTTATTTTGTCGCATCTTGCAAACTAAACGTGCTTAAAACGACATGTTTTATTTTGTCTTTCAAAGCACACTAAGTGTCGTCTTATTGAGAATTTCTAGCACACTAAGTGTCGTCTTTTAGCACACTAAGTGTCGTCTTATGTCCTCTGAAACGCACGTATATCAATGCTTTCAGACTGCTTAAAAGCATTTAAAAGCTTTTTTATTATTAAAAGCCCAAAAAAATCAAAAACGGCATTTAAAACTGCCCTATGTTTTCGCTTCGCTCAAACTCTATTGAATCTCGCTGCGCTCGATTCCTGGGGGCAGTTTTTTTCAAAGACCGGCTAGGACGCTAAAAACAAGAATGGATTCGCTTCGCTCATAAAGCTTTATGCTCGCTTCGCTCGTCATGGAGCCAGTGGCTACAGTCGCTTTGCTCTGTAAATCTCGTTATGAAGCAACAGGGAGCTTGTAATCAGGGAAAAGGCAGGGGCAAATTTTTATAATGCTCAGTCGCTCGTAGACACTCGCTCGGTTACTTGATCAATTTGTTTAGTTGTTCTTCAAAATCTTGCTTGTTTAAATCACCTGAAACGTACTGATCATAAAGTTTTTGATGATCTTCAGTGATTTCTAAATCGTAATATTCTCGATCTGATTTCTTTAAAAACACCTCTGACAAACGATTATTTTTTTCAGCATCACTCAATTTCATGGTCTAAATGCTCCTATTTTGCGTTTATTGGCGTTTTTAGCCCTGTTTAGCTAGATTTCCCTGTTTTGAAGAAAAGTGCGCTTAAAGGCGATTTTAGGCGGTTTTAAGCCATGTGTGAAAATTTGATATTTTAAAAGTTGCCGATCGGCAACTTTTAGCGGTTTGGGGGATTTATCATTTTCCGACAGCAGGAGGGAATGCACGCTTCCGCGTTTCTCTCCGAGAAACAAAAAAACGGCCTCTGAAAAAGATAAAAATAAGCCCCAAAAGTTGGGGCGTTTTGAAATCTTTTTTAGAGGATTAATTGCTACTTTTTGGCATTCACGTAGTCATAAAATTGAATTTGCTGTTTTGGGTCTTTTAGCATGATGCGAAGCCGTTGCATAAAATCATCTGGAGATTCGTTTTCCTGCTTTAAATGAGCGAATTTCTTGTCACGGGACATATTGAACGACAAGCTGTTCACTTGCATATTTCGCAACTCAATAAACTTAGGTTCATCGACCTGTTTAATTGGTGCAGATTGGATTTTTTTAGAACCAAAGCCGAGCTGTTCCAGTAGCGGATAAAACATCCTGAATTTTTTTGGCTCTAAAAGCATGTCGGCAAGGCGTTTCGTAAAGTCTTCGGCTGACTCTCCGATCTCTGCATATTCGCTACCAACTTCGGGTAGTTCAGATAATTTATGTGCGAACAAATGCCGTTGGGCATCGGTCATTTCAACAAAAAAATCGGGTGTGTTTGGATCTCGTTTAGGGTCGATTTTTTGTTCTACTTTTGGCTGTGGTTTTTGTTTGAATCTGAATGAAAAACCACTAATTGAACGACCATTTTTATGTTGTTCTACCTTCACTTTAATGTCTGTTTTTTCATTAATTTGCTGTAATGATGGTTCTAAAACACGACTTTTAAAATGATTCATTGCTTTGTATTCATTAGGTTCAACTCCTAACTGACTTCTGAAATCCGCTAGTTTCAAAATTGGAGTTTTACCTACCTCACGCCATGTTATCAATAGTTCATAAAGTCGTATTGCATACTTGCCTGTAAGTCCTGAAACTTGATTAATCTGATAGCTTGTAAAGTGTTTCTCAAGTCGTGTAATTAGTGGAACTACATCAGGGGCAAAGGTGATTTCTAGTAGAGCAGAATCATCAATGTATTTAATACGACTAACCCATCGTGAGCGAACAATACCAATCCCTTTTGATGTTTCTTCTTGGAATGAAAATTGTCGATCAAATAGGTTGTTTACAGCTTCTTTTAAAGCCTTGTAAGCCCCTTCTTTTGTGACATTGAACTGTTTTGCATAATCACTGGCATGAATTTCTAGTTTACTGTCAGCAGTAATTCCTTTCCCTGTTTCTCTAGCACTGATAATTGCCAATAAAATTAACCTTTGTTCTGTTACCTCTAAGTTGTAACTGGCATTCATAAGAGCATTATCTTTTACAACTAACCCGCCTTTCATTAAGACACCATTATTTTTATGTATATAAAGACACATTATATTTTTATGTGTCTTAATGCAAACTATTTGTGTCGGTATTGGTGTTTTTGAACAAACTATTTGTGTCGGTATGACAAACTATTTGTGTCGGTATGTCCTCTGAAACGCACGTATATCAATACTTTCAAGGCTCTTAAAAGCATTTAAAAGCTTTTTATATTATTAAAAGCCCAAAAAAATCAAAAACGGCATTTAAAACTGCCCTATGTTTTCGCTTCGCTCAAACTCTATTGAATCTCGCTGCGCTCGATTCCTGGGGGCAGTTTTTTTCAAAGACCGGCTA
>NZ_VPEE01000061.1:0-6470 GCF_013417345.1 Acinetobacter sp. YH16032 | reverse complement strand
ATGAGGCATGTTCCGCGTCCTTGCAATACTGTGTTTACATACAGTCTATCGCTTAGCGGAAAGTTCTTTTACCCTCAGCCGAAATGCCTGCCGTTGCTAGACATTGCCAGCCAGTGCCCGTCACTCCCACTCGATTGTAAACAAGCACACAAAACCCTTTAGTGACAACAATTTGCAAGAACTATCAGGCTCAGTGCCATGAAAAATACCATGACCAGATCATGAGGTTGAACACGGCTTGCGCCGGCAGCGTTCACGCTCCTGGTCGGCGATCTCGCCCGGCTGCAATGCTAGCTCAGCATCGGTCATGCGCTCCAGCACGTCGCGTAGGCGGATGGTGCAAGGAATGGGCGGCAGCTCGAACTCATAGCCGCCGGCGATCATTTCGGCCGCAATCTCCTCGGTGATGAAAAACGGCTCGTCGTCTTGGTTCGGCTTCTTCATGCCCTTTCCTCCTGGCGCTCATCCTGGCCGACAGCGGCCAGGGCATCGGCTTCCGTCAATGCGTCCTCCACGAACGCGCCGTGCTGCTTCGCTTCGGCCTGGCTGACCTCGGCCCATATCCGTTTCACCTGGGCCGCACTGTACCCGGCCAGCTCGGCGGTCTTGTTGATGCTGTAGCCGGACTTGCGCAGCGCGACAACTTGGGCGCGGCGCTTCGGATCAGCACGGCGGCCCTTGTACCGCCCGGCCTGGCGGGCCAACTCAATGCCTTGGCGCTGGCGTTCGCGCCTGTCCTCGTAGTCGTCGCGGGCCATCTGCAAGGCCAGGCGAAAAAGCATGATCTGCACGGCTTCCAGCACGATCTTGGCGACGCCCTGGGCCTCGGCCGCCAGGTCGGATAGATCGACCACGCCAGGGACGGCCAGGCGTGCGCCTTTGGCCTGTATCGAGGCCACCAGGCGCTCGGCCTCGGGCAAAGGTAGGCGGCTGATGCGGTCGATCTTCTCGGCAATGACCACCTCGCCGGGCTGTAGGTCGCCGATCATGCGCAGCAGCTCAGGCCGGTCGGCGCGTGCGCCGGATGCCTTCTCACGGTAGATGCCGGCGACGTAGTAGCCGGCGGCCTTCGCGGCCGTAGTGATCGCCTCTTGGCGTTCCAAGTCCTGCGCGTCGGTGCTGACGCGCAGATAGACCCGCGCCACCATCGGCGCGGCTACTGGCTTCGTCCTGCGCATACTTGCGGGCTCCTTTGGGCATACTCAAATGCACCCATCTTAAACTGGCAGCTAATGTACAAAAGTTGATAGAAGCACACAAGTTCAATTTTGCACTTCTGCCCCACTATTGCAAAACTGCTTGTTAGTAGCCGTTTTTTCTTACTGTTTATAGATTCAATAATTTTTGAAACGAAAAATTGGGACTAAACATTTCGGTTTCGTTTTCTGTCGATTCGTCCTGCGTATCTTTTGCATAAACAAACATTTGTTGTTCGTAGTTTTCGATGGCATTTTCAATACTTGTAAATTCTCCGTTTGTAAGGTTTTCAGACAATATCAAAGCATCCAATAATCCCGTATTTACACCCTGTCCTGCAAAAGGCGACATCAAATGAGCAGCATCGCCAATCATTGTTATGGGTAATGGACGGTTACTTTTCCAATCATTGTTCAAAGGAAATTTCCTTGTGGGCAAGCATTGAAATGTTGATACCGAACGTATTAATTGTTTGTAAACTTCACTCCATTTGGAAAATCTTTTCAATAAAAAATCGGCAACGCTGTTTCTGTCCTGAAAATCTAAGGGAATTTTATTTTTCCATTCATCGGGCGTTTTAAAACTAATTCCTAAATACAATGCACCATTATTATTGGGATTGGCAAACAATAAAATGCCCTGATGTCCCGCCATTAATCGGTTGCCGTTGCATAGCTGAAAAAATCCGGGACAGTTTATTTCCGGTTGAAGAATATCAGCTTGGATGTTGAAAGTACCGGTTTCTTCAACTTGCGTGTCGGTAACAAAGCTCCTTATTTTCGACATTCCACCATTGGCAAGAATAACCAAATCTGCTGTTTCACTCGGTTTATTCTCAAAAGTTAGTGTCCACTTCTTCTTACCAGGTTCAAGCATAACAAGTTTTCTATCCCAAATAACCGTGTCGTTTTCTAAACTATTCAACAAGATAGCCCTTAAGTCATTTCTGTTTATTTCAGGATTGTCAAATCGATTTTCGGGCTTTACATTTTTTGTGGATAAAATATTGCCTTTTTCATCAGCAATATTTACACCCATTGGTAAGGCTAAGTCATAATAAGTTTGTAACAATCCCGCTTTTTTCATTGCTTCCTGACCTGAACCTTTGTGTAGGTCAAGGGTTCCACCAAAAATTCTTGCCTCTCGGTCGTTGTCTCTTTCGTAAACTGAAACGTCTATGCCGTTTTGCTGTAATAATTTTGCCATAGTCAGTCCAACGGGTCCACCACCAATTATTGCAACGTTCTTATCACTAAGTAAATTCATTTGTTTGTCTGTATCTATTCGCATTGTCATTCAAAAATGGCACATAACAAGTGGCTATACGCCAAATGGCGTATATATCCACTATATCTTATTTTGCTAAACCTTTCATTATCAGTGACAAATCCGTTTTCAACCGTTTACCGTTCGTTTCTACTCTCTCAAAAGGATTTATATTCATAGTGCTTTTTGTTAAGTTTTGCTCAAATATACAAATCCTTTCTATATATCTAACAAATCCATCGGACTTTTTAATTGTTCCATTCCCTTGGTGGTAATATGTGTATAAACCTCAGTTGTTTTACTGCTTGAATGACCTAACAACGATTGAATATAACGTAAACTCGTACCATTCTCAAGCAAATGCGTTGCAAAGCTATGTCGTAAGGTATGTACAGTAACTTCCTTTTGAATCTTTGCTTTTAAAACAGCTGCTTTAAAAATGTTTTGAATACTTCGGCTTGAGTATGCGCCACCTTTTTGACCTTCAAATAAATAATCTTTTGGTTTATATTCCATAAAGTATGTTCTTAAAATAATTAATGTTTTCTCAGATAAAATGGTATAACGATCTCTTTTTCCTTTTGACTGTTCTATACGAATTTGCATGCGCTTGGAGTCAATGTCTTTTATTTTCAGGTTTATACATTCAGAAATGCGCAAACCTGCCGAATAAATAGTCATCAGAATAGCCTTGTGTTTCACGTTTTCAATAGCGCGTAGTACCCGAATGGTTTCTTCTTCACTCATCACAACAGGAAGTGTTTTTTCTTTTTTTGGTCTTTCGATGAAATATGTTTTCCGTTGTCCACCCAAAACACGTTCGTAATAAAACTGGCACTGTTGCAAAGTTAGCGATGAGGCAGCCTTTTGTCTTATTCAAAGGCCTTACATTTCAAAAACTCTGCTTACCAGGCGCATTTCGCCCAGGGGATCACCATAATAAAATGCTGAGGCCTGGCCTTTGCGTAGTGCACGCATCACCTCAATACCTTTGATGGTGGCGTAAGCCGTCTTCATGGATTTAAATCCCAGCGTGGCGCCGATTATCCGTTTCAGTTTGCCATGATCGCATTCAATCACGTTGTTCCGGTACTTAATCTGTCGGTGTTCAACGTCAGACGGGCACCGGCCTTCGCGTTTGAGCAGAGCAAGCGCGCGACCATAGGCGGGCGCTTTATCCGTGTTGATGAATCGCGGGATCTGCCACTTCTTCACGTTGTTGAGGATTTTACCCAGAAACCGGTATGCAGCTTTGCTGTTACGACGGGAGGAGAGATAAAAATCGACAGTGCGGCCCCGGCTGTCGACGGCCCGGTACAGATACGCCCAGCGGCCATTGACCTTCACGTAGGTTTCATCCATGTGCCACGGGCAAAGATCGGAAGGGTTACGCCAGTACCAGCGCAGCCGTTTTTCCATTTCAGGCGCATAACGCTGAACCCAGCGGTAAATCGTGGAGTGATCGACATTCACTCCGCGTTCAGCCAGCATCTCCTGCAGCTCACGGTAACTGATGCCGTATTTGCAGTACCAGCGTACGGCCCACAGAATGATGTCACGCTGAAAATGCCGGCCTTTGAATGGGTTCATGTGCAGCTCCATCAGCAAAAGGGGATGATAAGTTTATCACCACCGACTATTTGCAACAGTGCCGATAAAAATATATCATCATGAACAATAAAACTGTCTGCTTACATAAACAGTAATACAAGGGGTGTTATGAGCCATATTCAACGGGAAACGTCTTGCTCGAGGCCGCGATTAAATTCCAACCTGGATGCTGATTTATATGGGTATAGATGGGCTCGCGATAATGTCGGGCAATCAGGTGCGACAATCTATCGATTGTATGGGAAGCCCGATGCGCCAGAGTTGTTTCTGAAACATGGCAAAGGTAGCGTTGCCAATGATGTTACAGATGAGATGGTCAGACTAAACTGGCTGACGGCATTTATGCCTCTTCCGACCATCAAGCATTTTATCCGTACTCCTGATGATGCATGGTTACTCACCACTGCGATCCCCGGGAAAACAGCATTCCAGGTATTAGAAGAATATCCTGATTCAGGTGAAAATATTGTTGATGCGCTGGCAGCGTTCCTGCGCCGGTTGCATTCGATTCCTGTTTGTAATTGTCCTTTTAACAGCGATCGCGCATTTCGTCTCGCTCAGGCGCAATCACGAATGAATAACGGTTTGGTTGATGCGAGTGATTTTGATGACGAGCGTAATGGCTGGCCTGTTGAACAAGTCTGGAAAGAAATGCATAAGCTTTTGCCATTCTCACCGGATTCAGTCGTCACTCATGGTGATTTCTCACTTGATAACCTTATTTTTGACGAGGGGAAATTAATAGGTTGTATTGATGTTGGACGAGTCGGAATCGCAGACCGATACCAGGATCTTGCCATCCTATGGAACTGCCTCGGTGAGTTTTCTCCTTCATTACAGAAACGGCTTTTTCAAAAATATGGTATTGATAATCCTGATATGAATAAATTGCAGTTTCATTTGATGCTCGATGAGTTTTTCTAATCAGAATTGGTTAATTGGTTGTAACACTGGCAGAGCATTACGCTGACTTGACGGGACGGCGCTTCCCTACCCTCATGGCCGCCTCCCAGGAATCGACCCAGGTGCTTATCGTGGACATAATCCTTTACTCATAAATTTATCTTATTCCATTATTGTACCTGTCACGCAAAACTTGCAGAAAAGCCATAAACGCAGGAGAATCCTGTCGGCGGTGAGGATAATAAATATGGTAGCCGTCAAAATATGGACACCACTCGGTCAGAACAGCAATCAGCTTGCCGCTTTTGATATATCCATCTGCAACATACTCGGGAATATAGGCAATCCCCAGCCCGTCTAATGCTGCATCGAGCTGATGAATCGTGCTGTTCGCAATATATTGCCCTTTGACTTTCAGACTGAATTTCTGAGCATCTTTCTCGAATTCCCAGGCGTACAATCCACTCGTATCAGAATAGCGGACGTTAATGCAGTTGTGGTTCAAAAGATCCTGCGGCTTCCTGGGCTTAGCATAACGCTTAAAATGGCACTGTTGCAAAGTTAGCGATGAGGCAGCCTTTTGTCTTATTCAAAGGCCTTACATTTCAAAAACTCTGCTTACCAGGCGCATTTCGCCCAGGGGATCACCATAATAAAATGCTGAGGCCTGGCCTTTGCGTAGTGCACGCATCACCTCAATACCTTTGATGGTGGCGTAAGCCGTCTTCATGGATTTAAATCCCAGCGTGGCGCCGATTATCCGTTTCAGTTTGCCATGATCGCATTCAATCACGTTGTTCCGGTACTTAATCTGTCGGTGTTCAACGTCAGACGGGCACCGGCCTTCGCGTTTGAGCAGAGCAAGCGCGCGACCATAGGCGGGCGCTTTATCCGTGTTGATGAATCGCGGGATCTGCCACTTCTTCACGTTGTTGAGGATTTTACCCAGAAACCGGTATGCAGCTTTGCTGTTACGACGGGAGGAGAGATAAAAATCGACAGTGCGGCCCCGGCTGTCGACGGCCCGGTACAGATACGCCCAGCGGCCATTGACCTTCACGTAGGTTTCATCCATGTGCCACGGGCAAAGATCGGAAGGGTTACGCCAGTACCAGCGCAGCCGTTTTTCCATTTCAGGCGCATAACGCTGAACCCAGCGGTAAATCGTGGAGTGATCGACATTCACTCCGCGTTCAGCCAGCATCTCCTGCAGCTCACGGTAACTGATGCCGTATTTGCAGTACCAGCGTACGGCCCACAGAATGATGTCACGCTGAAAATGCCGGCCTTTGAATGGGTTCATGTGCAGCTCCATCAGCAAAAGGGGATGATAAGTTTATCACCACCGACTATTTGCAACAGTGCCGTTCAGGCAGTACTTCATCAACCAGCAAGGCGGCACTTTCGGCCATCCGCCGCGCCCCACAGCTCGGGCAGAAACCGCGACGCTTACAGCTGAAAGCGACCAGGTGCTCGGCGTGGCAAGACTCGCA
>NZ_VPEE01000060.1:0-6484 GCF_013417345.1 Acinetobacter sp. YH16032 | reverse complement strand
TTAAGTTCTTTATCCGACATAGACACCAACATATCAAACCGTCCGCTAAGAAAATTGCAAAAGTGCATATTCTAAAAGCGGACATTTTTACTTTGGAGAAACCGGACATTTCTACTTTGGGCTTACACTCTCTTTTCGTATAACCACCATTATGTTAAATAGACTAAGACTTTGTTGAAATTTCTTTTATAATAAATGAAAATTTAGGGCATTTAATATAATGAAATTACTAAGCTTTATACTGTTATTCGTTAGTTGTAGTTGTTTTGCTTTATCTAGTGAAGAATTTGATAAACAGTATCAAAATTTAAATGGTGAACTCAATAAAGCCGTAATTAATAATATGATCTATTCGAAGAATTATGATGATAAAAAAATTCCATTGTCAGAAAAAATAGAATCTAAAAGTAAGTGGTGTGACTTAACCAAAACTAGAATAAATTTATTAGATTTTGTGATTCAGAATTTTTCTTCTTATAAAGAATGGGTGAAAAAAAACAATCTTGATGATGATTCTAGTTTGGATGATTTTAATAAATTCTATGAAAATCAACAAAAATCATATATTGGTTGTATGGCGGGTCTTGAAGAATTAAAGATGGGTCAAAAGATCGATTAAATTAGAAAAACTAAATTAACATAATACACCTTATGCGAAATGCTTTATAATTGTCTTTATTAATCAATGGTATATATCATTTTGATTGGCCCGTATCCTCCAGATCGGGCTTTTTTAAGGATTTGTCACGTTCCACGCTTAATAAATGAACAATGTTCCACGGTTTTAATTAGCCCAGGTAATCAATTCAACCTCTAGTCATCACTTAAAACAGCATGTAGAACTCGACCAAATAAACCTCGTTTTTTAGGTTGTAGCACAGTAGTAGTTGTTTGCTGAATAGGCTTATCTTCTATAGGTGTAACTTGTGATGGCTGTACAGTTTCGTGTAAGTCTGTAGTTGTACGGACTTGTTCATTTGTACCTTAAAAATGGCTATATTGATTTACAGTAAACCAAACAGCAAGCGGCTGTATATTTAAAGGTATTCTCGATAGATCCGACCACATACACTTCAGTGAATCCCCCTTTTCTGATGACTCCACCTCTCGATAACACTCACTCACAAATATGTGAATGCTTGTTTCATCCAGACGTGGATTAACCTAAAACCTTATCAAATAAGGAAAAACGCAATTACAGAAATTTGATTGGTATTGGTACACAAACTGAGTCTTTGTTGTTGTCGAACTTGGTGCATTATATTAGGTTAAACCTTTTAAAGCACCAAAGCTTGAAGCAGCAAGTTCAACTACTTTTCTTGTGAAATTCGCATTGGGATCTGAATATTTAAACGAAATTTCTGCTAAAACAGGTTTTAGACTACCGTAAGGCATTTGGGTGTACCACAAACTTAACTCTAAATCGGCATCGAATTCACCTAAATCAATCGTTGCACCAGCATATTTACGTTCATAGATGGTTAAACTACTAACTTGGTTCAAAACTTGACTATTACTAAAATTATAATCATTCTTAAAACCTGAAAATAGGATATTAATATCCTCAAAATCGTTAATGGTTCGTGAGGTTGGTACGGTTGTGGACTTGCTTGCAACTACAAGAAAAAGAGATGGTCCCACTTGTTTGAACAACTAAAAGCTTATTGATAAGTGATATTCTGCTCTAATTAAGCTACCTTATTTTGTTGTGGTAGCTGGTTATAGTAAAACTCATCTGGAGTCATTTTGTCCAGACTCGAATGAGGTCGTTTCAAATTATAAAATTCAAAATATGCATTTAATTGCTTTTTCGCATCAAAAACATTGCTGTAGGCTTTGAGATAAACCTCCTCGTATTTAACGCTCCGTCATAATCGTTCAATCATCACATTATCAACCTATGAGCAGTATACTGCGCAAGTTTACCATCCATGCTGATTTGGATATCATTTGATTTTAACACTTCAATAAATGCATCACTGGTAAATTGACTGCCTTGGTCTGTATTAAAGATTTCAGGTCGGCCATAAAACTCAAATTATCTTTACGAGTAATGTCATCTTCTAGTTTTGTTTTCGCGCCTGATACATTACTGGTCAAATCTTTGAGTCAGCAATATAGTGGTCATATCCACGATATTTTAGAGTTACTTCTTTTGTACCATTTTCAATACGTTCTCTGAAACTGTATCCCATATTTTTTTAGCGTACAGCTTCCTTGAGTATCGTAAAAGCGGATTTCTCGTTGTGTATCAAAAGTCATAGCACCAGTGACATTTCGACTGATTTGATTTTCAATCGCAGTTTTAGCAACTGTAAAATAGCTATTTATGTTACTTGCTTCATTACCATAATTAAAATTCATGGCATCTAATAGTACTTTGTATTCGCGAGAGGTGACTTTCGGAGATGCATAACTTAGCGATGGTAACACTGTAATTGCCAGAAAAGTCATTACAGTCAATTGATTTATTTTCATTTTCCCCCCTTGATAAAAATTGAATAAAAAAGCCCAAAAGTTTTGGCTTTTGGGCTTTTTTTATGGTTATGGGTTAAAAAGATTTAACTTATCGGCAATATATAGGGTCGGTGTATCGACACGCATGCGCACATTATCCAAATACTTTTGCTCTAAACCATTGGTTGTCCAAAGCCCCATGTCATCATCATTCACAATTCCAAGGGTTTGTCGGTTAATCAACCATAAACCTTCCATTTTGTCATGTGCATAACTTACACGTTTACCCATATCCAATACCAATGTTTTACTTGCTGGTTGAATATTTAGTGCTTGTAATGCTTCCCATTTTTTATCGTTATTGATGAAATATTGCTCGAGGGTTTTACCTGCAATCGTTAAACCAAGTTTAGGATCTTGTACTAGATCGCCCTGAGTTGCGATATCCTCCAAATTGGTAGCATCCTTCAGATCAATACGATAAACATGTTTCATGATATTCGGATCGTCTTTAAGGAATTTGCCATCACGTTCCAGTACTAAAAACTCATGATCATTAATCGCAATAATAGCTGAGTTTGAGTTAGCATCAATTTCTTGACGATAGAGATACTGAGCAACTTTGCCTGTTTCGAGATTGATCGTCACAATACGTGTTAAGGTTGATTTATTAACAGCTTTGGTCGGTAAGTCCATTGTCGATTGCATAATCCCAACCAATGTTTTTTGGTCAGGTGTAATAGTTAAACCTTCCATACCACGGTTGGCACGACGATAACTAAATTCTTGCGGCAAAGTGAAGGTATTGCGCACATCATTTACAAAAGGATTAATACGACCAATTTCTTTTCCATTGACATCATAGTGCACAATGTGAGGACCATATTCATCACTCACCCAGAATGTACCATCATTCAACGCTGCCAAACCTTCAGAATCGAGACCGTAATCATCAAGTTTAATAGGGTTCGTTATTGGGTCATAAGGCTTTGATGGATCTTTAGCGATAACCTTGCCATGAATATCGTAAGGTCTTTCGCCTGTACCACCTAGTGCAGCAGTATTCGGTAATCCACTAATATTATTTCCATCACGATCTTTTAATAAAATCGTTTTGATGAGTTTGATTAAGCCATCATCTTGTACCTCAAACAACCCAATTTTAGGTATATAGTCTGGCATTGGAAAAATCTTACCAGCACCATTCACGCCATCATTATAGTCAGCATTTGGGCCACGATCTGTGATTGCGTAAAATTGTTTATTGTTCGTAGGATGGGCAGCAACATCAGATCCAAAACCACCCTGTCGAAGTGTAAATGCACTCGCAATAGTTGTTCCATTCGCCTTAAAGCTTGTTAAATTTTGGTAAGGTAATGCAACCCCTTGGGTAAATAAGTTTGGACCACACTGGATGGAGCTTTGCTGGATTTCATTCGCATCCAACTCACCATTTTGATTTTTATCCAAACCGCTTTCAATACGTGTTCCAGCACTCCAGCAATCATCATTTCCAAGTACTAAAGGCGTCTGTTGAATCAAACTATTCAATCCATTTTGACCATTGTCCCCATCATCAGTACATGCCGTTAAGAAAATTGTCGAAGCCAATAAAGCTAAAGTTAGTGGTGTTTTTTTCATGGTTCATAAGCATCATTGTAGAATAGGCTCTACGGTAAAAAACAAAAATGACATTAATGTGAATAAAATATAAATAATTCATGATATTAAAATCTTAGATTAGGATGTGAAATTGATAGCAGTGCTAGCTATCGGTTTCTGTTGGTGCTATTTAACAGGTGAATGGCAACATGATCAGAAAAAAGCGATAAAAATAAAGAAGCATGGACGACTTTCAGTAAGTTTATTTCGCTACGGTTTGGACTATGTTCAAATGGCTATTCTACGTTTGATTGGTTTTGGAAAAAAAGAAGAATTTAAGAAAGTGCTAGCAATTTTAAGAAAGAAAAAGCCTGATAGGACAAGGGTCCTATGAAATTTGTCGTGTACAGAGAATATTTTGAAAATTAATTGATTTATTATATTGTAATTCTTTAATTTAAGATTTGATATTAGGACAGTAATAGCTGTGTTTTAGGAAAAATCAGTGAATAATAAGTTAAAAGAAATTGCCGTTAGATTACAGCAAATTTTAGACCAAATCACATTATTACAAAATGAATATCAAAGCCTTTATCAAGAAAAAGAAAAACTTATATCACTTGAAGAAAAAAATAAGAATTATTTATCAGCAGAAGAAAGACTTTTATTATTTTCTCAAAGGTTTATTGGACGAACTGATACCTTTGCTTATCGTTGGGAAAATAGCAGTGGAAAATCTGGTTATTCTGTTGCTTGTGCAAATGAGTGGAAACATGGCATTTGTTACAAACCTCAAATTAAATGTTCAGACTGTAAAAGCCGTCAACTATTACCCATCACACAAGAAGTTCTTTATTCTCATTTAACTGGACAGAAAATTATAGGCATTTACCCACTATTAGCAACAGATCAATGTAGGTTACTCGCAGTAGATTTTGATAAATCAGATTGGAAAAATTGTGTAACTGCATTTTCTGAAGCGTGCTTATCTTTAAATATACCATTTTTGGTTGAGCGCTCTCGTTCAGGTAATGGCGCGCATGTTTAGATATTTTTCTCTGAACCAATTGCAGCTAAGCAAGCTCGCTTAATGGGTGCAGGTATTCTAGATAAGGCCATGGAACTTTATCCAGCTCTAGATTTTGAATCTTATGATCGTATGTTTCCAAATCAAGATCACATGCCAACAGGCGGATTTGGAAATTTAATAGCATTACCCTTACAAAAGCACGCAAGAGCGCTAGGAAATAGTACCTTTATTGACAGTAACTTTAATGCTTTTACTGACCCATGGACTGTTTTACAACAAACTGAATTAATGAGTTCTTCTGAAGTTAATAATATTGTGAATGAACTAGGCTACAATTTCATCAAACAGAATCAAATAGATATTGACCATGAGGTTCCATGGGTAAAAAATGTTCCTAAAAAAAATCAAAAGATCGCGGGATGTCCAGACACTATTGAATTGGTATTCGCAAATATGATTCACATTCCAATTCAGACATTACCCTCTCAATTGATAGCTCAATTAAAAAGATTAGCCACTTTCTCCAACCCTCGTTTTTTTAAAGCACAAGCAATGCGTTTTTCAACGACAGGAATTCCAAGACACATATGCTGTGCCCGCCTTGAAGGACAATATCTCAGTTTACCACGAGGATGCCTAAAAGATATAATTCACTTGCTTAATCAACAAGATACTAAAATAAAACTAAAAGATCAACGGACTAAAGGCAACATATTAGTCAATATAAATCTACTTACCGAATTATCCTCTGAACAGGAAATAGCATGTAAAAAAATCCTTGAACACGATGTTGGAGTTCTACATGCACCAACGGCTTTTGGAAAAACTGTTACTGCAATCTCTATCATTGCCAAACGCCAAACAAATACACTCATTATTGTTCATAACAAAGAACTTGTTTCTCAATGGAAAGAACGATTACATTCATTTTTAGCCGATGTCGAAATTGGTACAATACAAGGTGGAAGAGCCAAACCATCTAATCAAATTGACATTGCAACATATCAAAGTCTAATCAACCGTGTAAATAATTCAATCAAACCTATCGCCTTTAATTACGGACAAATTATCGTAGATGAATGCCACCATTTATCCGCACCAAGCTATGAATTTCTTCTCAGTGAAGTCAGTCCCTACTACATTCTCGGGTTAACTGCTACACCAGAACGTCAAGATGGGCATCAACCCATTATTTTCATGCAAGCTGGTTCTATTGTATACAAAGCGAAATCAAACAATCACACCCAGCTTAAAAAATTATTAATACAATAGGACTTACGCATTGACGGATTCAAAAAAGTATTAAAATACTTTATAAAGTATCTGTGATCAGACGAATTAAACATGCTTCTACAGCAACTTGTACATTACCCATTTATATGGGCTTTCTCATGA
>NZ_VPEE01000059.1:0-6501 GCF_013417345.1 Acinetobacter sp. YH16032 | reverse complement strand
AAATGTATATCGTTGGCAGAAGAAATTATTTAGACCAGTTATCAAAAACTTCATTGATGACTTTATTCTCGATAAAAATCATCTGCTACCACAGAGAATCTATAAATAATAGTGCGTAAGTCCTATACAAGTAAATTATGAAGGTGAATTCCCAGAAATTTTCTTTGGTACCGAAAATAAACCACATATTTCAAAGCTGATGCAACATCTTACTGAAGATAAAGAACGTAATAATGCCATTATTAAAGATGTCTCTCATTGTATTCAAAATGGTCAGATCCCGTTAATTTTAACTGAACGTAGAAAACATGCCGAAAATCTTAGAAATAAGTTGAATGATTTAGGGTATAAAACATCTATTTTACAGGGAGGTATGAGCCATACAAAAAACATAAAAGAAAAACAAAATTTAGATGATGCTCATGTTGTGATTGCCACGGGAAAATACATTGGTGAAGGTTTTGATCTTCCTCGTTTAGATACCTTGTTCTTGGCATTCCCGATTTCATGGAAAGGCACTTTGGCTCAATATGTTGGGCGTATTCATAGATCAAATGAAGGTAAATTTGAAGTTCAGGTATATGATTATGTTGATGTTAACCATCCGATATTTGTCAAAATGTTCCAGAGAAGGAGTAAAAGTTATAAAGCTCTAGGCTATATTGTAGAACAATCACACAATAATATCGTTTTATAATTTTCGATCTATTGACACTACCCCAATTTTCAATCCATAAGATAATTAAACGTAAAGCCGCTTTTAAGATTCTAAATGTGTGGGTCTCCTTGGCATCAAAA
The DNA here is from genome assembly GCF_013417345.1 of Acinetobacter sp. YH16032. NCBI lineage: Bacteria > Pseudomonadati > Pseudomonadota > Gammaproteobacteria > Moraxellales > Moraxellaceae > Acinetobacter > Acinetobacter sp. YH16032. The sequence goes on along the minus strand of NZ_VPEE01000059.1, from coordinate 5,703 downwards.
TAACTGGCCATCACAAAGGATGCGGGTCCGAATGCAAATTTTAACTGTATTTTCAGAGTCATTTCAGATCACTACGTAGCTAGGGCTGTTTTACAGATCGAAATGATAAAGTCATAAATTGCTTTTCAAAAAAAAAGCAACTAATATGTCTCTTATAGAATCCAAAAGAAATAAATGTATCTACAATGAATAAGTCTTTACTTCAGCAAATCAAAAAAAGACGAACCCAATTGGGCTTAAAGCAAGTTGATATGCAATCCCGTACAGGCATTTCAAGACAGCAGTACCAAAAACTGGAAAGTCAGGGCAACCCTCGATTAGAGACTTTAGAAATTATAGCGGCAGGATTAAATGCTCAACTGATGCTCATCCCTGATGATAAGGTTCATTTGATCAGACAATTATTGAATGATGGAATTAAAGTCACTATTGAAGATCAGGATGACTTAATGACTAACCCATGGAAGGGTCTTCTCGGAGGAGAGGAACCATGAATACTGTTGCCGTCCTGAAATTAACATTACATCACGGTATCGTTGGATACTTGGCAGGATTTCAGAGCGGAAAAAATATTCTGGTTTTTACAGATTCTTTCCGCTCTGATCAGCAACGCCCGACCTTGAGCCTGCTGACTTCCCCCTTGTATCCTCAAGTGGATAAGATTTTAGAAAAGACCTATGTTACACATCAGCGTTTACATCCCTTGCTATCAAACTTGCTACCAGAAGGTGCATTACGCGAACTGATTGCACAAAGCCTCAAAGTACATATAGACAATGAATTTCAGTTATTGGCAGCTTTAGGTCATGATTTACCTGGAGCACTCATTGCGACTCCATTAGATCCAGAAGAAATTCCAGATGAAATAAAATTCAAACTGCAGATCTCTAATCCAGATCAGATCTTAAAGCAAGAGATTCGAACAGATAATAAGTTTTCCTTGGCCGGCGTCCAAATGAAGTTTTCCATGAAAGCCAAAGATGGGCGTTTTACACTAGTCCAGGCAACGGAATCGTCTCTACTCGGGGACTGGATTGTCAAAACTCCTTCTTCCAGACATGCTTTTGTTCCGCTAAATGAATATTCTATGATGACCCTTGCCAAAACGGTCGGAATAGATGTCCCTGAGATTCGCTTGGTGGATGTGGCCCTTTTACAAGACCTTCCACCATTAAATTTACCCCAAGAGCAATATGCTTTCGCAATCAAAAGATTTGATAGACAGAGTACTGCTGATACTACAGAGCTTATTCACATCGAAGACTTTGCTCAGATCTTCGGTGCATATCCACAGCAGAAATACAGCACCACAAATTATGAGCAGATAGGAAAGATCATTTATCAATTTTCAGATAACAAAATTCTTGATATTCAGCAATTTGCCAGCCGCTTACTTGTCAACATTTTGCTCGCCAATGGAGATGCACACTTAAAAAACTGGAGTATGATTTATCAGGACAAAAGAACACCAAGATTATCTCCCGCATACGATATATTGATGACTAGTGTATATATTGAAAATGAGCTTCATTTCGCATTGAATCTTGCCAAAAATAAAGATTGGTATTTAGCTGAGATGAAACACTTTGAACAATGGGCTGAAAAAGTCGGTGTTCCATGGCGTGTTATTGAAAAACAACTTCACGCCATTATGGACAAAGCACGGTCAGTATGGCCAGCGCTATTACTAGACTTACCTATGATTTCTGTTCATAAAGAAAAATTAAGAGAACATTGGAAAAAATTGCATCCAGACTTTCAGATACTTACAGATGATTAGAGGAAATCTGCAACCAAGCTAAAATTTCTCAAACAAGTTCATCACGTCATTTTCCGTCAGTTTCGCTTCTCCCTCATGATCGGTACTTAGAATAGACTGTGCCAGTTCTGCTTTATTTTGCTGTAAGGCAAGAATTTTTTCTTCTATGCTTTTATTGGTAATCAGCTTATACACAAATACCGGCTTGTCCTGTCCAATCCGCCATGCACGATCTGAAGCTTGATCTTCAGCAGCAGGGTTCCACCATGGATCATAGTGAATGACTGTATCTGCGGCGGTTAGATTCAGACCGACCCCTCCTGCTTTCAGACTGATTAAAAATACCGGCACTTGTCCAGACTGGAATGTAGTAATAGCTTCATCCCGTTTCTTGGTCTTTCCAGTCAGTTTCACATAGCCAATTTCAGCGTGATGGAGCTGCTGCTCAATCAGTTCCAACATTGAGGTAAACTGAGAGAAGATAAGAATTTTTCGCCCCTCTTCCACCATTGGAACGACCATATCCATCAACTGTTCAAGTTTGGCTGAGTGAGCCTGCCCGGTTTTAACTGAATCCAGTTTCAGTAAGTTAGGATGGCAGCACACCTGACGTAGCTTCAGTAAGGCATCTAAAATTTGGATTTGACTACGTTTAAAGCCTTTTTCTGCCACAATTTTCTGAATGCTTGCCTGCATCGTGGCACGAACAGCCTCATACAACTTGGATTGCTGGTCATTCATATCAATATTGACTTCAATCGTGGTTTTTTCTGGCAACTCTTTGGCTACGTCAGTTTTCAAGCGACGTAAAATGAAGGGCTTAATCCGGTTGACCAACTTTTGTCTTAACTGCTGATCACCGCGCTTTTCAATCGGATGACGGTACTTTTTATTAAAAATTTCTTGTGAATATAAAAATCCTGGCATCAGGAAATAAAATAGTGCCCATAGCTCACCCAAATGATTTTCCATCGGGGTACCGGTTAGACACAAACGATGTCGTGCTTTTAATTGCCGTACTACCTGTGCTGCTTTGGCACGCGGATTTTTGATATTCTGCGCCTCATCCAAAATGAGTTGATGATATTCATATTGCTTTAGTTGCTCTTCATCTCTCGCCAGAAGCGGATAGGTGGTTAACACAATGTCATAGTGCGGAATCTGCTCAAAATACTGATGACGGTCGGGGCCCTGTAGCAGCAGTAACTTGAGCTCAGGGGTAAATTTCTGCGCTTCTTTGAACCAGTTATGCATCAGCGATGTGGGTGCAACAATTAAGGCGGGTCTGTCCTGCAAATGACCAGCCTGCTTTTCCATGAGTAAATGCGCTAAAGTTTGTGCTGTTTTGCCCAAGCCCATATCATCCGCCAGAATCCCGCCATGCTGGGTTTCCCTTAAAAACTGTAACCAGCCTAGGCCCTGCTGCTGGTATGGACGTAATTCCCCCTGAAAACCTTGTGGTGTCGGCAGTTGTTGCTGATAGCCTTGTTTGAATTTATGTACAAATTTCTGCAGGCGATCACTGACCTGCCATGTCATCCCAAGATTATGCTGCAATTCTAATAATTGACTCGCATCATAGCGATCAATACTGCGCTCTTCTTGCTGTAAAATGCTCTGCAGATGCAACAATACCGGCTTAATATCCCTAGCGGATAGCGCCAAATCAGGTTGATCAACTGCAGTTTTCACGGTGAAAATTTGACTGTCATGCAGATGAATAAAAGTCCGTGGATCAAGTAAATCAGGATTTACTCGCACCAAAGCTACGAGCGCATCAAGTAAATTATAAGAATTGCCTGCACTGTCTTGAACCGTCGCCCCGATATTGAACCAGTCCTGCTGACCTTCAGATTCAGTGATAGAAATATTTAAATTTTCAACATATTGCAGGTTAAAGGGGCTGTGTTCCAGATGCTCTATCTGCCAGCCCATCAACTCAATTTGATTGATGGGCATCAGCTGTTTGATCCAGTCTCCATAGAAAGCAAAAACCATAGAATCGAGACGTTGTTTATCCAGTTTTAATTGCTGGTCATAACTAAGATCTTTCACCCACTTCAGTGATTCGACCAATAGCTGTAAACGCTGGATTGACTGTTGTTCCTGAACTAAGTCCCGAAGCTGTCGCACCATTTTCCCATGCTGCTCACCAATAAAACTGTCACCTGATGTACCTGCTTTTATTCGCCCACCAGCATAGGAAAATTCAATTTCAGCACAAACAGACTCTTCCCATTTCCAATCAAATTTATCTAAAACACCGAAGCGTAAAATTGGCTGGGGACTTCCCTCAAGAACCTCAATATGCTGAATAGACTCGGGCCGAGGCAGATTTTTCACGTCTGAATATTGATGAGTCAGTTTCTCAAACTCTGGCAAGAGCATAGATGGAAGATCAGGCATCTGTAAAAAATGGTACAGAAGATTTGCCGTATATTCACCATATAACTGGCCCACCGTGTTCTGTTGAATATTCACATAACATGGTGGATGGCTCGCGAGAATCTGAATATGTGGATTTGATTTCAAATCAAGTCGAATATCACCATTGACCAATTCAATGTTTAAATGCTCTGTCTGTTTGTTTACACCTTGTTGCCAGATCAATTCGATGTGATAGCCTTGTTCTGACCATTGAAGTGCAGTATGGCTCTTTTTTTGCCAGTACACATCGCCACTTTGAATAAAAGATTTGAAATGCTCCAATAAAATTCTGGAGATATCAAGATTGCTTTGATAAAAGCGTTCGTCACTGTTTATTTTGGCATAATAATAAATCTGGTTAAATAATTGTCGTTTTTGTTCAGGTAAAGTCAGATGCTTTCTGGTGATATTTTCATATTGGGTATAATAACTTTCCCCCGCAATTGAGCCGTTTTTATTGCGTCTGGCCTTCTGAACATCAACTGTCAATTTCTTTAAGCTGACAGACTGATCTAGCAGGTAAATTAAATAATTGTTTGTTTTGACAGATTGCTCTGGTTCAGTCTGTTGTAAATACCGTTTAAAATCATTCAACCAGCGCTGCGCCTGATCATCCCCCCGTTGGCGTTTTGTGATTCCCTGCGGGGATTGAGAGTCAGCATAACGCTGCTGAAATTCCTGGCGATATTCCTGAAAGAATAACCGCGCTAAAGCCGCAGCATGTTTACAGTTATATCCAACCGGACAAGTGCAGTCGTCATCAATTAAACGGTCTTTTTGGGGATTATAGGTAATCGCAGTATCGTAATAATCTGTCCCTTCAATTTGGGCATACATCGTGACATCATCATTTTCCTCAAAAAACTCAATTGTTTCCCTATCAATGTGCTTAGCATAGCTCAGACTACGATGAAGAGTTGCAGTACTAAAGCGAGATAGAAAATTGATCAATGACGACATGATTACCAGACACTAAAAATGTTTATACAATTATAGGACTTACGCACTATTATTTAAAGATTCTCTGTGGTAGCAGGTGATTTTTATCGAGAATAAAGTCATCAATGAAGCTTTTGATATTTGGTCTAAATAATCTCTTCTGCCAACGATATACATTTTCCAAGATCCGCTCAAACTGGTTCTTTTGTATCTCAACGTAGGCCATCAAGGCTGAAAAAATATGATTCAAAATCAGTTTAGATCGTCTTACCTGAAACTTTTCAATATGACAAACCTGTTTAATAACCCGGTGATATTGCTCTATTTTCCAATGACTTGAATGTAATTCATGAAAACCCTGAAAGGACAATAAATCATCTTCATTTTGATGTACAATATAAAACCTCTGCTGTTCTTTTAACTGAGTCTTAAATAATTGTACAAAGCCAAAATCTTTGAGCCAGACCACTTGACCCTGATGAAAATTTGGCAATAAACGCAGTTGAAACCATTGTCCTTTTTCTGGGGAAACCTTACGGTTACAGTCGATACCAAACATAAATCGAATACCATATTTT
>NZ_VPEE01000058.1:0-6616 GCF_013417345.1 Acinetobacter sp. YH16032 | reverse complement strand
TAATTGGTAATACCATGAAAAATACCATGCTCAGAAAAGGCTTAACAATATTTTGAAAAATTGCCTACTGAGCGCTGCCGCACAGCTCCATAGGCCGCTTTCCTGGCTTTGCTTCCAGATGTATGCTCTTCTGCTCCTGCAGCTAATGGATCACCGCAAACAGGTTACTCGCCTGGGGATTCCCTTTCGACCCGAGCATCCGTATGATACTCATGCACGATCTTCATTCGAGCAACGGAGTTCTCTGTGTCTTTTAGCACCTCTTCATCGCGGCCTGCGCAAGTATCGGTCGCTCGTTCCTGGGCAGTCCTTGTTTGTCTGTCCATCCTGCAATTCCTCATCGCCGTCGACGTCACCGTGGTCAACGTGGCGCTGCCCTCTATCGGCAACGATCTGGGCGTTGATGCGCGCGGCCTGACATGGGTCGTCGTTGGTTACACCATCACAGGCGGTGGTCTGTTGATGCTTGGTGGACGTCTGGGAGACGTCTTCGGCCGCCGCCGCCTTCTGCTCATCGGAACCGCGATCTTCGGAGCGGCCTCGCTGATGGCGGGCCTCGCGGAGACCTTTCCGCTACTCGTCGGTGCAAGGTTGTTGCAGGGTGTAGGGGAAGCCCTCGCCCTGCCCGCTGCGATGGCGACCATCGTCCTGTTGTTTCCCGAAGGGCGGGCGCGCACCCGCGCCCTGAGCGTCTGGGCTGCGGTTGCGAGCTGCGGTCTTGTGCTGGGGTTCGTGCTCTCGGGAATCATCACCGAGTATCTCGGTTGGCGATGGATCTTCCTCATCGCCGTTCCGTTCGTCCTGTTCGTGCTGATCGCTTCTGTCGCCCTGCTACCTCGAGACCGATCACAGGAGCGCGCACCGTTGGATATTCTCGGATCGATTCTGCTGACGAGCGCACCGCTGCTGTTCGCTTTCGGAGTGGTGGAGGCCGGGGACAGCAATGGGGATGTGCCCTGGTCATCAATCGCTGCCCTGGTGGGAGCGGCAGCCGCCGCTGCATTGTTCGTCAAGGTGGAACGCCGAGCCGCAAACCCACTGGTTCCGCTGACCTTCTTCCGCAACCGGACACGAGTGCGAGCAAATCTTGCGACTGCACTGTTGAGCGCGGCGCTCTCAACGTCCTTTCTGCTGTTCACGTTCTATCTACAGGATGGACTCGGTCTCTCTCCGCTGGAATCCGGATTGCTGCTCCTGCCACTTGCGGTGGCACTAGTCGTCGCCGTGACCGTCGTACCTCGCCTCTTGGGGCGCTGGGGAGCGCGTGCTTGCATCGTCGTGGGACTGAGTTCCGCAGGGGCAGGCATGATCGTGATCGCGGCAGCCGCGCAGCTCGAAGCCCCCGCTTGGCTACTAACCCCCGCGATGCTCTTCATCGCCGCAGGAATGGGTTTCGGCCTCGTTGGATTGCAGTACGCGGCCGTGACCGAGGTCACCGACGATGATGCCGGAGTCGCATCCGGCGTACAGCGAGCCGCAGACCAGCTCGGTGGATCCGCAGGTGTCACGGTCTACGTGGGCCTGGGCTTCGCGTCGGCCCTTCACGGTGTATCACCCTATGTGCTAAGTAGCGGCCTCGCGATCATCGGCCTCTGCCTTGCGACCGCCATTGTCCAACGAATCGTAATCGTGACGCAGGAACAACAGACGAGGACATGAGCGTGCCGTCGTAACCCGATCCCGAAGTTCCCGATGAGGTGCTCCGTGGCGACGCCCGGCGACTCGTCAGTCAGCCCCGACCGGTGGTCGCGGGGCGCGCCCTTTGTTGCGCGCACCGCGACCATTCACCGCCCTCTCGGTCCGGTGGCGTATGACTGCGTCAAGGTGGAGGTGCGGGCGCTGGACAGCGAAACCGCCCGCCTGCTGCACCAGCGGCTGTGTGGCTGGATCGACCCCGGCAAAACCGGCAAGGCTTCCATAGATACCTTGTGCGGCTATGTCTGGCCGTCAGAGGCCAGTGGTTCGACCATGCGCAAGCGCCGCCAGCGGGTGCGCGAGGCGTTGCCTATTAAGTCCTGTTATTAAACCAAATATTTGTTAAATAGTTCGGTGTAAGTGTCTTGATTTACATCGTCTTTATTCAAATTGATTTGAACACTCTCATAAATCCTTCTTAAGAAAACATACTGAATAAAATCATCTGCATAATTCTTAATTCGGGGCAGGTAATTCAGCTCTAAAGGAATGTAGTAGTCCATTTTTCTAAAGTTTTTCCCTGTTTTTTTGAAGTGATAACTGACCGCATCAACAAACAATCGTCCGATCTGGTGCCGATTCCCTTTGAAGACTCCGTAAAATTTCAGATCATCATAAAATGACTGCAACTTAGACATGCCAACGCTTTTGTCATTATTTGAAATAAGTGTATTTATAATTTCAACATAGCTTTTTTTAATCAGCTGCACGCTAGGCTCATCAAATCGCCAAGTCCATGTATAGTTTTTTGCACTTTTCTCCGTATCAGGATAATTCTTTGATTTCTTTTTTGAGTGTGAAAGGCGCACCAGTTCAACATTTTTCCCATTTCCAAACGCAACTTTTAAAAAGGGCTTTTGTAAAACAAATTTGAATTTTTCATGGTCATTAAAATATGTCTGAATCAATGAAATTTGTTCTTGTTCTTCTTCTCGATTCCACGTTGTTTCAACTTCTGATATTCGCTGTTTGACTATTTTCTTTAATTGCCCCTCGCTTTTAAGAGTGTTGTATTCATTGCTTTTTGGAGTTGTCACAAACAGCCAAAATTCCCATATATCTTGGTCATAACGCTTTTGAATAATTAAATCCGCAATAGGCTCATTTTTTTTATTTAAACGATAAGTCCTTTGTCGTGGGCTTAAATCTAAAGAATATTTTTGGCTGAGTTTTTTTATGAGTTTTTGGATTTTATCTGCAAACATCGTGTTATCAGATTCAATAGTAAAGTGACTATAGAAATACGCACCGTTTGCAACTTTATCTACAATTTTTTGCGCTGTATAACGACTGTTCGGGCTGTAATGAATCATTTTATTGTTACCAAGCAATATTTGTTCAATTGTCATCAAACAATATTCTAAAAAGTCCTATGTAATCAAGCAATATTTATTCTAACTAAAAGCTATATTTTATAATGCTTTCAACGATTTTGATTTTTTACCAATGCCAAAGGCATTGGTCGGACTTAATTGACACAATTTGTCATCGTGCAATCAAGTGGTTCCTAGGTGACGGAATTTACATCTGTTTTTGCTTGGTTTATAGTCGCAATATTCATTGACTTAAAGCAGTCTGACCAACTGCCTGACCATTTTCGTTTTAGCGATTTTGAGCAGGCAACAGCCTGCTTAAAGCCATGTTTTTTTAGATAGCGCACAATTCAGAACTAGCCATTTTGAGTTGACCGATTGAGCGTACTACTGGAGAAATCCCGTTCGGTACGATCTGATGGGCGCTAGGGAGTTGTAATACTCCTTTTCGATCCAATCCGTTGTAAACGGGGTTGGGCGACAAGGACACGGGAGCCTATAAACAATCGAATGATTGTGAAGTGGTCGTGAGGTTAGATATAGCCTGACTAGATACAATTTTTTTTGTATTGAAACCCTGTTTTAACGATTACCGTGAGACCCTGACAGGATGTTAAGGGTCACTAATAACGGCAATGTGTTGCGGCAAATGCACTCTAAGAGGGAAGCGCAGCTCATTGGCACAACTGATGGCGTTTGAGGTAACAGCAATGTTACAGGCTAGCTGAGGAGAAATCTGGAAGCAGCGGCACCACTGAGTGAGATCATCTCAAGCAAAGTGGGTCAACGGATAGCTTAAACAGTATACATCCGGAAGCATAAACCGGAGACACGTGTAGATTAAGAGCCATACGCTCAGATTTTGTCTCAAAGTCATATCCACCAAATCTAAGGAACCGCGTGGTGGGGAAAATGGAAGCACTGACAGACAAAAGAGCATTGGCGTTCAATTGCTAAGATCGTTAGAAATAACTTGGGAATCTCCATGCTTAGACATTGAGTTGTCACGGCAAGGCATGGAGAGGGAGAGAGGATGAGTAGGTCGTATAAGTTATGAAAATAACGAAGTCGATGCTGTATTAAACATTGCGAACTCACCAGTGGCGTGGCTGCTAAGGGTGGTAAAGGGAGTAGTGTTGTCGAAAATCCGAGTCGGTTTTATGTTGTTATCTAAAAAAGCGAAACATAGCTAAAAATGGTTTGGTCGCCATTGTTTGTTCTGATAGGTCGGGATTGGTCTCCCGATCTAAGTCAGGACTAAGCAAACGTTAATGAAAGAAAAGAAAATACGGCAGCATAGTCTTGTGTACTGCATGATTTTTTTCATAGTTTCAATTCTAACTAATTGAATATTTAACTAATTTAGAAAAATTAGCGGGAGTCCTCGTTAAGATGAGTTTTTTCCATTCTTTAGTATAAAGAACGACGTATTGTGATAATGACTTGGGTATTTGCCTACCCATGTTCTACTCGACAAACAACGTGAACTCTACGAAAGTGAGATATGACTCCCTCGGTTGCGGCAAAACAACTAAACGAGGTGAGTTCCTAAATCTCTCTATTTTGCTTTCTAAGGCACTTTAATTTACTTCATGTAGGTAATATCAAAAAAACACCTAAAGTAGCTAAAAACCCTTATTTTTTGCATTTAAACGGTATATTTAACGAGTGTCTACGAGTGACACAAAGAAAAGTTGAGCCTCGACCCTCTGAAAAACTGCTTTAAAAAAATAAAAAAGACAAAAGGAATTAAATCAAATGCTGGTATTTGCACCTAGACCGAGCGAAGCGAGCAAAAAAGCTCTATGAGCGAAGCGAATTCATAGCCGCTTTTGCTTTTTTGAATCCTCGAAAGCAGTCACCAAAAAACAGCCCCCAAGACCGAGTGAAACGAGGTCAAAATGCCACGAGCGAAGCGAGTGCCATAGGGCTGTTTTTCACTCCCCTGCTCCTTTTTATTCTTTTAAGAAGCTTTTAAATACTTTTAGCCCCCCCTCAAAGCCACGTGTAACATGGCTTTCAAACTTTAAAAAAGTACAAACGCCAAGTATTAAAGTACAAACGCCAAGTTAAACACTGTTTAAAAAGTACAAACGCCAAGTTTAAAAAGTACAAACGCCAAGTATTAAAGTACAAACCTATGTATGTACTTTAATTTGTAAAAAAGTATTGACTCAAACAATGTACTTAGTATAAAAACAAACCGATTTATTATTTTTGAGCTGTTTATATGGCTGTAGATCTAAAGAAACATTATCCGAAAGATTGGGTTGTCTTACAAAACCGAGTTGCTGAATGCTTTCGTGGAATGAGCCTTGATGAAAAACGTCTTTTTATCATGTCTACGCCGCTTGCTAGAACAACACAAATATCAAGTAATGAACCTATTTTTATCTCATCTCATGAATTTTCACGTGAGTGTAATGTCGATCTTTCAACCGCATACACAGCACTAGAAACAGCGTCAGAGCGTCTTTTTACCCGATTTTTCGGATATACAGCACAAAATGGGGATCGGGTGAAAATAAGATGGTTGAACAAGGTTGTTTATAAAGTAGGGCAAGGGGGTTCAGAACTCTACTTTACTGATGAAGTCCTTCTTCTTCTTAGGGAGTTTGATGCTTTAAATCCTTATACAAAATATAAAAAAGAGGTTGTATTACGGCTCCGGAAAGACTACTCACTAGACATCTATCACTTAGCTAAGAAACATCAGGTGATGGGCGGTTTTCAAATCAGCCTTAATGATCTTTTTGAACAGCTTGGCTTACCTGAGTCGTATCAAGATTTAAGTAATTTAAAAAAAAGGGTAATTAAACCCTCATTAGATGAAATTAATCAAAATACGGATATTAACCTCAGCTATGAGAATATAAAGCAGGGGCGTTCTGTAGTCGGCTTTAAGTTCACTGTAAAAGAGAAACCAAAACCTAAAACTCTAACGACACAAGCTCGGGACCCGAACACAATAGATATGTTCTGCGATTTAACAGATGCTCAAATCAGCAAATATAGTGCTATTTTAAGTCGTGTAAGTGACATATCTGACCTTTCTACATTCCCGACATACGATGCTTTTACTCTGTTTATTGCCGGTATTTTGAGAGACCCAAAATCAGTACGTGAAGAAACTGCAAAACGGATATTTACAGCATTGCGTAAACATACTGATTTCAAAGGGTAATACCTATTTTCTTTCAAAAAAATAGGTGATCAAAGCAAGTATTCCCAAGGCTTTTGAGATTATTAAATAATCATCACTAGGTACAATATCGACATAGTGAAATGCTGTTAGCATCAACCAAAAGCCTAGGAAAAAAAATATAAACTTAGACTTAAATAAATGAGGGAGTTTTTTAAATATTTCAGCAGTTTTTAAGGTTGCAATATTCATATTAAGTGGTCGCGCTGGGCTGGACGGTAACCGAGTTCGCGGCGGGCAAGTACGACATCACCCGGCCCAAGGCGGCAGGCTGACCCCCCCCACTCTATTGTAAACAAGACATTTTTATCTTTTATATTCAATGGCTTATTTTCCTGCTAATTGGTAATACCATGAAAAATACCATGCTCAGAAAAGGCTTAACAATATTTTGAAAAATTGCCTA
>NZ_VPEE01000057.1:0-6843 GCF_013417345.1 Acinetobacter sp. YH16032 | reverse complement strand
CGGAAAGATGGATACAGATACATTGGAAAAATAAAAAAGAAGAGATCCGATGGATTCAACAAAAAGCAAAATATTTTGGAGGGGAAGGTCGAATAGAGTTAACTTTTTCTGACTCAATAATGCCATACCTAACTCAGTTAAAAGGACAATTCACCAGTATTGCAGTTAAAAATGTGTCAGCTCTTAAAAGAACATATAGCATTAGGATTTATGAGCTATTAATGCAATTTAAAGCCACTGGAGATAGACTAATCAATGTTGATGATTTCCGCTCAATGATGGGAATAGATAACAAATATTCAAAATTCTCAGAGCTTAATAAGTTTGTAATAAAACCCGCCATAAAGGAATTAAATGATAAGAGTGACCTAATGGTAACGGTTGATATTGTAAAAAAAGGTCGAACAGCTAACGCGCTACATTTTCAATTTACACAAGATAATCAAATAAAAATATCAATTTGAGGATGAATAATGGCTCTGGTATCGATCAGTGAAGCTTCACGATTAACGAAAAAAAGTAGAACAACTGTTCACCGTTACATATCAAACGGAAAATTGTCCATATGTACAGATGAGAATGGAATAAAAAAGATAGATACATCAGAGCTTTTACGAGTTTTTGGCGCATTCAAGTCTGTTCATCATGAACAGAGTGACACTGTAATAAATGAACAACATGCAACACCTAACGGAACAAGTGAAACCAATAAAACAAAGCAACTAGAACAGGAAGTTGAACACCTGAGACAACTCGTTACAGCTCAACAGTCACATATAGACAGCCTAAAACAAGCAATGCTATTAATCGAATCCAAGCTGCCGACAACACCCGAACCTGTTATACCAGTACCAACAAAAAAACCGTGGCAATTCTGGAAAAAATAGCCGGTTGACGTCATTTTTACCGCGAAACCCAAACCGCCGTTTTGATAACAAATCACTAACACAAAAATGGGGCTTTTTACGGGGAGAAGATAGGGAGTTTTGAGCGGTTGAGGGGAATTTTAGGTTGAGTGCCTAAATGGCGTTACGCTTAAGCACCTTTATGTTAAATTATAGTCATTGACCAGATTTTTAAAAAATCAAATAGCAAAAATTATCATACTGAAAACCATCATCAAATTGGATAAAGACTTTATGAGTTCATTCTTTAATAGTTATTTTAATTGTTTCCGTAATTATTTTAATTTCAAAGACCGATCTTCTCGTCAGGAATACATCGCATTTATAATAATTAACCCTATACTGCTATTAATTATTGAAAGATTTACATTGATTGCATCAATATTTTATTTAATAATTTTTATTCCAGAAATAACCGTATCTATCCGTAGATTACATGATGTAAATTACTCTGGATGGTTTCTCATTACGCCATATTTATTTTTTATAATTGCATTATCATTCACCTATATAGGCGGTAATTTATTCGGAACGATAGGATTAGTAATAGGAATGCTAGGAATACTTTCCTATTTAGCACTCGCAATCTTAATGATATTTTATAAAGGTGATATTGGTCAAAACCGATTTGGTAACAACAAAGTAATCAAAAAACAATAAAACAGCAATTCAAACGTCAGATAATTTTGTCATATTTCAAACCGGTAAATTTTATTATGTTTATTCACCGGTTTGAATTGTAATAATTTAAATGGAATTATTTTTTTTCATTAATTATAATGTTAGGGAGTATGGATGGAAGGGTTTTGCAAATATCAACCCATGTCTTTTTATTCCTGACTTCCAGGACATAACGAATATCATTTGTATTAACCGTAATTAAATTACCAGTCATTACTGTTGATGAAATATCAATAGAATTGATATCACGCAAAAAACAAACAGTTCTATTTCCTTTTTTTTTCATGAAGAAAAAAGAAAACCATCCACCAAAAAGAAAGTAAATTAATGACATTTTCTGCTCATAAATTAAACTACTTTTGGTTTCATTCACATCTATCTGACTTACTAATCTAATTACTTTTTTCTTCATATTATTCTCGTTGTATATTAAACTTACAATTACTATATCATTATAACAAATACAATTAATTATTACATTCTAATAATTAATTTGAAAATTTTGTTAGCACATCATTGGGGCATTATTTTTTGTCTACTTTAGAACAGGCAAAATCAAAACCATTATCACAAGATTCCTTGAACCATAATTGACTCTCAGAAATATCTTGCTTTACACCAACTCCGTTCAAATACATATTACCAAGAGCGTATTGAGCAGATTCACTTCCTTTATTTGCGGCTTTTTTGCACCATTCAAAGGCTAAATCATCATTTTGATCAGTTCCTATACCTTTACGATAAAAACCACATAATATTGCTTGTGATGAAACATCGCCTAGTTCAGCTGCTTTTTGATAAAAATTGAAAGCCATAACCTCATCTTTTTTCACACCATATCCAACCAAATACATTTGACCTAATGAAATGATAGCTATTATGTCACCCTGATCAGCTGCCATTTTGTAAAACTTCAATGCCATTGGTTTACTAGAATTAACGCCTGTACCATAAAGATACAATGAACCTAAAATACTCTGAGCTTCTACATTACCTTGATTTGCAGCCTTTTGATACCATTCAAAAGCGATGTGCTTATCTTGCTTTACACCATCCCCCTCTGAATACATATCAGCAATTTTCATTTGAGCTAAACTATCGCCATTCTCAGCAGACTGACATAAAGAAAAATCTTTAATCCCACAATCACTAGCTAAAACGGATAATGGAAATAAAAAGAACAATAAAAACAATAACTTCATTAAAACCCCATATATGAAAACAGAAATAACTATGGAATAATATTATTAAGGGTTTTACGCCAGAAACCCCAGAAAATTCCGTAACTAAAGACCATCTAAGTTGGATGATATTCGGGTTGATGTGAAATCTCCGAATGGAACACATACTTTAGGAACAGATGTAACACCAGTAAAAGCGGTTAATTTAATTGAAGAATGGCTAACTAAGCAAGGGTTAATGTAATGTCTAATGATAACTTAAATGAATTGTTAATGATAATTAACGAACCTAAATTTTTTGATTTTTTATTACATATAAATATTGATGACGCATTAGATAAAAGAGATGGCGATGAGTTTGAAAAACAGTGGCTAAATAGTTTTAATAAAATAAAAAATATATGTTTTCCTGACGATTGCATCGAAATAATAAATAGGATAAGAGAAGCTTCATTTAAGTTATCATTTAAAGTTTGTGGAGATAGTGATGTTTCCGCTTATATATCAGATGATTTTGAAATGATATCTAAGTGCCTGTTACTGAATGATTCTGAGGGTTGGCCTCTTAGTTACTTATTAAATAGATATTTAAAAGGTGAGTCTCCAGGGTAGTATGGTAAGTACTTGCTGGATTAAATATGCTCATATTTAATCAGTAAAAACTGAAAGATCTTTCAACCTTCCGGCTCATTAGCAGATGAATAGGTTGAATGAGGGCGAACCGCTCAAAACCCCCTCGCTACTTTGACGACTTGCACGGGAAAACGGCGTATTCAGCGCCGTTTTTTTATTGTTTGATAATCAGATAGGTGTCTTTTTTATCACCATATGACTGCCTTGTATCCACTTTCACACAAGGTTTTCCGTCACACGTGGAGATATCAGCCAGCGGGGCTTTTTTTTGCCAGACCGCTTCCATGCGCTGCATTTTTGCAATTCGGTCATAACCACTGTCGATAAAATAAAACATCCCCCAGAGACAGCCCCCCATAACAGCAACCATTGTCAGGGCGATATAAATCGCGGATTTCCACGTATAACGTGACATTTCACGTCGCATTGCACTCACGGATTCATTAGCTGCTGTAACCACCTGATTCAGCGCATTGACGGCGGGTTTCTGCTGCGCCAATCCCGTTTGTTTGAGTTCTTTTTCAACCTGAGTTAAGGCTGCATTCACCGATTGCCTGATCGTGTCGGTCATCTTACCGGAGGCACTGTCCAATTCATGGATCACCTGAGCCAATTGTGCTGTTTGGCGGCTTAATTTGGCGGATTCTGCCTGAAATTCATCAATCAACGCCGCCACACGCTTTTCCTGCGCTTGCTGATGCCCAATCAGCGCCGCAATTTTTTTAATCTCATCACTCATACAAAATTCTCTCTATCGTGAAAATGACCAGCCGTCATCCGGTTTCTGTCGCTTCTGCTCAGCGAGGCGCTGTCGTTCATTTTCCTGCTGACGCCGCTGCTCAGCCCAATACTCGCGTTCCTGCTGCTTAACCAGTTCCTGATGAATATTCTGAAACTCTGCCATCGAGTCATTAATCAAGGATTGAAGGTCAATCTCGTCTTGTATCTCACTCAAGGCATCATTGACCAGTGCGTTCAGCTTGTCAGACTCTTTTTCAAAATCAAACGTTCTGCCCTGAGTCGCATTTTGCATCACCTCGCATTTAGGTGTTTCAGTGACGTTATCGCGCTCTGCGAGGGCTTCCCGTAATGTCGTCGTGACATCAATGACGCAGTTACATTCATCACGACAGTGCTGAGCCTGTCGCTCCGCTTCTCTGCGCTCCATCAGGGCGTGTAACTGCGCTGTATTAAACTGCCTGACCTGTCCTGCGCCAAAATGTCGCTCCGGCTCACGCTCAATCCCCTGTGCTTTCAGGGAACGCGCATCAACGCGGTCAGCGTGCTGATACCGTTCAAGATACTTATTCTGTAAGTCAGCCCAGCGTTCTCGCTGGGCGATAAGGTATGCCTTGCGTTCGGTCGGCGTTTCGCCAAAACGAGATTTTTTTGCGCCGCCCCGTTCAGGGTTTTTCGTGTTAGCCCGTTTAAAATACAACTGCGGGTCACGCTCGATACCGTCATTAAGCCGTTCAGAGAACATAATATGCGCATGCGGTTGTTCACCGCCTTCAATCGCCGCTCTGGGGTTATGAATGGCAAATTGATAGGCGTGCCGGTCGCCAATTTCCTGTTGAATAAAATCACGAACAAGCTCAAGGCGTTGTGCGGGTGTCAATTCACGCGGCAGGGCAATTTCAATTTCGCGGTAGGTACAGCCGTTGGCACGTTCAAACGTGTCCGCGGCTTTCCAAAACTCGGACGGTTTATGCGCTGCCCATGCGGGCATATTGCCGGACTCTTGATGCTCAAGGTCGTTGTCTTTTTCACGGGCATATTTTCCCTCACGCGCAATATAATCGGCATGGGAAGTGGCTTTGCCTTTCCCGCCGGTTTTAACGCTGAGATGATAAGATGCCATGCTGTTTTCGCCCGCTGCAAGCGCGCACCGTTTCTGAATGAAGTGAAGAAACGTCTAAGTGCGCCCTATCAATAAAAAGATGATAGGGATTGTAGTGGAATTTGACCTGAGTTGCCAATCATGAGCATAATTATTTCATTCTAAAAGCTGCATGAGTGGTAAAGATGAAAAACGAAAAACAGGCTAAATGGGTGGCAGACAGAGTGCAAACTATCCGTGGTTTAAAATCACCGAATGAGGCACAACGCTTATTGGTGATTTTGCACGATAAAGCGGATAAAACCGCCCAAGAAATAAAAACGCTCTCATTGTTAATTCAGGCAGAGCGGGCAGCAGAAAAAGCACAGGAAGCCCGCACAAAGGTGATGAATCTTATTCAAGCAGAGAAGCGTGCAGAAGCCAAAGCGGCCCGTAAAGCGCGTGACCATGCCCTTTATCAATCGGCGGGATTACTCATTATGGCAGGGTTAGTGGACAGTCAAACGGGTAAACCGGTAGATGACCCCGCAAAACTACTGGGGGCATTAGTCAGCTTGCATGAATTATCCCGTGACAATCCCAAATGGGAAGAATGGAAATTTAAGGGGCAAGCATTACTCAATCAAAAAAAGGAAGATTAGAACAGGGTGTTAATACCCTCTAAAACGCCACAGGAAGTCCGTGGTGAGGTTTTATTGGCTCGATAATGGAATTTATCACCCAATACTGAAAACGTGGCTCAGAAGCTCAGACAGCTCCTTCCTGATTGAGCCGTGAGCGAAGCGAACCCAATGACACGGAAAAAACAGCGGCGCAGTGGCTGGATGGTCGTAGACAAAAGAAATGTTCAACGAGTTGCCCGAGCAAAGCGAGGGAGCTACTGAGGTGTTTTAGGTTTGTCTGAAAAGGAGCAAACGTTGTTTGCGACATCCTTTTAAATATTACGAAGCGTGATGTATCTGACAACTTTGGTTGAGTTATTCACAGGCATTTCCCTTTTTAACTTGTTTTTTTGTTTTTTATCTTGTTTTCGGGTAAAAAAAACTCGCTGTAATCAATAACTTACAACAACATAGATGGTGCTTTTTACGGTAATAGATGGTGCTTTTTACGGTAATAGATGGTGCTTTTTACGGTAATAGATGGTGCTTTTTACGGTAATATCCACACGCATTGATGGTGTTAAAATAAAACATACCATTAATGGTATTAGTGGTGTATATTTATTTAACACCATTAGGAGGTCTTTGATGAATAACCTAGTAGCCTACAAATCAAATGCTCTAATTGAAGCTAGTTATAAACTAACTTTGCAGGAACAGCGGGTTTTATTAATGTGTATTGGTAAGTTGAATCCCAAAGATGAGTCCCCTGAGAAAACCTTTGAGTTAACAGCCGAAGAGTTTTATCTAGCTTTTCCTAATATGGGTACAGGTAATGCAGAGAGACATTTACAAGATGCAGTAGATAAATTAGCGGAAAGATGGATACAGATACATTGGAAAAATAAAAAAGAAGAGATCCGATGGATTCAACAAAAAGCAAAATATTTTGGAGGGGAAGGTCGAATAGAGTTAACTTTTTCTGACTCAATAATGCCATA
>NZ_VPEE01000056.1:0-7154 GCF_013417345.1 Acinetobacter sp. YH16032 | reverse complement strand
GTGTCAATTAAGTCCGACCAATGCCGAAGGCATTGGTAAAAGTGGCTTCGCCACTAAATTTTTATAAAAGCCTTATAAATTAATGGTTTTAACCATTATTAAATATTGCTTGATTACACACCCCTTTTATAATATTGTTTGGTGACAATTTTATAAATATTGCTTGGTGACAATTTTATGATTCATTACAGCCCAATGAGTCGTTATACAGCTCAGAAGATTGTAGATAAGGTCGGGCATGGGGCTTATTTTTATTCTCATTTTTCTGTGGATGGGGAGGACAATCTATTTTTCCCTAAAATAGACAATCTGATTAAGAAATTAACCGATAAATACCACTTAGACCTAACTCCGAGACAAAGATCGTACCGACTGAACACTAAAAAAGAGCCTATTGCCGACCTAATTGTACAAAAGCGTGTAAATAGTACGATTTTTGATTTTTGGCTTCTTATTACTACGCCTAATACTCATAAATTTAATACGCAGCTCAGCCAAATAAACTTGAAACCACGTCTATCTGGACAGCGAGTAGCTGAGGCTGAAACTATTGTTTGGAATCGTGAAAAAGAACAACAAGAAGTAAGCGTTATCCAGGCCTACTTTCGAGATCAGGAAAAGTTCAAATTTGTGCTTCAAAAACCCTATTTAAAGCTCGATTTTGGTAGTGGTAAGTATGTTGAGCTAGTTCGACTTTCACACTCGTCCAAAAACTCAAAAAAATATGCTTCAAATCGTGAAAAGAGCGAGAAAAACTATACTTGGACATGGAGGTATGACGAACCAACGGTTCATTTAATCGAGAAAAAGTACAAAGAAATCATTAATGATTTGATTTCTAATCCTAATAAATCAGTGGGCATTGGGAAATGGCAGCAGCTAAATGCTGATTTGCGACATTACACCGTGTTTAAAGGTAATCGTCATCAAGTTGGGCGGCTATTTACGCAAGCTATTGGCTATCACTACAAGAAAGGACAATCGAATCTAAGAAAAGCTGAATATTATCAGCCGTTGACGCTATCTTATTTGTCTAGACAAGAAAACTATGCGGAAAATTTTTTCCAATTCGTAGTCTTAAGGCATCTTTTCGAGACAGTTGGCAAAGAGTTTGGAAAAGACAATGTGAATTCGGATACTTATAACGATTTGATTAATAAATATTTAATCTAGTTTATGAGTAGTAAAATTCCCATAAAAATGGGTATTAAAATACCCATTGCGGTATATTTTTTTACTTTAAAATTAATGGTTTAACTTTCGTATGAGTTTGATGTAAACTTTCTTTTGAGCGAAAAAAAACCCGATGTGGCGTCGGGCATTTTTTCGGGAACTTGATGAGAATAATCTCAACTAGCACACCAATTATCTGAACCCTAATTGTAGCTAGTTGAGTCCACAAAAACAAGAGAACTAAGGACTTAAAGCATGGCTGTGCCTGCTCACCAACTAGATATTTTTTATGAGGATTTGCCTTATAAACCTTACTGTGCAGATTTCTTAGATCGGGGCTTAGATATATACCCAAGATTTGAAGCGGTTAAGAGGAGGTTTATACAAGGTAATCAACCTTGTATGGTCAACTATTTGTTTTTTGACCTAGATCATGAGGATTCTGTTCTTGCTTGGCATACAGAAAACTTACCTCCTCCATATTGGACAGCTCGTAATCCGAAGAATGGTCATTGCCATATCTGTTATAAGCTCGAAACCCCTTTTCCTACGACAGAAATCGCTAGTATTAAGCCGATTAGATATGCGAGTGCGATACAAGCTGCGTATGCAAAAAAATTAGGGTCAGATACCTCATATAGCCGCTTAATTACTAAAAACCCTCTACATAAGCATTGGGATGTTGTTTTTTGGAGTGATGAAGCATATTCCCTTGGTTATCTTGCCGACTTCGTTGATCTTGATAAGAAGCCCGCTCCTGAAGCAAAACAACAAGGTTTAGGCAGAAACTGCACGATTTTCGATACAGTGCGTCATTGGGGATATCGTAAGGTCAGAGAGTATTTAAGACAAAAGGCAAGTTATGACGCATGGTATAAAGACGTTTTAGCGCGTGTTTTGAAAGAGAACGAAAATTTCCCTGAACCCCTACTGTATGGTGAGCTAGTTCAAATTGCTAAAAGTATTGCTAAATGGATATGGAATCGTTTTTCTTTAGAAGATTTTAGTGATATTCAGGCTCAAAGAGGAGCAAAGGGTGGATCAAAATCTAAAGGTGGTGGTAGACCTTCGTTAGGTGAGCCTTGGAAAGAATTAGGTATTAGTAGAGCAACATATTTTCGCAGAAAGAAATCTCAAAATTGAGACTAAACAAGCCTTATCAGATATCAGCCCCCTTTAGGGGGTTTTGATTGTCAGAAGAGTCAATTCTGTATATGTTCCACGCTTTAATATTACTACTTAACTTAGGCTAATTTTTAATTTGATTTTTAATCTTTTTCTTTAGCTTTATACTTCATCAAAATTTTAGTTTTGATGTTTATGTCTACCTTACTTTTTCCGCAAAATATTAGAGATAACTATGAAATAGAGGAATACCGTAATGGTATTTCCATTCTTAGACATGCCTTTCCTACTGAGTGGAATGATCTAATAGATTTACTTTCAAGTTTTGTTTTAAGGAAATCAGAGATTGTTGCACCTGGTGGTAAGAAGTCTACTGTTGCTGATCAGCTTGATAGTTTCCTTTATGCAAGAGGTTGGGGAGAAACAGAGTTTAAGACAGCTATCCATTTAAATGAGGTTGAATACGTTAAAACTTTTAATCCTAATGGAAGTAGTACAATTCAACCTGTATCTAAAAATGTTTCTATTACAGAAGTTCCTACTCACAAAATTGATTGTTTTAAAAATAAGGTAGCAATTGAAGTCGAATGGAATAATAAAGATACATTCTTTGATCGAGATTTAAATAACTTCAGATTGTTATTTGATTTAGGAGCTGTATCGGTTGGTGTAATTATTACAAGGTCTTCAGAACTACAAAGACTATTCACCAGTTTAAATAAGGGCAGTTCTTATGGGTCTTCTACAACACACATGGGGAAATTAAGAAGTAAGTTATTTGGTCAAGGTTCAGGTGGTTGTCCTGTTATTGCCATAGGGATTAAAGCAAGTCTTTATGATGAACTCAGTTAAACAGATTCATTAATTCGCTTTCATCCGACCAATTTTGACTCAACTCACTCACCAAACGACTCTCATCGCATTTAAAATCAATATAGTGATAGGTATTGGCAGGCAATAGCCAATCCTGCCCTGTCAGTGGACATTTTTGTTCCATATCTTCTGCCTGTGTCCAATCACGGTAATTCATTAGAAAATAATAGGTGGGTACACCTGTGCTTTGTTCAATGATACGGCACAATTCTCGACCTATTTTGCTATGCTCAGAATTGGGATTTTGCATTTGCTCTAAGGCAAAGGCTTCACTTACTGGTTGAGAACCAAGCCACAAACGATATAACGCTTCAGCCTGACGATACCATGACCACACATTATCATAACAAGGGTGATCAGGTTGGGTATATGGGATTTTATATAGAGGAATGCCTTGTAAGGTTACTCCATCTAGTAAAGGCGAACTCCAGCCCCAACGCAACATGTAAAATTCAGATTGCGTTGGTACGGCATAACGGGGAAGAGGATAGTCATGGTCTTCTCCGATATACAAGGTTTGAATGGGTTTACCTGCTAACTGTTCGATTTTATTGTGCATTTCTTGGGCATAGCTGTTCATATTTTTACGGTCAAGGGCATCCATTTCAGGACACACCACAGTCACGCGAGTAATATCATTTTGGCTAACAGCTAAATGATGGTTACGGGGTAATATTTGTCCGTTGCCTTCTAAATTTCCTAAATAACAAAATACATCATGGTCGTGGCTATCATCATCTTCAGCGATACCTGTATATTGGGGTATGATAATATCAAAGGCGTGCATTTTTATATCTCATGCTTAATTTATATTAAATATATTTGGGGATGTTGCTGTTGAAATTGGTTAAAGTGCTGTCTTGTAGTACACATTAATAAAGCTTTCTAAGATTTCCTCAAAATCACAGAGAGTTTTATTTAACTCTCTGCAAATTATATAGACTTCTGAAATTTCTAAAGCACGATCTCCATTTTCATATTTGGAAACGAAGCTTTGTGGTTTACCTAACATTTTAGCTAATTGAGATTGGGTGATTTGAGCATCTAGTCTCATTTGCTTTAATGTTTGAACACATAAAGACTTCATTAGATTTTTATCCATCTGTTTTCCCTATTTGACTCTTCTAACTTTCTTACATAGAATCCTAAAACTAAATCCTAAATTAGGATTTAGTTTTTTTATTAAGGATTTTTATGCTAACTGCACAACCATTTCCTAGTTTAATCAAATATATGGGTTCTAAAACGAAGATCATTGATTTTATTGTTGATGGAATCAATTTTATTCATCAAAAAGATAGACCCGTATTAGATCTATTTGCTGGAAGTGCTTCACTTGCAGGAGCAATTGGGAAACAAGTTAATTTCATTTCCAACGATATTCAGGAATATTCAAAGATATTATCTAAAACTTACTTAGTAGTTTTAAATGAGACGGATATTCCAGATATCTCTCATATTTATGATCAGGCTTTAAGTATTGTAGAACATAATTTAGATAAAAATTATGTCATTGATTACAATAAACTAAATAACATAAATGAATTCAATAATTTAGAAGAAAAGCAAAAGGATCTCATTAATCTTGATTTCAATTATGAATACCATTTATTTGCAAAAAACTATTCAGGTACATGGTGGTCTTATGAACAGTGTGTATGGATTGATGCTTTAAGAAAAATTGCGGATGAATATAAAGATAAGCCGATTTATTCTATTTTTCTGTCTTCATTGATGTTCGCAATGGCTTATACAAGTCAAGGAACAGGTCACTACGCTCAGTATAGAGATGCAAAAACAAATTCTTCGTTTAAAGATATTTGTATCTATAGAAAAAAAGAAGTTTTTAAGTTTTTTGATAAAAAATTTAAGGAACTATGCCGTTATAGCTTGCTCTCAGTAAATAGTTTTACGTCTAAGTTTTTATCATGTGATTTTAAAGATGCACTAGAACTTTTTGATGGTGGAACCGTGTATGCAGATCCTCCATATTGTTTTGTACATTACAGCCGCTTTTATCATGCGTTAGAAACTCTCGTTTTATATGATTATCCTGAGATTCAGAAAAAAAATAATGTAATTGTGAAAGGGAGATATAGAGAAGACAGACACCAGTCTCCTTTCTGTATAAAGACTAAGGTTGAAGATGCTTTCTTAGATTTATTTAAAGGAGTTGAACAGAGTAATTCTCAACTGGCACTTAGCTATAGCAATACGGGAATGATTAGTTTAGAAACTATGATGGAAATAGCATCCAGTTTGTGGAATAGCGAAAGAATTGAAATTTTAACTACTGATCATCAGCACATGACTTTAGGACGTCAAGGTACTCGATATAGAGACGTCAAAGAGTGTCTTCTTTTAATCAAATAGGCACTCTCTCTTTTCGCTTTCTTTGCCGAAGAAAACCGAGAGAGTAGTAGTACACTAACGTGGTGACCACGCTGTTTATCGTATAGTCCAGGTCGGCAGTCTGGTCATCATCACAGTACGCCCTTTCTTTACTAAAAAAAGGTAAAAACTCACAGATTAGAATGTCTGCTGCATCAGTTTTTCTAAACTTTAAAACTATCCAGTGAGATAGCACACGGCACTATTGAACAGAGTGGTGATTAACAAGACTGTTGCACTTTAAAAGTGACTAAATATCACATCAATTCTTTCATTCGACTGTTGTTTAGTCCTGCATAAGTCAGGAGACCAATCCTGACTCAAACAAAACAACGATGGCGACCAAACCATCTATAACAAGTTTTTCGCATTTTTAGATAACAACATAAAACCGACTCAAACTTTCGGAAACACTCCATGTAAACATCACATAGAGTTTAGACTCCCTTTACCAATTACGACTGCCAATCGCAATTGAGTTCGCCTATTGTTTTAGCAATATTTGCCACGACTTCAACATATAACAAGTTATATGCCTTATACGCCCTACTCATCTTCTCTCCCTCTCTTACCCTACCAATGCCATGACAGCAGCAGATAAGAGATTCCCAAGTTATTTCTAGCAATCTTAACGACCAGACCGCCTATGTTCTTTCTTCTGCCTGCACTTCCATTTTCCCCCCAACGCGGTTCCTTAAAAAACTGGGGATATGGCAGATCAGATAAATCTGTACAGAAGAAATCAGAACGTAAGGCTCTTGATCTACACGTATCTCGGGCAATTATGGAATTATTTCATGCATCCCGATGTATACTGCTTAAGCTATCCGTTGACCCACCTTGCTTGAGATTATCTCACTCAGTGGTGCCGCTGCTTCCAAGTTTCCTCTCCGCAGCCGATAACATCGCTGTTACCTCAAACGCCTACAGTTGTGCTTATGAACTGCGCCTATCCGTTGTTTCCAACGTGCATGAGCCGCAATACATAACCGTTATTAACGAACCTTAACTTCCTGTCAGGTTCTCACGGTAATTGCTAGAACAGGGTTTTCGATGTAAACAACCATCTAGCTAGGCTATATCTAACCTAACGACCATTTCACAATCTTTCGATTGCTTATAGGCTCCCGTGTCCTTGTCGCCCAACCCCGTGAAAAGTCATAAAGAAAAATCACAGCAAGATTGGATCGAAAGGGTTACCCCCAGCGCCCATCAGATCGTACCGAACCCTGCTTCCAAGGTAGTACGCTCAATCGGTCATCCCAAAATGGCTAGTAATGGAACGTGCGCTATCTAAAAAAACATGGCTTTAAGCAGGCTGATTGCCTGCTCAAAACTCGTTAAAACGGTTTGGTCAGGCAGTTGGTCAGACTGCTTCAGTCAATGAATAAATCCATCATATAACAGGTAAAAAGCGGTGTAAATATCGTCACCTAGGAACCACTTAATTGCACGATGACAAATTGTGTCAATTAAGTCCGACCAATGCCGAAGGCATTGGTAAAAGTGGCTTCGCCACTAAATTTTTATAAAAGCCTTATAAATTAATGGTTTTAACCATTATTAAATATTGCTTGATTACACACCCCTTT
>NZ_VPEE01000055.1:0-7489 GCF_013417345.1 Acinetobacter sp. YH16032 | reverse complement strand
TTCCACGCCTGACACTCAGCTCCGGGTAGGCAGTTCGCTCCAAGCTGGACTGTGTGCACGAACCCCCCGTTCAGTCCGACCGCTGCGCCTTATCCGGTAACTATCGTCTTGAGTCCAACCCGAAAAGACACGACTTAACGCCACTGGCAGCAGCCACTGGTAGAGGGTGTACAAGAGATTACTGATGCAGAGTTCTTGAAGTTAGAGCCAAACTACGGCTAAACTGGAAGGACGAATTTGGTGGCAGCGGTCTTGTACACCCTGTTACCACGGTTCAGAAGTTCCCCAACTTACTGAACCTTCGAAAAACCACCTCCCCAGGTGGTTTTTTCGTTTCTGGATAAGAGACTACGACGACAGACGGACGATCTCAAGAAAATCCTCTCTAACAGGTTATATTCAGAGTAAAAAAAGTGAGCTTAAATATGGCTTTTTCAATAGCAGAAGTGCGCGAGGGGCGTATCGGTTCTTGGTAATGACTCCAACTTACTGATAGTGTTTTATGTTCAGATAATGCCCGATGACCTTGTCATGCAGCTCCACCGATTTTGAGAACGACAGTGACTTCCGTCCCAGCCTTGCCAGATGTTGTCTCAGATTCAGATTATGTCGCTCAATGCGCTGAGTGTAACGCTTGCTGATAACGTGCAGCTTTCCCTTCAGGCGTGATTCATACAGCGGCCAACCATCCGTCATCCATACCACGACCTCAAAGGCCGACAGCAGGCTCAGAAGACGCTCCAGTGTGGCCAGAGTGCGTTCACCGAAGACGTGCGCCACAACCGTCCTCCGTATCCTGTCATACGCGTAAAACAGCCAGCGCTGACGTGATTTAGCACCGACGTAGCCCCAATGTTCGTCCATTTCAGCGCAGACAATCACATCACTGCCCGGTTGTATACGCGAGGTTACCGACTGCGGCCTGAGTTTTTTAAGTGACGTAAAACCGTGTTGAGGCCAACGCCCATAATGCGTGCACTGGCGCGACATCCGACGCCATTCATGGCCATATCAATGATTTTCTGGTGCGTACCGGGCTGAGAGGCGGTGTAAGTGAACTGTAGTTGCCATGTTTTACAGCAATGAGAGCAGAGATAGCGCTGATGTCCGGCAGTGCTTTTGCCGTTACGCACCACGCCTTCAGTAGCGGAGCAGGAAGGACATCTGATGGAAATGGAAGCCATGCAAGCACCTAAAAATCACCATCATACACTAAATCAGTAAGTTGGCAGCATTACCGAGAGCGGCTTTTTAATTAAATAATGATTTCCTATGATTTTTTTTTTAAACTTACTTACTTACTTACTTACTTATATCTATGTTATCAAATAATGAACATCATCAATAAAATTTCAAAAAACCATCAAAAAAACATATACATAGCTTTATGTATTATTAATCTAATTTTTATAATTAATACTTCCCATAGAATAATCGCTAGTAATATTTATTACTCCTTAACGCTTATCATACTTGGTGTTATTTTTTTCTATGGTTACACTTCAAAAATTAATTCAATTATTTCTTTATCAATATCAAGTTTTATTATTTCACTTCTATTTGTTGATTTAATGACATATCGAATGACCTCCTGGTATTTTCATCAGGTGCCAAATGAAATCATTAATATTATTCTTGATACTAACCCAGATGAGATTAATAGTAATTTTTTCTTTTCAACAAAAGAAATCATAGGGCTACTAATCATAGCATGTAACTTCTTATTTATTCTTATTGGAAAAAGAGACTCTAAATTTCAGTTAAGGCATTTTTATATTTTCATTATTCTGTTTGTTTCTTTGTTAATCGCCTTTAAGCCATTAGGATTAGCTTTGAAAGAAATTAATAAAGGTTTATCTGAACTTAAGAAAAACGCACAAATTATAAAAGATAAAAAAAACTTCAAGTGGGATTCTAAATCTACAATAAATGATAAGCAAACAGTGGTTCTTTTTTTAGGCGAAACTAATAGAGGAGATTATTTACATTTTAATGGTTACCCTAAAAACACAACCCCAAATTTAGATAAAGAAAATTTAGTTTCTTTTAAAAACACAATATCTCAAGGAGCATATACTTTAGTTTCCACACCAATGATCCTTTCTAGAAAAGGTGTGTATGATAATGGTCTTTTTAATGAAACATCAATAATTAGTGCTTATAAAGAGGCTGGATATGAAACTTGGTATGTTTCTTATCTGAGTAAAAGTCACATAGGAGATAATGAAATAAATTTAATTGCAAATGAAGCTGATCATTATGTTGTATCTGATGTCAACGTGAATACATTAGAGAAAATATTAAATAATAAAAGCAAGAAAAAGCTCATAGTTTATAAAACTATCGGGAGTCATTATCTGTATCATACAAGGTATCCATCAAATTATGATGTTTTCAAACCATCTTTTAATGAAAAAACATATTCAACTCCATCTTTAAAAGATAAGGATAAATTAGAAAATAGCTATGCTAATTCAGAATTATTTTCTGTTGATAAACAGATAAGCGATTTCATTAATGTGTTAAAAAATACAGATGGACTTGCATATTTATCTTTTATTTCAGACCATGGAACTGCTATTTATGATGATGGTAAATCGTTGTATGGCGGTAATACAAAAGGCAACTATAACATTGCTCATTTTTTTTGGTTTAATGATTTATACCACAAACAACATCCTGAGCTAATACAAAAACTTTCAATTAATAAAGATAAAAAAATAACATCCGAATGTTTCGTAGATACTAGTTTAGAGTTATCCTTTATTGAAAGTAAGATTAAAAAAGGTTGTTCCCTACTAAACGATAAATTTATTGAAAAACAGCGATTGGTGAAAAATGGTAAAGTTTATGATTTCGACCAAGATTTATAAAATGATTTCCATATAATTGAACTAGCTAAAACTTAACCTGGCAGTTACTTATTTTTATTAGGTGTCTGTCAGGTTAAATATGTTTACTAAGTTATACAAAATATAAGACACTGTTGCAAAGTTAGGGAAGGTGCGAATAAGCGGGGAAATTCTTCTCGGCTAACTCAGTCATTTCATTTCTTCATGTTTGAGCCGATTTTTTCTCCCGTAAATGCCTTGAATCAGCCTATTTAGACCGTTTCTTCGCCATTTAAGGCGTTATCCCCAGTTTTTAGTGAGATCTCTCCCACTGACGTATCATTTGGTCCGCCCGAAACAGGTTGGCCAGCGTGAATAAGGGGTGAGTTTGGAGATTGGAAATTATTGTACGTTAAGCCTGTTTTTTGAACAGATCGCGCTATCGCAATAGGGTGTACTCCTGCACTATACGGCATTTAGCCTGTATGTTTGGGTAATGAGACAACCTAAATGCGACAGCGTGAGCGCAATAACTTAAATGCGATAGTCAGTAACAATAAATCAATCAGTTACCAATCAGAAACGGTTAAATTATGTTCTTAACGTACAATAATTTCCATTTCCCAAACCGACCCCAGGAAGGACATCTGATGGAAATGGAAGCCACTGGAGCACCTCAAAAACACCATCATGCACTAAATCAGTAAGTTGGCACCATTACCGGAAAATCAACCACCACCTTTAGCCTTTACTTTTTACGGATAATTCCTAAAAATGTTTTTTTTACATTAAGAAACAGGAAGTCACATGAGCTCAAAAAAACACTGTTAAGCATAGCCCTACTAACCGCCTCGATTACCGCTTTATCAGGCTGTCAATCCAATGCCGATCAATATGCTGCTGACGTTTATGACACAGGGCAACTGAATGCAAAACAGGAGACGAAAACTGTAAACATAATTTCTGTTTTGCCTGCGAAGGTTGCTGTTGATAACACTGCAAACAAACAAGCTGCACAAACCTTTGGGGCAATCCTTGGCGCTGTGGTTGGCGGTGTGGCTGGTCATAACGTCGGAAGTGGTAGCGGACTTTGCACAACAGCCGGAGCCGTTGGCGGTGGTGCCGTCGGTGCCGCAGTAGGAACATTAGTCAAAGATAAATCTATCGTTGAAGGTGTTTCTTTAACTTACAAAGAAGGGACAAAGGTATTTACATCAACTCAAGTAGGAAAACCATGTCAGTTTACTACTGGTTTAGCTGTTGTTATTTCCACAAAAAATAATGAAACAAGAATCCAGCCAAACACAACATGCCCGGTAAAAAAATAAGATTCAAACGATGAAAAGAATCATTATACCCCTCATCCTTTCTTTTAGTGGAAGCAGCTTTGCAAACTCACTTCAAGAACAATTATCTGCAGTAGCTCAAACTGAACAGCAGGGAAAAGCTGAAGAGCAAAGACTCATGGATATCCAGAGAGAAAAAATTGAGGAAAACAAACGGCTTGAGCAAAAAAGGAGAGAAAGAGCAAGAGCAGAAGCGAACAGGAGAGCAGCCATAGCTTCTGCAGAGAGAAAAGCTCACCGTGAAAGAATCGAAGCTGAGCTCAAAGCCGATAAAAATAGAGATCAGAAATATGAAGATGAACTAAGAAAGCTTGAAATCGAAAAACAAAAGTTAGCATTAGCCAGGGAAGAGGCAAGAGTTAAACGCGAAAATTAATTCATAGACCAAGAGTTAAAAAACAAGGCAGCCCAAACAGATGTAATTCAATCTCACGCCGGCTCAAACAGAAATATTTCAGAAGGCGGGAAAGATTTAATGAAAAGCGAAGGGAAAGCCAGAGAAAAAGAAGCTGGAGAATGGTTTAACTAGCTTCATTTTTATAATTAAAGTTGATTTCAAGTTTAATTAACAACGGATGTTATTTACCATAACATCTGTTGCCCGCACCGCTCCGGACGGGTTCGCCACAAACGGGGCGGCAGTCAGGTAAAACCGGCAACAAACCACCCGATACACCGCCCCGTTCGTGACAGATAAATTTTACCCGACTGCATAGCCATGCAGCCAGATGCATGGCGTGTAAAGTCACACTAAAATCAGCGCGAACGCCTTAAAAACAGGTAAATGCTTCTCCAGCCAGTCCCACAGCCCGGCCGCCAGATACAGGCAGTTAAGTACAGCTTCAATGACGTTAAGCAATTTCATAATTCCCCCCCAGGTATAGGCCGTGATCTTTTTAATCACGAACCTATTTAGCGGGAGAAGTAAGAGCCCCTCTTCGTGCGGGTTGTCAGCTGCCTGGATGGTTTAAAGTGTCGGCCCGCGGTAGGTTTTCTGCGGCTGGCGCTCCAGCTCCAGTGTTTTCTGATACTCATTCTCCCTCTGCCGGAGCTCGATGGCATTCAGTTCCCGGACAAGCGGCGCAGCTGCTCGCTTAAACTCAGCACCTGCGTGCTCAAGTCCGACACGCGCTCGTTCAGCACCGCGTTCTCCCGTTGCATAAGCCCACACATGCTCCGCCATTCCGCGAAGGCGCTCTCCCATTCGTCCAGCCTTTGCGAGTAGTCCTGCTGTAGCTGCTCTAATGCGCTCAGCAACTGCTTTTCCAGCTCTGTCATCTTCCGCTACTCCTGTTTCAGGCGGATCCATGTCGTCCCGCCGTAAGGGATGGCTTCGGTTTTCATCCCCGGCGGTAGGATAAGAAACCTCCGGCCGTCGCTGCTCTCCTGATAGCGCACTCCCCACGTCCGGGCGGTCATTTTCGCCAGGGTATCTTCCTGCTGACGAAGATGCGTGTAATTGTCGGTTATCTGCTGCCCCTGCCACCACAGTATGCTCCCGCTCGTGCCGATCAGCAGCGCTGACACCATCAGGATGGTGAGCCATGTCCGCCCGGCAGTCCGCAGTACGCTCCGCCGGTTTTTCTCCATCGCCTCGCTCATACTCTGCTCGTGGGCGAGGATGGCGTCGCTGATTCTCCTCGCGCTTGCGCTCAGTTCCGCTCTGACAGACTGCTCGTGCTCGCAGAATGCGGCTTTCAGCATCTCGCCAGTACTCTTCTGCTGCGCTTTCGATTGCTGCTCTAAGTCCTTCGCTAGCGTTAAAAGATTGCTCATAGATAGCTCCCTTCAGTCGGATGTTTCGCCCCCCGTCCGGGTCGGCAATGCTGATACTGCTTTTCGTGGTGCGCACCACCTTAAAACCTGCACCTTCAAGAGTGTCAGTGACATCCTGACGGCTTTTCAGCTCCCCGGACGAGGCTAAGCTCAGTAGTCCCCGGGTAATGGCTTCTGCGGCCTCCTGCGTCGTTTTCGGCAGCCCGGACGGCGTGACCAGCGCCCGGCGGTTTTCCGGCGCGTTCGGGTCGTGCAGCCCCAGTCTGCCGTTCACGATAGTCTGCCAGGCATCGATGCGCGGCCGGTCGGCGCGGTCGTAGTAAGGCTGGAGCCGCCTGCCGGTCAGCAGCTCGGTATTGGGGATCAGAAAGTTCAGCTCCAGACGCCCCTTGTCCGCGTGCTCCACCCACAGAATGCTGTACTGATCTTTATCGAGTCCGGGCATCAGAACCCGCTCGAAGCTGGCCATCAGTTTTTCCCGCTGGCCGGGAGGGAGATCGGCCTCCGCAAACGACAGGACGCCGGAGGTGTATTTCTTAACGTAAGGCGACGCGTCAATCAGCTCCCGGACTTCTTCCGGCTTCCCCTGCAGGACGGTGGCGCCTTCACGCTGCCGGTCTTTACCCAGCAGATAGTCCACCGGCCCGGCGCCACCGCCGCGACCGCGTGGATGAAATTTAACGATCATCGTCCGTTCCTTTCTCAAGAACGGCGTGCCGCAGCCGCTCAAGTCCGGCATCGATGGCCATCAGCGCCGCCACAATCTGTACCCTGTCATGGCCAGTACCGCCGCCGGTGTTAACACGGCGGGCTATCTGGTTCAGGTTATTGCCCATGCCGGCAAGCTGGCGCAGCAGCGCCGGCGAAATTGAGGGGAGCTTTCCGGTGCGCGCAGGCTTTTCGTCCAGGCAGGTCTGCCGCATCCAGGCCGCCAGCGGCCTGCCGTCACAGCGCTCAAGCAGCCGCCGGTGCTCGTCCTCCGTCACCCACATGGTGAGCATCTTGTTCCGTTTCTCTGACAAACCGGCCTCCTGATAACGCCGGGACGGGCGGGAAAGCCTTTCCCGGTCGGCGCGGGGTTGGACAAGCCGCAGGCGCGTCAGGCTTTTGGCGGGTTTCGGGGCGCAGCCCTGAACCAGTCACGTAGCGCTAGCGGAGTGTATACTGGCTCAATATGTTACGGCGGAGTAACACTTAATAAAAGTGCTTCATGTGGCAGGGGAAAAATGCAGCTGCAGGGCGTACAGGAGAAAATGGAGGTTACAGTGATATGACGCCTCCTCGCTCACTCGGTCGCTTCCGCTCCTGACGTTCGGCTGCGGCGGGCGTTACCTGCAAACGGATAAGAGCAAAGGCATACGGCATGGCAAGCAGGACAGGAAGAGGATACGGAGCTGCCGTTTTTCCATAGGCTCCGCCCCCCTGACGAGCATCACGAAATCTGACGCTCAAATCAGTGGTGGCGAAACCCGACAGGACTATAAAGATACCAGGCGTTTCCCCCTGATGGCTCCCTCGTGCGCTCTCCTGTTCCTG
>NZ_VPEE01000054.1:0-7704 GCF_013417345.1 Acinetobacter sp. YH16032 | reverse complement strand
GATGCCGGGCATCGCTGGAACGACAGGGAGATAAATATCCATCGCCAGTGAAGCGAGGATGTCGAAAGGAGCCATCAGCAGCAGTGCTGCCGGCAGCGTATAGGCCCACGCGGGGCGTTGTTTTTGTTTATCAGTCATTTATGTGTTTTTCTATTCCATCAATAATTGATTTCCAATCATCAACGTGTAATTCGTGTCCTGTACCTTCAAGGGTGATTAGATTTGAACCTTTTATTTTTTCTAGTAAAAAACCTGCATTCTTATAATGCCAAATTTTGTCGTCTGTTCCGTGGATAATTAAGGTGGGTTGTTTGATTTCGTTTAATCTGTTCCAATATTCTTCACCACCACCACCTTGCGATGCAGCGTGATTGAACATACTTATATAATTGTTGGCTCTATTGAACTCAGCTCTTATCAGTTTTTCACTTCTTTGTTTGTCAAATTGTTTCTTGCCACTCATTAATTCTGCACCCTGAATTAAATAGTTTACCACACTGTCTTCATTTGTCCAATTGACTGTACCTGCTTTACTATGGAAATCTAAAATACTCGTGTCCATTTCAGGTATAGTTGGGTCTGAGTCTCCCCAAGGGCCTGATGACATAAGAGTTAAGGAGTTAACTCTGTCGGCAAACTTTATTGATGCTATTTGAGAAATTAGTCCGCCCAAAGAAATCCCCACAAAATGTGCTTTGTCAATCTTGTAGCCATCCAATATTGAAATAGCGTCATTAGTTAAGTCAACAATATCGTATGGAGTAGAACCTGGTTCATAATTAGTGGATTTTCCTACATCTCTGTTGTCGTAACGAATAACAAAAAATCCTTTTTCAGATAATTGTTGGCAAAATTCAGTGTCCCAATACAGCATTGATACGGTTGCACCTGCTACCAAAAGGATTGCTGGATTTTTCTTATTTCCAAAACTTTCCGTACAGAGTTCAATGCCGTTTGTTTTAATTATTTTCTCTTTCATTTCTGTTTTCCTTTGTTTGCAACTGATTATTATCAGTCCTAAAATTAATATCCAAAGTAGTTTTTTTTTCATTTATCAATGTTTAACTGTTATGCTGGTATCTTTCACAATGCCCGCTAACGTTTTCGGGCTTTGCGAGGGAGCGGATTTTAGCATAAGACTTCCAAGCGAAGACGGAACTTTAAATATAACAAAAATCTTTGAACGGAAACAATAACCCGCTCTCTTGCAAAACCGATGTTATCGGCTTTACTTCATTAATTCAATAGTTCGTTCAATATTTATTTCTTGTAAGAACGTTTTATCGTGGGAAATTACAATTAAAGTTCCTTCATATTCATTGATTGCATTGGTTAAAATTTCGATGTTTTGAAGGTCTAAATTATTGGTAGGTTCATCTAAGATAATAATGTCGGGAGATTGATTAGCAATGTTTAAACAACACAACATTAACCGCATTCTTTCTCCGCCACTCAATGTATGACAAGGCTTATCCCAATCATCTTTTGAAAATAAAAAACGGTCTAATCTGATTTTTACTTCGTGTTCCTGAAGGCCGGTTTGATTAAATTCTTGAGCTTGTTCATAAATCTGTAAATGATTATTGATTAAAGAATAATCTTGGTCAATATAAACAGAATGACTTTCAGCAATAAATATTTTTCCTTCCGTTGGTTTAAGTTTTCCGAGTATTATTTGGATAAGTGTGGTTTTTCCTGTTCCATTTTTTCCGTTGATAGCAATTCGTTCACCGCTGACAATTTGAATGTTTAGAGGTTTCTCCCATAATAAACCTCCTGTTTTATATGCGAAATTGATATTTTCTGCTATAAACAGATTTTTACCTTTATGAAGATTGGAAGAATCAAATTCAAATTTCATTTGTTCTATATCAGAAACGGAAAGCCTCAAATCTTGAAGTTCTTCTTTTATACCATTAATTTTATCTGAATGAACTCCGGCAATTTTTGCTGAGCTTCTTTCAGCATTATTCTTCCAAGCATCTGATACTATCTTGGGAAGTCCAGCTTTTCCTAAATTCTTTTTTGCTCGAACATCTAATTTTTGTTGTCGTTCAATTGTTTTTCGCTCCTTTTCTTTCGCCTTTCTAAGTGCTTTTTCTTTGCTCTGAATATCTTGACTTAAGGCGTTTTGTTCAATTTCTTTTTGCTCTTTATAAAATTCATAGTTTCCGCCATAAACTTTAATTTCATTTCTGTTGAGCTCACAAATAGGATTTAATAACTGAAGTAACTCTCGGTCGTGGCTAACGATTATAAAAGTTGCTCTTGAGGTTTGAATAAAATCGTATAGTAAGTCTCTACTGGATTTGTCAAGATGATTACTGGGTTCATCTAATAAAACAAATGATGGTTGATGAATAAATATACCTGCGAGAAAGACTTTTGTTTTTTGTCCTCCACTTAATTCGCTTAATTTTTGAGATAGTGATAAATCAGAAATATCCCAATAGCTTAGGGCTTCTTGACATTTTTCTTCTATCGTCCAATCGTCATTTAAAAGGCTATAATTCTTTTCATCTACACTTCCGTTTAAAATTTCGTGTAAAGCATTGAGTTTGGTTTCAACTTGTAAGGCTTGGGCAATTGTCAAATCATTAAACTGACCGAAAATTTGAGGAATATAATAGGGTTTGGTTTCGGAGGAAATTTGTCCGTCATCAGGTTCTAATTCCTTGGCTATAAGTTTGAGTAAAGTAGATTTTCCAACACCATTATTGCCAATTAATGCAATTTTATCGGAATGGTTTACTGTCATACTTAAATTAGTAAACAGCGTATTTTTATTGGGATGTGAATAGGATAAATTTTGAATCGTAAGCATAATTAATTTCTTTTTGAGTTTAACAAAAGTGGGAGCCCAATTTTTTGAGCTGATTGTTAGATTGTCTAAGAAATTAATTTTTACATTTTCTGCTTACTTTTTATTTATGTTGCAAATATAATATTTTTTCTGAACTACTTTATTTCGTATTGCCGATAACATAGTAATTTACGAAGTAAATAATAGAAAAGTTTCGTGAAATATTCCCTATATCCGTATTTCGTGTAATTACTTTGTTAAAAGTAATAAATTCTTTGATAGTCTATATTATCTAAATAACATTTGTATGAATAGCGAGGTTTTTATTTAAAATTTTTAAATTCTCAATCATGGATCACGAAACTCTACAATTGATACTTTATTAATCTATTTCATTACTTAACATAATTCTTATTATACACCAAAGATTTTTAGGTTAAAACACTGATATTGTGAGAGTACCGTTTTGGATAAATTATTTTATAGCTAAAACTACTCTGAAAGGTGCATTTTTACGTTGAGAGAGGATATTCAAATCGGTCAACAGGTAGTGTAAAAATTTATAAATTTTTATTTATTTCATCTAAAATAGATAATTGATTTATAGAAGCTGACTTTTGTTTTTTGATTTCCTTTTCAATTTTTATTAAATGGTCGTTTCCGTGCTGAAAAAGTATATATTCTATATACTTTTTTAAGCTCATTCCGTTAGCACTTGCAAGAATTGATAAACGTCTTTCAGTTTCCAGATCTAAATCAATTAACTTTCTTTTCATTACATAAAGTTAAAATTGCCACCACTTTTTTTTCTTTTCCTGTACTTGTTTTGGTTGGTTAGATTCTGGCTCTTTTTTAGGAGCTTCCAACAGGAGAATTGTCTTTTGTAAATCTATTATTCTACCCTCTTTTTCTTGTAAAAGCAACTCTTTATTTTTTAATTCTTGTTCAAATAAAGCAAGTTTTGTCTTTAATGAGTTTACATCTTCTTGCCTCTGCCATATTTCGGCTATGTCATACTTTTGCCTCTGTGGTTTCTTGATATCTTTTAGAGGTTCGTATATAGAAAATAAGTAATTAACTTCTATTAATACTTTATTCCCTTTTTTTTGTAAGTATGGTACAGATTCAGAGTTAGCGAACAATCTTCTTATTGTCCTCTCGCTTTTTCCTGTTTTTTTTACAGCTTCTTTTACATCTATGTAATTCATAATAACAAAAGTTTGAAACTATGACAAAAGTATGTCAAAATATATAGATGACATACTTTTGTCACCCTACTTTTTCATGTGTTTTTGTTCAAAAATCTGCTCAGCTTTGTGTTTCAATGAACCAATAAGATATGCTTTTAGATTTTTGATTTCATATAGTACAGATTGAGCTTTTAATTCGACCAAGAAATCCAATAATTCTTCTTCGGACAGATGGTTGTACAAGCTTTCAAATAAGCTAAGATTGTTGTTTAATTCCTTATTAGTAAAATCGTAATTATATTTTAAATAATCTTCTATGTTTTTAGGGATAAACCAACGATTTGACATTTGTTTCATTGTTTTTTGTTTCTTCAATGATTCATCTTCAAATTGTGGTTGATGAATCGGAATAAAACGAATGCCTGTAATTTTACGACCTGTTTTTATTGTTTCATAATGAAAAGTATAAGGACTACATTTATCAAGTTCTTTTTTTGCAGGTTCGATAACTTTTTGAATAAAACCACCCGTTAACTTGTATTTATCAGCAATATTAAATATATCTTTTAATTTATCTATTGAATAATTAATAGGAGTTTTCTGATTAGATAATAATTCGTAAAAACGCATAGTATATACACTTTCAAATTCCATAGCTACTTTAAGTTCATACTTTTTAAAGCCTTTTGAAAAATCTAAAAATGCTTCTACTATTTTTGGATTTATTCTGAAAGTAGCAATCTCTGTATTTTTCTTAATTTTAGGCTCTGAAATTACTGAAATTAACTCCCAATCATTTTCATCTTCATACTCAAAGAATTTTTTAGCTAAATTTCTTAAAGCTGATTTTATTCGAATATGGTTAGTATCTGTTTCGTTTTGTAAAAATAATTTAATAGGCATACTAACAATGCTAGTATTTTGATTGTCTTGTTCAATAACTATTTTGTCTTTTAATTTTTGATTTTGTATTAATCCTTGAAAAAGCTCTACAAGACGATAAAGAATACGTTTCTCGTAAACAGAATAATCATATTTAGCAGTCGTTAAGATGTAAGACTGTAATACTTCTTTATTATTAATTTTAGACATAAGTTATAGTATTGAAAAGTAAATTTATATAAATACTATAACTTACACAAATATAAGTTATAGTATTTATTCAAAAAGTTATAGTTAACCATTTTCTATTTATTCAAAAAGTTATAGTTGTTTATTCAAAAAGTTATAGTTAGACTTTTTAATACCCTTGCAATATATATGATATATAAATATATATCCGTTTTTTGTCGAAAGTCGATAAGTAATGTTAGATAAGCTATGTTTAATTAATACAAAAACATGGTAATTTTTTAGTTTTTAAGGGTGTGATTTTCTTCAAAAAATCACTTTTGGGAGCTTGCGTGAAATGCACTGTTTTCGTTAGAGTGGAAAAACAAAAACAAATTGACGTGACTTTTTTATGCGCACCAGGGGGGGGGCGGATTTTTTATTTTTGATAAATTTATCTAATTTAATTAACTGATTTTTAATTCATTAATGTATTTTTGTTGCTCAAATTTAATGTTTAACCATAAATTTGAAAGCGAAACGATTTTAAAACGGCTTCTTTTGAGGTCGTTTTTTTTGCGTTTTAAGACATTTTATTTTTAATCATTAGGAAATTATAGCAAAAAGTATTTAAAGCTATTTAAAGCTAAATATTAACTATCCACAAGCTTATTCACTCCTTAATTTGAGTTAAAAACAAGTGGCTTTTTAATTATTAGATAAAATAACAATGAAGAATTACCAAAGTAAAACAAATCAAAAGAAAACAAAGGTAAGTTTCGCACCATTAAATTTTAGCATAAAGCCGTTTCACTTTTTATATAAAATTTAGTGATGCTGCACTTGTTGAAATGGCTTTCTTTTTTTTCGTTTTTTCTTTTCTAAAATGGTTTTTTTTAAGCTAAATTTTCTTAAAAAATATCTTAAAATTTCAATTAGATGCAAGATATGGATTTGTGTAGACACTCAAATCACAATATTGCCTTTTCAGAAAAAAGGAAAGTAAAAATCGGAACTCTTTTTTACGTGAAATTTGATAGTAATTGTGAGTAGCGAGAGGGAACTCCACACGATGGAGTTATAATATTGGTTATCATTGATTTAGTATTTTTAAAAAAATTAAATGTATGTTTTTTGTACATACATTTTAGTTTTTTTTCTTATATATGATTGCTAATCAATTTTTTATGTGTGTAATTATCTACATACATTTTGATATTTACTAATTTTGGAGAAAATTATATACAGAGAAAAATCGATCAAAATTGAGTATTCCGAATGAAAGTAGGAATAGCAAGCAGTAATCACGGAGACCGAGATTGGTTTTTATATTCCTATGATTTACAAATTGTTATAAATAATAATACATACTTTATAAATTAAAAAGTATGTATTATAAGTGTAACTTGTTGATATATAATGTTGTTAACTTACTCTCTAAAAGTATGTTTTTCAAAATAAGCAAGTAGTATAAAATGCATCGTTTTATTAATTTTTATACTAAAATCAGAAAATAGCAAGGTGTGTTTTTTGTTGCAAAAAACTTAGGATAATGACATGAAAAAACCTCCAAATGGAGGTTTATATTTTACATAAAAGGTGTTATAGCTTTTACTGAACCGAAGTTGTACGCTGTCTTTTATTCTTTACATAAATTTTCTCTAAGGATTTGTCCAATCCAACTTATACTAGCTACAATTTCAAAATCTGTAATTTCTAAACGATCTGCTAATATTTCATTATCTGATGGAATATATTTATCTCCATAATATTTTTCATCACCAACTTTAATATTGGGTTTTGTTACTCTGATTTCCATTAAGCCATATGATACAAATTCAGAACCACCATTGTCTAATTCCAATTCTTCAACATCATTTTCTATGAAAAACATTAAATCAGGCAACGGAGTTTTTTCAATAATATTTGTTCCTGTAATGAATTGGTCATAATCAATTTTTTTCTCTAAAAATGATTTAAAAAGTAAACCAGTAAGTGATGCTTTGTCTGTGTCTTCACACTTGTCAATAATAAATAATAATTTTTCGCCAACTTTTGTTCTATACTTTAAATCTTCTTCTATTTTATTAATTTGTTCTTCTATTTTATTTTCAGAAATTGATTTTAGTTCATATAAAAATGTAAGAATTTTTTTAAGAAATAGCTTATCCTTGATATTGGTTACTGTATTAAAAGTTCCTATAATTGTTGAAAGTAGTGGGACATCTTTTAGTAATCCTTCAGCAATATTTGAATCAATTACCACTTCAGTTAAGTCTTTGGTAACAGCTTGAAATTCTTTATCTTTTATGACTTGAATAAGATTTGTACCGAGTGAACTCATTTAATAATTTAGTTTTAGTAAGGTTGCGTACAACGGGAAACGCATTGGCGAAGTGGCGGATAAATTGAACCGAAAGTTCAATTTAGCAGTGACGTAGCCGATGTGTTTCCACAGAAGCTAAATTATTAAAAAAAAGCTGAATGTGGGACACATTCGGCGGAATAAAAAGCACAAAAGTTGAATTTTGAACTTAACCCGCCATTTTGCCAATGCGATGTTGAACTGAACAAGGGAAATGAGCGGTATCCTGCCAGACAGGATACCGACATTCACGAGGTTTCGATGGTTAGTGCGCCGCATCGGAGCGGGCCTGCTAC
>NZ_VPEE01000053.1:0-7788 GCF_013417345.1 Acinetobacter sp. YH16032 | reverse complement strand
GTGTATTATGTTAATTTTAGAAAATCTTCACTACTATTATTTTAAAATAAGCCTTATATCCAAGCATAAAACAAGGTTGTCTAGACTTCTTTTAACAGTAAAGTTATCATAAAACTGAATTTTATTTTTTAGGTAAGTTTATGCATTCTATCCGCATTCGTTAAGACACAACTATTTGCATAGTGACACTATTTTATAATGGTGGGCTTTTGTTGTGTCTTTAAGAATATATGCGGATATATAAAGTAAAAGTATGCTTAATTTATAAGTATGCTTTTAGTGCATAGTTTCCAGTTATAACTTAATTGACTAGCTATTTGTCCACCCTGTGGATGAATAGCTTTTTTTTTGGGAGGACACTGTGATGCTAGCTTTTGTTTTCACCTAAATCCTGTTTGCTGCATAAAAAATTTCAAGAGCTAAACAGGAGTAAATAAAAATGAGTTTAATTATTAAAGCGAGAAACATACGCTTGGATTATGCTGGGCGTGATGTTTTGGATATTGATGAATTGGAAATTCACTCTTATGACCGTATTGGTCTTGTGGGTGATAACGGAGCAGGAAAGAGTAGTTTACTCAAAGTACTTAATGGCGAAATTGTTTTAGCCGAAGCGACATTACAGCGTTTTGGTGATTTTGCACATATCAGCCAACTGGGCGGAATCGAAATAGAAACGGTCGAAGACCGGGCAATGTTATCTCGCCTTGGTGTTTCCAATGTACAAAACGACACAATGAGTGGCGGAGAGGAAACTCGTGCAAAAATTGCTGCCGCATTTTCCCAACAAGTACATGGCATTCTAGCGGATGAACCAACCAGCCACCTTGATCTCAATGGAATAGATCTACTTATTGGTCAACTTAAAGCATTTGATGGAGCATTACTTGTTATCAGTCATGACCGATATTTTCTTGATATGGTTGTAGACAAGATATGGGAGTTAAAAGACGGTAAAATTACGGAATATTGGGGTGGTTACTCGGATTACTTGCGTCAAAAAGAAGAAGAGCGACAACACCAAGCCGTAGAATATGAGCTGATGATGAAGGAACGGGAGCGATTAGAATCTGCTGTGCAAGAAAAACGCCAGCAAGCTAATCGATTAGACAATAAGAAAAAAGGAGAAAAATCCAAAAACTCTACCGAAAGTGCTGGACGACTTGGGCATGCAAAAATGACTGGCACCAAGCAAAGAAAACTGTATCAGGCAGCTAAGAGTATGGAAAAGCGTTTGGCTGCATTAGAAGATATTCAAGCACCAGAGCATTTGCGTTCTATTCGTTTTCGTCAAAGTTCAGCCCTAGAACTGCACAATAAGTTCCCGATTACGGCAGATGGTCTGAGCTTAAAATTTGGTAGCCGTACTATCTTTGATGACGCTAACTTTATAATACCGCTTGGCGCTAAAGTCGCTATAACTGGATCGAATGGAACAGGGAAAACGTCCTTGTTAAAAATGATATCAGAACGTGCTGATGGATTAACCATATCTCCAAAAGCTGAAATTGGCTACTTTACACAAACAGGATATAAATTTAACACGCATAAATCTGTGCTCTCCTTTATGCAGGAAGAGTGCGAGTACACAGTTGCGGAAATTCGTGCAGTATTGGCTTCAATGGGGATCGGAGCGAATGATATTCAAAAAAACTTATCCGACTTATCGGGAGGTGAAATCATCAAACTGCTTTTATCCAAAATGCTTTTAGGAAAATATAATATTTTGCTTATGGATGAACCAGGAAACTATCTTGACCTAAAAAGTATTGCCGCATTAGAAACAATGATGAAGTCCTATGCAGGAACTATTATCTTCGTATCTCATGACAAGCAATTGGTCGATAATATTGCTGACATTATCTACGAGATCAAAG
Organism: Acinetobacter sp. YH16032; assembly: GCF_013417345.1. NCBI lineage: Bacteria > Pseudomonadati > Pseudomonadota > Gammaproteobacteria > Moraxellales > Moraxellaceae > Acinetobacter > Acinetobacter sp. YH16032. The sequence continues at coordinate 5,911 of NZ_VPEE01000053.1, read as the reverse complement.
ACCACAAAATCATCAAGACTTTTGAGAGAGATTGTTAATGATAGCCAATCTAATCCGAACATTAATTATTGAACTCTTTAAAGGAAATTAAAAATGACAATTCAAGATATTCAATCACTTGCTGAAGCACACGGCTTGTTGCTTACGGACAAAATGAATTTCAATGAAATGGGCATTGATTTTAAGGTCGTTTTTGCTCTTGATACAAAGGGGCAACAATGGTTGCTGCGTATTCCTCGTCGTGATGGCATGAGGGAACAAATCAAGAAAGAAAAACGCATTTTAGAATTGGTAAAAAAACATCTTTCTGTAGAGGTTCCTGATTGGAGAATTTCATCTACAGAATTAGTGGCTTATCCCATACTTAAAGATAATCCTGTTTTAAATTTGGATGCTGAAACCTATGAAATAATTTGGAATATGGACAAAGATAGCCCGAAATACATAACATCTTTGGCAAAAACCTTATTTGAAATCCATAGTATTCCTGAAAAAGAAGTTCGGGAAAATGATTTGAAAATTATGAAACCTTCAGATTTAAGACCTGAAATAGCAAACAATTTGCAGTTAGTAAAATCTGAAATTGGTATAAGTGAGCAATTGGAAACCCGCTACAGAAAATGGTTGGATAATGATGTTCTATGGGCAGATTTCACCCAATTTATACATGGCGATTTATATGCTGGGCATGTACTAGCTTCAAAGGATGGAGCTGTTTCAGGCGTTATTGATTGGTCAACAGCCCATATAGATGACCCAGCGATTGATTTTGCTGGGCATGTAACTTTGTTTGGAGAAGAAAGCCTCAAAACTCTAATCATCGAGTATGAAAAACTAGGGGGTAAAGTTTGGAATAAACTATATGAACAGACTTTAGAAAGAGCAGCGGCCTCTCCTTTGATGTATGGTTTATTTGCCTTAGAAACTCAAAATGAAAGCCTTATCGTTGGAGCAAAAGCTCAGTTGGGAGTTATATAATTTAAAAATATGATTGCTGAGAACTGCCTTGTTTTGAAACTTGGTTGGCTTTAATTAGTTTTTAGTATTCTTTATAGAAAATGCCTCGATCAAGGGGCATTTCTAACAATCATTTAACATAAAATTTCTTATGCGAAATTACATACCAACTTTAACCACATTGTGGACAGGTTGGATTTTAGAGATAAGAAAAACTTCTAGGGCATTTGCTAAATAAGCCGTATCACGCTCAAAGCCTATTGTAATGATGGATCCAGCATCTTTCAGTCTTGGATCTATCGCAATATATTCAGTTTTATCTTCATTCCATCGGCAATATTTCATTACCCTGGCGCTTAAGCCATTACCACGATAACGGCCAGCACCTCTAGAAGTCCCAACACCGATATAAGTCACTAAATCCCCTTTGACAAACGCATATACACCTTGTTTATCGTAATTAGGAATTTTTCCAAAATTAAAATGTACTGGTGACCATTCAGGAGGCTTTCCTAATAGGTCTACATTCCAGTGATGTTCGAAGAATAATTCTGTATTACGTATTAACTTATTAAGTGTTGGATCTTCCACTACTTATCCCTCAAAATTTATAAATTAAAAAGCTTTCGGTCACGCTCATCTGTTAAATACTTATCCATCTGAGCAATTAATTTAGCTCTGGCTTGTTCATCATCTTCAGTGATCTTTAGCATACAGGATCCAATTAAAATTTTGCGTCTGGTATCATCCTTTCGAGCTTGTTCTTTCTCTTTAGCACGTTCTCTTGCCAGTGCTGCCTGTCTTTGAGCCTTTAACTGCTTTAGCTTTTCTTCCTGTGCTTTGATTTTGCTGTCTAGTGTTTCAGTAACGCTCATTAATCCAATACCATCATCCTGGGAAACCATCCCTAACATAAGCGCACTTGAATATGCATTCAAGGTGCTATATGTATAGTAATGTTTTCCTCGAAGAGCGCACTTATGCAAACTTCGTTTGCAAGTACGATTGGGGTCTCCCCAATACCCCGACAACCGTATCCACGGTTGTACTTCACTACGTGAAAATTTAAAAGCGAAAATAGGCATGGCGATTTACCACTTTTCAGTCAAAACCGTAGCACGATCAGCAGGGCGTTCCGCTACTGCTGCGATTGCCTATCGGGCAGGTGAAAAGATCTATTGTGAACGTGAGGGCCGAGAACATGATTACAGCCGAAAAACAGGTGTGGAATATAAAGAAATTTATTTACCCGAAGGCGCACCAGAACATTTAAAAAACCGGGAAAGACTCTGGAACGAAGTTGAACAACGGGAAACCCGAAAAAACTCGACAGTTGCCCGAGAATTTGAAATCGCTTTTCCAAGTGAATTAAATCAGGAACAACGCCTGGCCATGCTCGAAGAGCTATGCGCCAGTATCGTGGACAGACACCAGGTAGCCGTCGATGCCTGTATTCATGCACCGCATACTGGATCTGGTAGTGATGAACGCAATTATCACGCGCATATCCTGATGAGCACACGCAAACTTACTCAGGAAGGCTTCACCGAGAAAACCCGGGAACTGGATCAGAAACACAGTGGAGAAATCGAACACTGGCGCGAACACTTTGCCGATATCTGCAATATGCACCTGGATCTGGCTGGATACACTGCCCGAGTCGACCACCGCAGCTACAAAGACCAGGAGAATGGTTTAGAAGCCACGCTGCACGAAGGGCCGAAAGTCACCGAACTGCGCCGAAAAGGGATTGAGACCGAAATCAGCCGAAGCAATGACGAAATCAAACAGAGAAATCAGGCTCAGCTGCAATACAGCAAAAATATGGATCTGCTGATTGCTGAAAATGAGATCAAACTCAGCACACTGAAAACAGAACAGCAGATCCAAATCAAAAATAGCGCTAAAACGCCACCAATTGACGAAAAAGCCCTGTTTGAGGAAAAACAGAGGGAAACCCTTGGCAAAGTGCTAAAACGCGAAATCAGCGCAAAAGACGCGAATCTAGACCTGGATTTCATGCAGCGTAATCTCAAACAAGCCGAAATAACCCTGACCAAGCACCACAAACATCAAAATGAGTTCAATCAGCAGCTTGCCCAGGAGATCGTGAAAAGCGGACTCAAGCAAAGTCATGACAAATTGCAAAGCCTGGTCGATCAACACAACGAATTAACTCAGAACAAACCCTTACTGTTTGGAAAAAAAGCCTGGGAAGCCCAACGTGATGCGATTTACCAGGAGCACAAAAAGCTGAAAGGTCAGCATGAACACCAGAAAAAACATGGTGTGAAGGATTTATTGGAAAATGACAAATTCAAAGAACATGCCTGGAAGCAGTACCAACAACAACATCCAGCCAAAGCCAAGCAATACCAGACTCTATACCCATCCTATCAAGTCATTAAAAAATGTGTGGATGAGATCAAAGCAGAACAACAGATGAAACTCAGACAGGAACAACAGCTCAAAGCACAGCAACATGCGCCTAAAATGAAATCTCGTGGCATGAGTCGCTAAACAGAGCGAGTGTCTACGAGCGAACTGAGAAAATTTGCCCATCCCTTTCCCTGATTACAAGCTCCCTATCCATCAATCACCTGCTTTACAGAGCATCCCGAATGGGTGCGAACTTTCCAAATTTGATTCCTAAACCGAGCGTAGCGAGAAAAAAAGCTCATGAGCGAAGCGAATTCCGAGCTGCTTTTGATCTTGCTTTTGCTTTTTCTCAAATTCACGAAAATATGAACCAAAAATTGCCCCGACGAATCGAGCGAAAGCGAGATTCAATAGAGTTTGAGCGAAGCGAAAACCAAGGGCAATTTTTTACTCCCTGGGCTTTTAATTATTTTTAAGCTTTTAAATGCTTTTAATTAAGCTGTAATCCTTTATTCATAATGGTTCTAGAGATATTAAAACGAGGTTTACCTTGCATTAAAACGAGGTTTACCTTGCATTAAAACGAGGTTTACCTTGCATTAAAACGAGGTTTACCTTGCATTAAGCGAGATAATTATATAACCTCGTCTTATTGAATTAAAAATATAATCTTTTCATATGAAAACAGAACTAGTTGTTAAAGATAACGCCTTAATCAATGCCAGTTATAACCTCGATCTAGTTGAACAGAGGTTAATTCTCCTAGCTATTGTTGAAGCAAGGGAATCGGGTAAAGGGATAAATGCTAATGATCCACTAACAGTTCATGCTGAAAGTTATATTAATCAGTTTGGTGTACATCGAAATACGGCTTATCAGGCGTTAAAAGATGCTTGCGATGACTTGTTTGCAAGACAATTCAGTTATCAGAGTCTTAGTGAAAAAGGTAACACTATTAATCACAAATCAAGATGGGTGAGCGAGGTGGCTTATATTGATAATGAAGCTGTCGTTAGACTTATTTTTGCCCCTGCTATTGTGCCTTTAATTACTAGGTTAGAAGAACAATTTACAAAGTATGAAATACAACAAATAAGTAATTTAACAAGTGCTTATGCTGTTCGTTTATATGAAATATTGATTGCATGGCGTAGTACTGGAAAAACGCCTCTCATAACTATGTATGATTTTAGACAAAAAATAGGTGTACTCGAGACTGAATACAAACGAATGTATGATTTTAAAAAATATGTTTTAGACATTGCATTAAAACAAGTAAATGAACATACCGATATTATTGTCAAAGTTGAACAGCATAAAACAGGTAGATCTATTACTGGTTTTTCATTTAGCTTTAAACAGAAAAAATCAGCCACGCATTCAGTCGAATCTAAAAGAGATCCGAATACATTAGACCTCTTTTCAAAAATAACAGATAAACAACGCCATCTATTCGCCAACAAGCTCTCAGAGCTTCCTGAGATGAGTAAATATTCACAAGGCACAGAAAGCTATCAGCAGTTTGCTGTACGTATAGCTGCCATGCTGCAAGATGCAGAGAAATTTAAGGAATTACTTCCTTTACTCAGAAAATTAGGATTTCAATGACATTGTTAATTGAAATTGTTAAGTTAACAGTCAGGTATTAACACAAGTTGAAAACTGGTTTACATAATGAAAAAACTGTCAGTTTCAGAGTTAGCTAAGCTTTATGGATATTCAAGACAAGCCATATATGCACATATAAACAAAGGAAATTTATCTAAAGGATCTGATGGATTAATTGACTTTTCAGAGGCCCTAAGAGTTTTTGGGGAACCACAAAAAAAAGAGGATACAGTCAATCAAAGTCAATCAATTAACAGTCAAAACTTGACAGAAGTTGACTTACTAAAACGTCAAGTTGACATACTGGAAAAACAATTAAATCAGGCAATACAGAGAGAAAATCAATCTTTAGAACGTGAATCGTTTTATCAAGAACAGATTGAAGCTATGCAGCGCTTACTAGAAGCACCAAAAGCCAATATGACTACCTTTACCGATCAGAGCTTTAAACAGGATATAGCAACGGATCCTCGGTCGGAACTAGCAACGAACTATGACGAATTGACTACTCCTCAGCAAGACAATAAGCGTATTCCTATCCCGGAGCATGTTGAACCAGAACAGAAGAAGAGAGGCTTCCTAAGCCGCTTTTTCCTTCCATATGGTTAGCCAAGACTCCAGTTTTTTGAAGAGCCAATTTCAGTGCAAGCACTTGAAATAATGACTCCTCAAAAAACCGGATGATGTTTATTAAAACTGAATAAAACCGTGGAACATCGCTCAATTAGTGATCGTGGAACATGAATAATCAATAAAAAGCCGTTCTGGTGCCCTATACTCCAGAACGGCTTACGTTAATATAATGATATTTAAAGAGAAATATCAAGCATTTCGTATAACGTGTATTATGTTAATTTTAGAAAATCTTCACTACTATTATTTTAAAATAAGCCTTATATCCAAGCATAAAACAAGGTTGTCTAGACTTCTTTTAACAGTAAAGTTATCATAAAACTGAATTTTATTT
>NZ_VPEE01000005.1:0-138965 GCF_013417345.1 Acinetobacter sp. YH16032 | reverse complement strand
TTCCTTGATCAGTGACTTGATCGACGGCCACTTGTGTGCCGATGAATTGTTTGAGTGGAATTAAGGCATTGGTCGAGAGACAGATGAGTTCTGCTTGAACGCCTTCGTTAAGGACATGGCTGCCATCAATGCGTTGTAGGAAGACTTGGCTATTCAGTTGTGAATGACTGAATTGGATGTGGAGGGCTCTGTTTTGGGCGGTTAGGCCGAGCTGTTCAATCGCACGCTGAATATTATTGATGAAATTCTTCATGTCAAAATGAGTTAATCATTATTATTTAGATATTCTTAACCCAAATTGTACACGAAAAAATCAATTTTAAACGATATGAATTGTTTCAATCGTTAATTCACGGCGGGCTAACCTTTTTTTACCAAATAATGAAACTCTTTGTTCCCATTGTCATCTAAACGTTCTTCTTGCAACAGCAATTCATGACCAAGATGCATACAGAATTTAGGAATATCCCAAGAGGTTGAATTATCTGTTGCAAATACTTCCACCACATCACCCGACTTAGATTTACGAATGGCTTGATGTAACATCATCACCGGTTCTGGACAACGTAAACCACGTGTATTCAACTGGATTTGAGGTTGAACTTGAGAATCAGACATTCAATATCGCCCTAAAAAGATTGGGCGATTATTTTATCATAATTCAATCTTTTCACTCCCAAATTCAGAAAAAGACTCCAAATACAGTGGTCTATGATCAAATAGATCATTAGGAATCAAAATTTTACCAATAGACAAGCGTATTTTCTTCGGTATGATTAAAACTTATTTTTCAATTGAAGAGTCTTTAGGAAAGATCATGCAAGAGGAATCAGGTACATCGTGGGGTATGCGTGGCTTACGCAAATGGTTAGGCACAGCCCCAGAAACCCGAGATGAACTGTTAAAAATTGTACAAGATTCACGTCGACTACTCGAACCAGATACAGTAGCGATGCTCGAAGGAATCTTTGACCTTCCAGCGACTAAAATTCGTGAAGTCATGACGCCACGAACTTCAATGGTTAGCTTACAAGAAGATGATGAGTTATTGGATATTCTTGATGTTCTCATCGAGTCAGCACATTCACGTTTCCCTGTATTTTCAACAGATCAACCTGATAACGTCATTGGTATCCTTTTGGCAAAGGACCTCTTACCTTTCTTAAAAGATCGTGATTCGAAAGTAAATGTACATTCGCTGATGCGCCAACCGATCTTTGTGCCTGAAAGCGCGCGTTCTGATCAAGTGCTCCGAATGCTAAAAAACACTCAAACACATATTGCGATTGTGATTGATGAGTACGGTTCTACTTCGGGTTTAGTGACACTTGAGGATATTCTTGAAGAAATTGTGGGTGAAATTGAAGATGAACATGACAATGTCGATGAAGAAGCCAATTTCATCGTTCCAGATCAAACCAGCGACAGTAGTAACACGTGGTTAGTTCAAGCACTTACACCAATTGAACATTTTAACAATGTTTTAAATGCTGAATTTTCCGATGATGAAGTGGAAACTGTGGGTGGACTATTACTGCAAGAAATTGGTTTAGTCAGCGATCTTCAAGGCCAAGTGATTGAATTGGGAGATTGGGAATTTACCATTGTGGAAGCAGATGTCCGTACTATCCATCTGATTCGAGCTGTGCGTAAATGAGAGCCTATTTTCAAAAATTATTGAGTCCTTCAGAAAAACAAAAATCATTACCTTTCATTTATCCACTCCTTATTGCTTTAACAGCAGGTGCGACTTTTAGTCTCGCACTTGCACCTTTTTATTGGTGGTGGCTGGCAATATTATCGCCAGCATTGCTATATGCCACACTCAGTAAGAGAAATCCTAAACAAGCATTCCTCATCGGTTGGACTTACGGTTTTGGTTTATGGTTTGTTGGTGCATTCTGGTTATACACTTCTATCCATGTGTATGGTGATACATCTGCGTTTTTAAGTGTCATCATGATTGCGATTATGGCCTTGGTGATGGGGCTATTTACAGCAATACAAACTTGGATATATCGTCGATTCTTTCCAGAAACACCACTTACTTTTGCCCCTTTATGGGTATTCTTTGAATGGGCAAAAACTTGGGTATTTACTGGTTTCCCTTGGTTATTTGCAGGTTATGCTTTTACCGAGCGTTTCTTAGATAGCTATGCACCTTTATTTGGTGTATTTGCAGTTTCTTTCGTGGTCATTCTCATTGCATCTGCACTTGTTGAACTCCTACGAAAACGCTACTTTTGGGCTATTCCAGTTTCAATTGTATTGCTAGGTGCATGGGGCGCATCCTATTTAACTTTTGTAGAAGAAAAAAAATCAGCACCGCTGAGCGTTTCTTTAATCCAAGGTAATATTCCTCAAGATTTAAAGTGGTTAACTGAGTATCAAGTAAAGACACTTGAAATCTATGCACAATTAACGCGATCAGAATGGGGACGTGACTTGGTGGTTTGGCCTGAATCATCTATCCCAATGTTTCAATCAGATATTGAACCATTTTTAGATGCAATGGATCAGCAAGCCAAAAGTACCAACACAGCTTGGGTAACAGGCATTCCTTATTGGGATTTAAATGAATCTAAGGCATTGGGTTATCCGCGTTATTACAACTCCATGATGGCATCTGGTGATGAAGCTACAGGCTTATATAAAAAACAGCGTCTCGTTCCTTTTGGTGAATATATTCCGCTGTCTGGCCTGTTAAGTTGGGTGTTACCTGCGCTTCAAAATGATCCTTCAATGAGCGGTTTTTCACGTGGTCCGCAGGATCAAGCTCCTTTTTCAATTCACAACCACAAATTAGCTGCTGCAATTTGTTATGAGGTTGCCTATCCGAACCTAACCCGACGCAATGCACTAAATAGTGATTTCCTCGTCACCGTTTCAAATGATGCGTGGTTTACGGGTACGGCTGGTCCGTGGCAACATTTACAAATGGTACAAATGCGAGCAAAAGAAAATGGACGCTGGTTTATTCGTGCAACCAATACAGGTGTGACTGCTTTTATCAACCACAAAGGGGAAATCGTCAGCCAAGCCCCAATTGATCAAAAAGCGGTTCTTCGTGGTGATCTACCTGCAATGGAAGGGCAAACTTGGTATACGAGATTCAGTGATTGGCCAATATTGGGATTGTCATTGATTTTATTGGTGATGGGTTGGTACTTTAGACCACGTGTTGTCGATGTCAGTTTTAAATCTCGTCGATAACACTTGGTTCAAATCAAATATACGTTCTATATCAAAAAAACCGAGCAAATATGCTCGGTTTTTTTAAATTTGTGTTGTGAGGTAAGACAGCATTGCCATCAAACTCAACATCGGAATAGATCGATAAATTTTAATCAGCAGCGCTTCAAATGTTGAAGATACATCAGACAGCGTCAAAACAGATGCTTTAAGTGCACTATAAAAACTTAAAATCGTAATCGCACTAAATACACTAATCGCCAGAAACCCGATCATGATTTGACTGCTTGCATCTGCATTTGACCAAAGATCAATAAATAGATGACTGATAGGCAATAAGCTCAAAATAAGCAGTGCAGACTTGAGCACAGTCCAATGAAATAAATTGATTTCATCTGACAATATTAATGCTTTCATCATTCCCCCTTATTATCAAGCTAAGCTGTTGGCTCCATTATGCAGGGAAAAATTAAAATAAAAAGCCTAATTTTCTTCATATTTTCTGTTTCTTGTAACCATTAAATATGGGAATAATTCTTATTATAAATCTCAAAAACCAATTATTTATAAAAATTATAATTATCAAAAACTTAACCAGATAAAATCAAATAATAAAGATTATCACTTCACTCAATATTTATTAATTCGATTAAGTGAAGTGATTAATACCATGAATAGTTTTTAATAATGATTGTCATTTATGGTGTGTAAAAGATATCAGCATCATTTCCTTCGCCACCCTGCTTTCCATCTGCACCGAATGAATAAAGATCATATGCACGACCTTCCGAACCGGGAATCACATATTGTAAATCATTATCCCAACTATCTTTAGGATAACCACCCTTCACATAACCACCAGGTAACCAATTTTTTGCTGAAACTGGTTGATTGACCAAAGCATCCAAGCCACCATCTTGCATGGATGGATATTGGTTGTTGTCTAATTTGTATTGATCTAATGCACCTGCAACACCTTTCAGCGTAATGATTGTGGTATCAACCTTCGCTTTCTCACCACGACCCATGACATTAGGCACAATCAGTGCTGCAAGCACACCTAAAATCACAATCACTACCATCACTTCGATCAGGGTAAAACCAGATTGTTTTCGCATTTTCATCTTGTTTCGCATGTTTTCACTCGCTATTTCATTCATTATTAGAATTTATTGAATCTGTCTAAATCATATTGTTCATGTTGACGATTGGCAACATGACAGCAATCACGATCACCAATACAATCGCAGCCATTAACACCAACATTAGTGGTTCCAACAACGCCAATAATGTTGAAATCAATGTAGTAACCTCTCGATCTTGCATCGTCGAAGCTCTTTCTAACATTCGATCCAACTCACCCGAGGCTTCACCACTTTTGATCATTTGCACCATCATCGGTGGAAAATAACCACAGCGTTCAAGTTGCGTCGCCAAATTTCCACCCTCTGTGACCTTTTCAGCCGCGACATTGACTGCATCTCGAATAACCCAATTGCTACTTACTGCTGCACCAATTTTCAACGCGTCGACCAAAGGAACACCAGATTGCGTTAAGATAGATAAGGTACTTGAAAAGCGGGCGGCATTAATACCTCGTGATAGTTTTCCAAATAATGGCAACTTCAACGTGAGACGATCAAAAGCATAATGCCCTGCGGCAGTCCTTAAAAAACGCACCAATAGAAAGAATCCCAACGCCGATGCAACCAATACAAATGGCCAAGCTTGACGTATAAAATCACTAGCTTTCATTAAAGCAACCGTAATCCAAGGTAGTGCATCTTTACTTTGGTCAAAAGTTTTAACGATATCTGGTACTACATAGGTCATGAGTCCCATTACGATACCGAAAGACATCAACATCAAAATAATAGGATAAATCATTGCACCTTGAATCTTCTTTTGCATCGCAAAGCGATTTTCAGTGTAATCAGCCAATTGATCGAGAATAAGATCTAAGTGTCCTGATCGCTCACCAGCAGCAATCGTTGCAATATAAAGTTCAGGGAATCTGCCAGATTGTTGCATCCCTTGAGCCAAGGAATGACCTTCTAAAACCTTTGATCTTACAGATAACATCAAATTTTGCACGTGAGCTTTTTCGCTTTGTTTGGCAACTGCTCTTAATGCTTCCTCAAGTGGGATCCCCGCAGCAACTAATACGGATAATTGGCGAGTCATCAAAGCTAAGTCATAAGCTGTAAATTTTTTTTGAAAAAAACCACCAGTTCGATGCTTGTCTTTTTGTTCTACAGCATCAACTTGTACTGGAATCCATTGTTTATCCCGAAGCTGTTGTCGAATCTGTCGGGCTGAATCACCTTCTAGCACACCCTTTTGCTGCTTTCCTGAAGCATCGATGGCAGTATATTGATATGCGGGCATGATAATGCTCTAATTTTCCTAATTATGATGTCTTAAGAGTTGCCTTAGACCGTTCTCTTCATTCATATTGATCACTTGCAACAACTTGAACACTCTATCACAAGCATTGGTTATCCACGATAAGTTTTCACCATATTGATTGACGACTATATATGACAAATATTTCAGAATTAAGCCAAATTGTTTATCGAGTGCGCATCGCGGTGCCAGTTTATCTATATGATTGTTTTGATTATGAAGTTTCAGCAGAACAATACCAAACTATACACATAGGTTGCCGTGTTCTTGTTTCGTTTGGTCGTCAAAACTTAGTCGGAATCGTACTTGAAAAGATCGCACCGGAAACGCCATTAGATCCGAAAATCAAACTGAAATCCATCACTGAAATCTTGGATCTGCAACCCATACTCAATGCTACGATCATTCAACTCGCGCAGTGGTCTGCCCAATATTATCAATTCCCCATCGGGGAAGTCATGCATACCACTTTGCCTACATTTTTAAGGCAAGGTAAACCCTATAATTTATTAGCTCACTCTTGGAAAGTTTTAAATTTAGACGCTGAAAAGAAAGTGGCTCGATCTTTAAAACAACAAGAGGCTTATAAAATATTAAAGCTACACCCTCAAGGGACTGCCGAGACGATACTGAATTTGAGTGGTGTGGAAACAGCAACTTTAAAAGCGCTTGAAAAGAAAGAAATCGTCGAATGTAAATTGATTCAGCAGGACTTTAGTCCTGAACCTGTACAGCTGGCTCAAATGCCATTGACTGCAAATGATGATCAAAAAAAAGCTATTCAATCCATTTTAAAAGCACAAAATCGCTATCAAGCATTTTTACTCGATGGTTTAACTGGAAGCGGAAAAACTGAAGTTTATTTGCAAGTTATGCAAGAGGTTTTACAAAAAGGTCAGCAAGTATTGGTACTGGTACCAGAAATTGGCTTAACCCCTCAAACTATCAGTCGGTTTCAATCTCGCTTTCACTGCAATATTGTCTTGTTGCATTCCGGACTGAACGACACAAAGCGCCTCCAAGCTTGGCAATATGCTCAAACAGGAAAGGCCTCCATTATTCTTGGTACACGCTCTGCGATTTACACCCCCATGCCAAATTTAGGGCTCATTATCTTAGATGAGGAGCATGACCTGTCATTCAAACAACAAGAAGGTTTTCGCTACCATGCACGTGATGTTGCTCTCTATCGCGCTTATTTAGAGCAATGCCCCATTGTCCTTGGCTCAGCAACACCAAGTATTGACTCATATCATTTGGTGGAGCAAAAAAAATTAACGATTCTGAAACTCGATGAACGTGCTGCAGGTGCAAGCTTACCTAAAATTCATTTAATTGATCTAAAGATTGCTCAAAAACAGCATGGTATAAGCGAACAACTCATTAAAGAAATTCAAAAAAGACTCAATCAAGAAGAACAGGTACTGATCTTTTTAAACAGACGTGGTTATGCACCTGTCCTGATCTGCGAAAGCTGTGGATGGCAAGCCAATTGTCCCCATTGTGATGCACATTTTACGCTTCATAAAAAACCATATGAGCACCTGCATTGCCATCACTGTGGGACAATTAATCGACTGCCTGATCAATGCCCCTCTTGTCAGCAACACACCTTGAAGCCTATTGGAATGGGCACGGCAAAAGTTGAAGAGAATTTACAACATTTATTTCCAGACTTTCCTGTGGTCAGAGTAGATCGTGATTCCACGAGCCGTGTCGGTAGTTGGCAAAAAATTTACGAGCAAATTCATCAAAGTAAACCGATGATTTTACTTGGTACGCAAATGTTAGCCAAAGGTCATCACTTTCCTTATGTAACCTTAGTTGCAATCTTAGATATTGATAGTGGTTTACTCAGTGTTGATTTCAGAGCAACAGAACGAACTGCCCAATTGATTGTTCAAGTTGCAGGGCGTGCAGGACGAGGTGAAAAAAAAGGTGAGGTTTATCTACAAACTTTACGACCAGATCACCCTCTACTCAACACGCTCATTAATAAAGACTATCGTGCTTTTGCTCGTGAAACACTTCATGATCGTCAAGCTGCTTTACTCCCTCCAATGCGCTATGCAGCATTAATACGTTGTGAATCGCGTAGTCAGGAAGAAAATCTCAATTTTTTAACCAATATGACACAATCGCTCCAACAACATACTGGTGAGCTGATTGAGATTTGGGGTCCAATTCCTGCGCCAATGGAGCGAAAGGCTGGGCGTTATCAGGCACATGTGGTTTTATTGTCATCAGATCGTGCAAAAATGCATTTCTATATACGAGAATGGTGGCCATTCATGCTTCAACAAAAACCTTCAACGATGAAGCTCAGTATTGATATAGATCCTCAAGAGCTAAGCTAATCATGAATAGAGTTAAATTATCAAAGTCGAAGACCTGAATTAAATTTACACAGCTAAAGCAGACACGATTACAATTTCATCAGTCCAACATTCCACTTTAGGGAAGGCCAATGCCATTGTTGTTACAAATCACAATTTTTCTAGCTGCCGCATTAATTTTTGTTCCGCTCGGAAAAAAAATTGGTATTGCGACAGTCTTAGGTTATTTGTTTACAGGAATATTACTTGGTCCAAGTGCATTGAATGTGACCAATGATGCCGAAACATTAATGAAATTAGCTGAGTACGGCGTGATTTTTTTGATGTTCTTAATCGGCCTAGAATTACGCCCTCAGCGCTTGTGGAATATGCGTCACTCTATATTTGTGATTGGAAGTGCTCAAGTCTTGATCACAGGTATAATTCTTGTCGCAACCATTTGGCTGTTCTTCCAACAGCATCTTGCTGCTAGTGTCGTAATTGGTCTTGCCCTTGCTTTATCATCTACAGCATTTGTCATGCAATTACTTGCAGAAAAGCAGCAGCTGAATACCGCGCATGGTCAGCAATCTTTCTCTATTTTACTGTTTCAAGATATTGCCGCTATTCCTTTACTCGCCCTGATTCCCCTACTCGCGGGAAATCAGTCTACACATCATGGTATTGCTTATTTTGCCGCTGTTGTTGCAACGTTTACTGGCTTATTTTTATTTAGTCGCTATGTGATGCGACCATTTTTTAGATTCATTGTACAGAGTGGTGCAACGGAACTCATTACGGCTGCTGGACTCTTCATTGTTTTAGCGGTTGTTCTGTTTATGGATATGCTCGGATTAAGCACCACGCTCGGTGCTTTTCTGACAGGTGTATTACTCGCGGATTCTGAGTTTCGCCATGAACTGGAATCGAGCATTCAACCCTTCAAAGGGTTATTACTCGGTTTATTCTTTATGAGCGTAGGCATGATGACACCGATTGATCTCCTCGTAGATCAGCCGCTATTCATTTTTGGTGGGGCATTAGTGCTGATCAACATAAAAATATTAAGCATGGTTGCAATCGCGCTATATTTTGAATTTCAATGGAAAACCAGTGTATTGATTGCCATTTGTCTTGCTCAAGGAGGAGAATTTGCTTATGTGATCTTAGCTGTTGCGAATACCGAAGGTTTAATTACTCAAGCAGTGTTATCCCCTACGCTTCTGATCATTGCAATTTCTATGGCAATCACCCCTGTCATTTTCTGGCTCGCACAACGATGGCTCATTCCATATCTTGATCGAAAGACTGATAGCGCTGAAGATGTCCCATTACCAGACACTCATTCAACATTAATCATTGCAGGTTTTGGACGCGTCGGACAAATAGTGGCGCGCGTTGCTTATCTCAATCATGTCAGCTTTACAGCCATTGATAATAATTTAGAAAAAATTGATTTTGTGAGAAAGTACGGTGGTAAAATTTATTATGGAGACGCCTCCTCCCCTGATTTATTGAGATCTGCAGGCATCGAGCATGCTAAGGCATTTGTACTTGCTGTAGACGATGTGGAAATGTCGATGAATATTGCTCGCCATTTACGTTTGAATTATCCAATGCTCAAACTCATCGTCCGTGCCCGTGATCGACATCATATGCATTTACTTAAAGACTTAGGCATTGAGCATATTTGGCGTGAAACTTTTCTATCTTCACTCGGTATGGCATTTCGCACCTTAACCGCGTTAGGTTTAAGTCAAGAACATGCTCAACATAGTATTGAAATATTTAGAGACTATGATGAGCGTCTATTAGCTGAGCAACAACGCATCTATACGGATGATCAAAAAGTCTTTGAAAGCTATCGAAATTTCTTAGCGGAACTCGAACAAATTTTTGAAAATGATGCGCAACAACATCAACCACTTTTAGAAAGTTTAGATGAAACCATTGATTCTGAAGTAAGTTCTATAGAACGACGCGCTAAGCACTCGCAAAACCAAATTAATGTTTGTCGAGATGAAGAATTTTAACTTGTGATTTACAATATCGTCACCATCTAGACAGGGATTTGGAGAATTTTATGTCTGATTTACGTCAACGTTTTTTTATTGATAACAGCCCTGTTCGTGGTGAAGTCGTACATCTTGAAGATACGCTTAAAACAATTTTAGCGCAACGCGCCTATGCACCTGCGATTCAAATTTTATTGGGCGAAATGCTCAGTGCAACTGCATTGTTGGCCAGCACACTTAAAATTAAGGGACGTATTAGCCTCCAAATTCAAGCTTCTGGCACCTTAAAATGGGCTATGGCTGAATGTAATCACCTCGGTGAAGTACGCGGATTAGCTGAATATGAAGCTGATCCACGTTTTGAAGAAGCATCAGACAGCAGCATCGTTCTGAAAACTTTGGTCAGTCCAGTTTTATTTATTAATATTGAACCTGAATTTGGCGAACGCTATCAGGGTATCGTGCCTTTAGATCAGCCGAATTTAGCTAAATGCCTCATGCAGTATTATGATTTATCTGCCCAAATCCCAACCAAGATCGTTTTAGCTAGTACTGCTCAACGCGCTGGTGGTCTTTTGATTCAATTGTTACCGCGTAACAATGATGAAGAGCAGCAAAAGGTTGATGAAGATATCTGGCCTCGTCTAACCATGCTCACTGAAACTTTAAAAACAGATGAACTTACTGAGCTAGATGCGCAAGAAATTTTGTATCGCTTATATAATGAAGAAGAAGTCAGACTACCTGAAGCTGAACAACTTCAATTTGGCTGTACATGTTCTAAAGAGCGTTGCTCTACAGCATTAATTCAGGTGGGTGCTGAATCTGTGCGTGAAATTTTAGAACAACAGAACCCTATTACAATGGACTGTCAATTCTGTAACACTCAATACAGATTTACTGCTGAAGAAGCACTCGGTCTATTCGGCGAGCACCTCAGTTAATCCTTAACAGTTCTCTTCGAAAATCAGCAAGTTTTACTTGCTGATTTTTTTGGTTGTAAGAAATTGAAACAATTATTCACCATCTGAACATATTGTAGTCTTCGAAAGTCTGCTCATAATGATTAAAAGTTAATCAACGGTTATTTTTGCTTAATGGCAAATAATTATTATGAGGAACTCGGACTAGATCGCGATGCGAGTCCTGAGGAAATAAAAAAATCATATCGAAAACTGGCTCGGAAATACCATCCCGATATCAGTCAAGCACCTGATGCCGAAAAAAAAATGCAGGCGATTAATACTGCGTATGACACATTAAGTGATCCTTTAAAAAAACAAGAGTACGATCAACAACTCGATCAGTTGAATAGTCAGTCTCCTTTCTCGGATACTAAAAACCATACAAATCATGAATTTTCTGGCTTTGAAGATTTGTTTGGGCGTTTTGGTACAGGTTTTGGTGGAGGTTATGCACAGCGCTCACACCAATATAAATCCCAGCCAATTCGTGGTGAAGATCAACATGCCAGTATAGAAGTGCCCTTACAAGTCGCTTTTGAAGGTGTCACTCAATCCATCCAATTGCGTATACCCACTTTTAATGCATATGGACAACCTGAAGTTCAGCGAAAAACCCTTGAAATTAGAATCCCGAAAGGGATGAAAAACGGTCAACAAATTCGGCTCAAAGGTCAAGGACAAGCTGGTTTATCGGGCGGTGAAAATGGAGATCTTTATATACAGATCCATTATCAAACCACTGACAGCATATATGTCGATCAGGCAGACATTTACTATCACATTAACATTAGTCCTTGGGAAGCTGCTTTAGGCCAAGACATCGAGCTAAAAACCCCCTCTGGAAAGATTAAAGTCAGCATTCCTCAACATACAATTTATGGCAAACAACTCCGTATTAAAGAAAAAGGGATTCCCTCTTCCCCCCCGGGACACCTTTATCTAATCCTGAATATTGTTTATCCAAGAGCAGAATCCCCGCAGCAAAAACAGGCATATGAGCAATTTGCTCAAGCATTTACACATTTCAACCCTCGTGATGAAGGAGGTGAATCATGACAACGATTCAGTACCGAGAAGTGTACAAAAATGGATATTTAGAGGCTGAAATCATTGATGACCAATGTATTTTTGATTTAAAGCATTTTGCCCAAGCATGCGGACAAAGTCCTGAATGGGTTTTGCAATTACTTGAATATGAGATTCTACCTGCTCGTTCTGAGCAAAAAATCCATCAATTTTTTGGTGAAGAACTTACTCGAGCACGGAGAGCTTATCGCTTGCAACGGGATTTTGAAGCAAGTCTCCCTGCCGTCGCCATGATGATGGATCTGATAGATGAAGTACAACAATTGCGCAAGCAAGTGAAATACTTCAAATAAAGCAAGCCCACATAAATGCATGTACTGTTACATGCATTTATTTTTTATTGATTAGAATGAAAGGATTAAACCATCAATGAAAGTTAAAGAATGCAATAAAAAGCTGAAAAACCTTTTCCCTGAGTTCCGTGAACTTATTCAGCCTTTAAGAGAAGAAAACCCTCACTTCGCTAAAATTTTCGAGGAACATGAAACGCTAGATCATGAAATTACGCATTTGGAACTAAATCCAGTTAATGTAATTAATGATGATATTGAGTTTCTAAAGCGAAAAAAACTTAAATTAAAAGATGAAATGTATCGTTTGCTCAAACAAGCGCAGACGAACCTTACTCAGTAATTTCAATTTAATATTATAAAATAACGGTGAATCTGGCACTTATCATTCTGACTTAAAGCATAAGTGCCTTATGTGACGTTGACTATTTTAATCGAGTCCAACGTCCCATTTCTCGGAGCGTACCTTTCAATGTTTTTTGAATCGGTTCATACTCCAAAAATGCAAACAAACCGAGTTGTTGCTGCTGGTTTTGTTGAGCCAACAATTCCATCACACTTTTTTCACCGCGCCCGACCATTTGTCTACGATAAAAATACCAAATTAACAAAAGTGTTGTCACACACATGGCTGTGAGCATATACCAAAAGCCATGCGGTGAGTTTAATCCTGGAATAAATTCAAAGTTCATTCCGTAAATACCTGTAAGAAGAGTCAGTGGTGCAAATACAGCGGTGATAATTGCTAAAATTCTCATATTTTCATTGGTTTGATTGGCCACTGCTGAAAAGTGCAAATCGATAGCGGCTTGTACTGCATGGTTTAACCGAACACTGTGCTTTTGTATTCTTTCAATATGGCTAATTAAATCATCCATTCGGACGAGCATTAAATTTTGCTTCTCTGCCTTACGTTTAGCTTTAATATGATGATAATTTTCGACAATTTCATCTCTTAATTCTTGTAGGCATTCAACCTGTTCTTCACACAAATTTTCAACTTGTTGAAAAGCGGTGATCTCTTGCAGCAGTTGATTCCATCGATTAAATTTTTGATTTCCTTGTAATAGTTCTCTTTGCCAAAATTCCACACGTTTGGTTAGTGGCACACGTAAACCTAAATAGCCATCCACCATCATATTCAGTAATCTAAGCACAATATCTACAGGACTCTGTGCTAATTTTCGTGGAATATTTTGTTGCTCTATAGGTCGTGTTTGAATCGCCTGCACTCTTTCAAGATATGTTTCAAATACACGATTACCTCGTTCATGCACTGTGATTAAAACATTTGATGTCATGACAAAACTTACCGGCGTTGTAACAATGTCCGCAGTTTGTTGTTCAGCTGAATGACCATTCTGAATTTGTATGTGGTCATCTGGGGTGATTAATTTTTTAAAGATCAACAAATCATAATCATCCAATGCATCAAATACGCAAGGATGCTCAAGGTTTTGAATATCTTTAAGATGAAATTCGTTCAACAGAATTCCAGTGTTCTCAAAAATATATCGTTGCCACGTCTCTGTATTTTGAATCAATTCGTGGCGTTCAAAACTCAACCATATAAATTCTGCATCAACATCAGTCGATAATTCTTCACTCAGATAAATATACCCGTCACCTTGATGATAATAATAATTAAACTTTTGCATTTTAGTTATTTTTAAATGAGAACATTTTGATCGTGCCATAAAAAAAGCCTTGTGTAACACTCGTTTAAACGAAGCACCACACAAGGCTTAGAATTAGCTTAAATGATTAAGCTTGTTCAATGTCTTTCATTGTAAGTTTGATACGACCACGGTTATCAACATCCGCAACTTGTACCTTAACTTCTTGACCTTCAGTAAGAACGTCTGTCACATTCGCAATACGCTCGTTCGAGATTTGTGAAATGTGAAGCAAGCCATCAGTACCAGGAAGGATATTGACGAACGCACCGAATTCAACGATACGAATGACTTTACCTGTGTAAATTGTACCTGGTTCAATTTCTGCTGTAAGCGCTTGGATTTTCGCTACTGCAGCCATTGCCGCTGCTTTAGTTTCACCAAATACACGTACTGTACCGTTATCTTCAATATCGATCGCTGCTTTGGTTTCTTCAGTGATTTGACGAATAGTTGCGCCGCCTTTACCAATCACGTCACGGATCTTATCAGGATTGATGCTGATCACTTGGAATGTTGGTGCGTGCATTGAGATTTCAGGACGAGCACGTGAAATCACTTGATTCATCTCATTCAAGATATGCATACGACCTGCATACGCTTGATTCAATGCAACTTCCATGATCTCTTCAGTAATACCTTCGATCTTGATGTCCATTTGAAGTGCAGTAATACCGTTTGCAGAACCTGCTACTTTAAAGTCCATGTCGCCAAGGTGATCTTCGTCACCTAGAATGTCTGAAAGAACTGCGAAACGTTCACCTTCTTTCACTAGACCCATTGCAATACCTGCAACTGGCGCTTTAAGTGGAACACCTGCATCCATAAGTGATAAAGAAGCACCACACACAGACGCCATTGAAGACGAACCATTCGATTCAGTGATGTCAGATACGATACGAATCACGTACGGGAAGCGATCAGCTGGTGGAAGAACTGCTTGAACACCACGACGTGCCAAACGACCATGACCAATTTCACGACGTTTAGGACCAGATTCACGACCAGTTTCACCTACAGAGTATGCAGGGAAGTTGTAGTGAAGCATGAAGTTATCAGTCTTCGTACCTGCAAGGGTATCCACCATTAATGCATCACGTGTATTACCTAAAGTCGTCGTTACTAACGCTTGAGTTTCACCACGTGTGAACAATGCAGAACCGTGCGCACGATCTAACACGCCAACTTGTACGTCGATTGCACGAACAGTTTTAGTATCACGACCATCAATACGTGGTTTACCAGACAAGATATTGTCACGAACTGTACGATATTTAAGGTCTTCAAATAATTCGTTCACTTCATCAGCAATACCTGTTTCATCATTTTCAGGAACGAATTGCGCAATTGCTTCAGCATGAAGTGCATCAAGTGCTGCATAACGGTCTTGCTTAACCGCAATCGTGTATGCTTCAGAGATTTTCGCTTCAAATGCTTCTTTTAATTTTGCTTGAAGTTCTTCATTTTTAGTTGGTGCAGTCCAAGTAGACTCTGTTGCACCCGCTGCTGCTGCGAATTCTTTGATTGCTTGAATTGCAATTTGCATTTCGTCATGACCAAAAAGAACTGCGCCCAACATTTGGTCTTCAGAAAGTTCTTTCGCTTCTGATTCAACCATAAGTACAGCAGCTTCAGTACCCGCAACGACAAGATCAAGATCAGATTGAGCAAGTTGTTCGTGGCTTGGGTTAAGAACGTATTCACCGTTGATTAAACCGACACGTGCAGCACCAATTGGACCACGGAAAGGTGTACCTGCAATTGCAAGTGCAGCAGAAGTACCTAACATTGCAGCAATGTCAGCTTCCATTGTTTTGTCAGATGATACAACTGTCGCAGTCACTTGGATTTCGTTGTAATAACCTTCTGGGAACAACGGACGAATTGGGCGGTCGATCAAACGTGAAATTAAAGTTTCAGCTTCAGATGCACGGCCTTCACGCTTACCATAACCACCTGGGATACGACCTGCAGCATATTGTTTTTCTTGGTAGTTAACAGTCAATGGGAAAAAGTCTTGACCTGCTTTCGCAGTCGGTTGAGCAACAACAGCAACCAATACAGTCACACCACCCATGGTAATCACTACTGTATTTGCTTGACGCGCCACACGGCCTGTTTCAAGCACAACTTGGTGCTGACCGAATTGGAATTCTTTACGAATAATATTAAACATCGACATGTTCTATTTTTTCCTGATTTTATTCTAGTGGAGACCCCTAAGGTTTGGCATTCACAACACAGGTTTTAAATGACAAAGCTTAGAAGCCGACCTCACTAGAAACACTATTTTTAAACACAAAGAAGGAGCGAAACTATTCGCCCCTTCCCCATGATCTAGTCGAAACTAGATCGCCTTTAGTTTTCAGCAATACAGCATTCAACATGCAATAATCCGAAAATAAAGTTTAAATCGAATTAACGACGTAAACCTAAAGCAGCAATCAAATCGCTGTAACGAGTAGCATCTTTACCTTTAAGGTAGTCAAGAAGCTTACGACGTTGGTTAACCATACGGATAAGACCGCGACGGCTATGGTGGTCGTGTTTGTGCTCTTTGAAGTGACCTTGTAAGTCATTGATTTGAGCAGATAAAAGAGCTACTTGAACTTCTGGTGAACCAGTGTCGTTTTCAGCGCGAGCAAATTTAGCAATGATCTCTGCGCGATCTGCGTTTGTTAAAGCCATTCGATTTCTCCGAGATGCTTATTTAAAAGTATTTGATACAAATCAATGA
Source organism: Acinetobacter sp. YH16032 (assembly GCF_013417345.1). Classification (NCBI taxonomy): domain Bacteria; kingdom Pseudomonadati; phylum Pseudomonadota; class Gammaproteobacteria; order Moraxellales; family Moraxellaceae; genus Acinetobacter; species Acinetobacter sp. YH16032. The sequence goes on along the minus strand of NZ_VPEE01000005.1, from coordinate 122,283 downwards.
CGCTCTTCAAAGCGGAATTGACTGCCGTGCATCACTACAGCAGCGTGCTATTTTAAAGGAACCCCCCTCAAAAAGCAAAATTATCCGCTCAATAACTTCTGGCAGAAACAATCATCAATTCATGTCGTTAAAGATACTGACTTTTGTTTTTTGGCAGGGCAAACTTGCCTGTTATAAAAACAATGAAACATGGAATGAACGTGAAATTACTCTCTACAAATACGTGCATAGCACCAAAAGACTTAACTACGATCACTCGTCATAAAGACGAAGTTGCGCCAGAACTTGGGGGAATGACGCAACAGCAAATTGATAAAATTTGGCACAGTGTTGAAGCACTTTATCGTACTGGCAATCATCCAATGATCAGTATGTGTTTACGTCGCAAGGGTCAGATATTAATTAATCGCAGTATTGGTTACACAGAACTTGGTCCAAACTATCAAACAGACCCTTCTAAAGTTACGACACCAGAAACACCGGTCTGTATGTTTTCTGCCTCTAAAATCGTTAATGCCATGTTAGTGCACTTGTTAGATCAACAAGGGAAAATTAACTTACTTGATCCAGTGAGTCGCTATATTCCAGAGTTTGGTGTTAACGGTAAACGACGCGCCACCATATTTCATTTGTTATCACACCGTGGCGGTATTCCTAAAATTGAAACTGAGGTCACTCCAGAACTTTTATTTGATCGTCAAGGGATCCTGGAGCATCTTTATGCAGCAAAACCGATTGCACCCGTAGGCTCGCAACTCTCTTATCATGCTGTAACTGCTGGATATATTTTAGGAGAATTGGTTGAACGTGTAACAGGACAAGATATTCGTGATTACTTGCACGAACATATTGAAAAACCAATGAATTTACCTTTCTTCAACTATGGTTTAAAACCAGAACTACGTCATTTAGTTGCAAAAAATTATCCAACTGGGATTCACCCTGTCTTGGGGACTGACCTATATCTCAATCGTGTATTAGGCGGAGGACTGCAACTGGCAGTGGATGTCACCAATGATCCCCGTTTTATGGATACCGTCTGTCCTGCAGGAAATATTTACACCAGTGCTGAACAAGCCAATCGCTTTTTTGAAATGTTACTCAATGGTGGTCGTTATCAAGACCAGCAAATTATCAATTCAGAAACGGTTTTCAGAGCAACACTCCCTACATCCAATACAACAATAGACCGTAACCTTTTAGCACCTATGCGTTATGCACTTGGTCCGATGTTAGGCAGTAATCCAATCGGTGTATTTGGCCCAAATACTGGACAAGCTTTTGGTCATCTAGGTTTCTCGAATATTTTATGTTGGGCAGATCCTCAACGGGATATCAGTGTATCGTTCTTAAATACAGGGAAATCTGTGTTAGGCACACATTTAGCCGCTTTAGCAAAAGTGCTATATCAAATATCCAACCAATGCCCAAGTATTCCTAAGGAAAAAAGACGCGCGTTATTTGGAACTGATCAATCTGAAACTGAACGTGTTTAATATCAATGTAAAAAAGGCATCATTTAGATGCCTTTTTTTAAAGTTTTCATCTATTAGCTATTAATTAACCACTACAGATTGTCACAAATAAGAAAGTACGACAGTTACGTTGTGGTGCTGGAGTTGGTGTTGGCGTAGGAGTTGGCGTCACTACAGGTGGCTCAACAACAGGGGGTTGTGGTGCTGGAGTAGATGGAGCACCATTTAACGCAGCAATTAAATTCAAACGAGGTGTGCGAATTGAGTTACGATGATCCGTAACCAAAGTTCCCGTAGACGTCATACGTGCAACAATTTGATCCAATGATTCATTCGGGAAAGCATTATTCGCACGTAACACAGCAACAGCCCCAGCGACGTGAGGTGCAGCCATTGAAGTACCATCCATTGTATATCCGCCAGCGGTAATACGTGAACCAGGCGCCAATAAAGTTAAATTACGACTCGAGTTACTGAAACACGTTACTTTGTCGCTATAAGTTGCACTGTCAGAGCAATTTTTAAATCCAATTGAACCTACATTAGCATCATAAACCGCTCCTACACTGACCGCACCCGCAGTACATGCTGGATAGGATATACCACTCAGATGGCTATCATTACCAGATGCAACAACTGGTAATACCCCATAGCCTCTCAACTTCGAAAAAGAATCTGTAAGTACGGAACTAGTACAAGTTGAGGAATAACTACGTCCATTACCAATGCTTAAGTTTACAGATTTAATGTTTTTGCTTTGGGAGTGGTTCGCCACCCAATTCAAGGCAGCCACTAGATCATAATCGTATGCCGGCCCCCATCTCTAGAGGTACTACCAGTGAAGACATCAAGCATGACAATTTTTGCACCTGGTGCAACTTTAGAAGCAATTGCTGCAACGTTAGTTCCATGTCCATTAACATCTAACTGATAGTCTTCTCGAGCAACCTCGACAGTTTCTAAAACTTTACAAGTCGATGATGGTACACCTGGCGCTGTACAATTACCAAAATCTGAATGTCGGTAATTAATACCTGTATCTAAGATAGCAATTGTTGTCCCCTCACCAGTATAGCCTTGCGCAGCCGCAGGTACTTGACCAATTAATGGTAGACTTTGAGATGCTGTCGTATAAGAAACATTATTTGGATAAACTGCTTTTACATTCGAGTCATTCAATAAGCTTACGAGCGTGTCACGCTTTTGAACGCGATGAAAGCTATATGGTAAAGCATTATAATCACGTAGTAATTGAATACCACCTAAACGTATAAACCGCGATTGAATCGATTGCTTCTTTTGAGCAAGATGTTCACGAAGTTGAGTGCGATTATTTTCTAAATGATTAGTGTCAACATGATATTCAACGATTAAATCATTTGAACTGTTGTTCAGTAATGCCGACAGATTAATACCACCTTTCGACACTTTTTGTTTTGCCTGATTGTTCAATTGAGCGTTAGCTGCTACAGGACTCATCTGAGCCATCGCAGTTCCGACCATCAAAACACTCAGACATGCGCTTAATGATAAAGTTTTAAACATAATTATTCTCCGTTGTTATGTTTTTAGTGCGCAGGGTAAAAAATTACACTTGATTGGCTGGATCAGTTTCTGGATCAATAGGCTTAATCGAAAAATCGCTCTTCGGATCTACTAAATCTGGAGAATCAGTAACAGGCATCTTCTCAGACTCATTTAAATCTTCGACTTGATCTTCGTTAGGCGATATTGGCGTTTGCTGTCCACTCTCAGGAGCAGATAGAGAATCAATCTGAGCGACTGAGGAAGTGTTTTGATCTGCAGGCTTAAAACATTTATACAACCCAAACAGAACAACACTCACCAAAATGATTAAAATTATGAATTTTTTCATGTTTTTTTTGTAAAGTGATAATTTTTACGCACTTTAATAGAATCGTTAAGTCAAAACTATAAAGATGCCTAAAAATTAAGATTGAGATAAACGGTTAAAAAAGGCCCTATGACAAGTCATAGGGCCTTTTTTGCGCTGTAGATTCTTATATTTTAGTTATGATTCTGTTATTTATATTTTTATTGTAAGTGCTGCACACACATTTATTATTAATACGGTCCTTGTTCTTAAGGTTTCATTTCCTTATATGACTATTTTGCCAGATTCATTATGCAACACAAGTCGCAGTTTTCTGATCTTTATGTAAGAAATTGCGTACATTATGTAATCAATTTAATCTTATATGTATATAAAAAAGCCCTGTAGTCTCTCCCAAAACTACAAGGCTTAGCGGCTGTAAGTTTCCTCTTTTATCACTTACATCATTGTAAGTTCGCAGTCTCTCGACTATAAATTATTGTAATTATGCGATATTGCTCAACTTTCCGTGTTGAACCTTTTATGCAAGCAATCATCGCAAAAAATTGTACGAAGCTCTATGCGCCAATTTCTCGAATCCTTGTAAGATATTTCCTACAAAGGTTTTCTATTTTCAACCAATCGTTAAATATTAGATATAAATAAAGTGTTTAATTTATTCAATAAACCTGTTTTTCTTATTGTTTTAATGTTTATTGCCTCAAATAAAGCATCAGTATCCACCAATAAACTGACTGCTTTTTTTGCCCTCGTAATCGCGGTATACAATAATTCTTGGCTCAATAGACGTGACGCAAACTCATCTAATACAACTGCAGTGTGTTTAAATTCAGAACCTTGCGACTTATGAATGCTCAGCGCATAACAGGTTTGCATTGACTTTGGTAAACGTGATGCTGGAAACCATTGGTCAAGACTTGGAAAATATACTTCAAATTGATCAGCAAACTGGCGATGTCTGAGACATATCCCAATATCACCATTAGAAAGCCCGAGTTGATAATCGTTATATGTCATCATGACAGGGCGACCAATATACCAAAGGTCGTGTCGTGATATCCGCATGTGCTGAAATAGCTCCCTTTCAATTTCATCATTTAAACGATTCAATCCCAAATGTCCATGTCTCACTGCAGCTAAGATCCTATAATCATCAAATTTTTGGATAATTTCAGCCACATCCTGCTGCTGATATCCATTTCTGACATAAAGGTTGAGTGCTTTAAAGTAATCCGTAAACCCCGAGCTTAATTTAAGGTAATAGGCTTTTAAATCTTGATCTGAATATTCTTTATTCAAATACTCTAGTTGAACAAGATCCTCTTGAAGCTCAGCTAAATTAATCTGTTGGATTTCAGATGCTCTACAAATCTCCTTCTCAAATTTAGCCAATACCTCAACTTTCGAGCTTTGTAGTGAGCATTGATGTGACTGGATGAACCTTGCCAAATCACCGATTTTTGCACCTGCTTTGAATCTTCGACTGGTCACTAAATTGACGTGATGGTCATTAAGCGCTTTTACTTGTTGTAAATCCGCCAATACCATCCCCACATCAACCGAGGCCAACTGCTGTGCATCCCCTATCAAGATCAAACGACATTGGTCTGGAATTGCTTCAAAAAGCATCGTCGCGAGATTGAGATCGAGCATTGAGGCTTCATCAATCACCACCACATCATAGGGTAATGGCTTTTTCAGACTGTATTTAGGTTGAGCGCTATGCCCTAAACCCAGAAGACGGTGAATCGTTAACGTATTTTGCTGCTTTAAGTGGGCAATATCCAAACCCATATTGAGCATTGCATCGTCATTTAATGAGTTTTGCAATGCTTCTTTCATTCGCTGTGCAGCTTTCCCTGTCGGTGCAGCCATTGCGATTCTTAACTGATGATTCGACTCATTTAATACGGCAATAATACGCGCTAGAGTATACGTTTTCCCTGTACCCGGACCACCTGTAATCATACTCAGCGCTTGCCTTGATACTATTTCTAAGGCTTGCTTTTGAAATGGATCGATTAATAATTTTTCATATTTTGTGCAATCTACAGGCACTATCGTTTGCTGCTTTAAACGATAAACTTGTTGAGCTAAACGCTGCTCTAATTGCCAATAGCGATATAAATACAAATAGTTCTGATCATAAACAAAAGGCGCGACCTGTTGTTCTGCAAGCTCTGCGCTCACGAGCAACTTACTCAGATCTTGGATAACCTCCCCTTTCAAATCAATACAACTATCGCCGACAGTAGATGCCATCAGAACTTGTTCAATGGTGTTAATGGATTGTTCATTTAAATCATCTGATGAAAGATACTGATTTAGGATATATTCAGCCCAAGTTGTTACCCATTGAGGAACATCAACTTTTTCATTCTGATTAATTTCCACACAGTTATCCTCATAGTTATCTACACATTTATCATCAATATTATCCACAAGATAAATTAATGATTAATAATAAATTCATTTAAATATTCATGCTATTTTGCTGTTTTTATCCTCAGCAAAATAGCCCAATATTGCATCTAATCTTAGAATAAATTCTGAACTAGGACGCCAATAATTAAATCCATATTGGTCAGTGCCATTCATCCCACGTAAATATAAATAACTGGCACCACCAAGATCTCGATCGATGTTGTAATCATCAATATGAATACTTAAATAGCGATGTAATGCCACCAAATATAGGGCTGCTTGTAGCCAATAACTTGCATGCGTCATGCTCAGCTGAATAGCTTGAGCTGAATAGTCTTCCACATGATTTCCGAGATAATTACTCTTATAGTCGGCAATGTGATAGCGCTCTCCATCATAATAAACCAAGTCAATTGAACCATTGAGGTAACGTGCTGAATTTGCAGCATTGAATTCGGGCATATTAAGCCCAAACTCTAAAAATAATTGCTGAATACGCTGAATACCAAATATTCGGTCTGCTAAAGCCAAATAGAATGGAAATTCAGCCAAATGTGCTTCAGGTACTAATTGTTTGAGTCGAAATTCAGGTTGAATAGGTGTCTCTAAAACCTCTGCTAACCATTCAGCCATCATTTCTAACAGATGTTGCTCGGCATCATGATGTTGATGAAAATCTGATTGAAATTTAGCGAATAATTGCTCCCATAAACTCGAATAGGCATTTTTAAAACGGCGGCGAATTTCTAATGTCCAATCTCGGCGATCTTGAAAATCGATATGTTCAAAAATTTCATGTAGGAAATTTCCAGCTAATGTTCCCATCGGAAAATGAGCACGAATCCAACTCAAAGGTTGTTGATGATCCAAATCCTCAAATTGATATGGAGTCACGAGCGTCACAGCATTGACCTCATCACTCGCATGATGTTCAATCATATCTTGAGCCGCCATACGATCTTTAATTTGTTGATGACTCAAATGTTGTGCGAGATAACTAAAACTGGTTTTGGCTCTAGGATAAAAATGAACTTGAGGATATTTCTGCGCAATCATTTGAACATTATGATGTTCTTTTTTTGCGATTACTTTCTCAGGGCATTGCTCTAAACATGGCTCATCTAAACTGAAAGCATGCTGAAATTGGTTCGCACCATGACCACGCCAAAACGCCAAGCCATAAATAGATTGCCCTTTTTGATCACTCATCATTGAATAAACGCGGTGTTGTGCTCGAGTTAAGGCCACATACCATAATCGTCGATGCTCTGCCAAAGCACGTTGGTCATGTTGCTCAACCTCTAATGGTTCCAATAATTCTTCACGCTTTAACGCCACGACACGTTGTGCGACGGACTTTCCAGTTCCATGATCCTGCACTTCACGAATTGAAAAGTTAAGTTCGCTTCGATCTGACAGTTTACGATCTGCGCCAAGCAAGAATACAATCTTAAACTCCAATCCTTTAGATTGGTGAATAGTTAAAAGGTGAACGCCCGCTTGATTACTCAACTGTCTTTCAATTTCCCACTCTCTTTCCATCGGATTTGAAAGCTGCCGCATATACCAATGATAAAGGGTATGCATACCTCTTAACTCATCACTGTTTTGGCTCAACAACTCTGAAATGTGTCGTAGATTGACTACTTCGCGTTCATTGTCATAGCTGAATTGCTCAACCAAGTTTGTCCAAACTTTGAATTCTGTGAGGAAACTTTGCCATGCTGTTAAAAAGCCTTGGCCCATCCACATTTCACGAATTTCTTCAAATTTCGTGATAAATAAACTTAAGCCATCTGCTTGAATTTGAAGTTGCAAAAAACGATGTAAATTAAAACCCATCAATCGTGTAAGTAAAGCTCTCTTTAATTTAGCTTCATCAAATGGATTCATGATGGCTGTCAAAATTGCACCAACATCTCGAGCAATTCCACTTTTGAAGACACTTTTTCGTGAAGGTCGATTTACAGGAATGCCTAACATCAATAAGTGATGATGAACTTTATCTAAATCAGGATTGTTACGAGACAAAACAGCGATATCATCTGCCTGAAGCTCAATACGTTGCCCCTGCTTTTCGAAATATAGCTGACTTTGGGCAGCCTGATTGAGCAAATCCCGTATCTTCCAAGCAACCTGCTCTAACTCGTGTTCCTTATCATTTACTTGAACCCAACGAAGCGGAGCATAATTTTCTAAACCGGATTGGATCAATACTGGATGCGGTCGAGTACCTGCTGTAACAGGCGTATATTCAACTTGCTCACCAAAATCCATTTGTTGTTGAAACAAAGCATCGACGACTTCGACCAATGGTTTCACTGAGCGATGATTATGCACAAGTTGGTAAAAACGCCCTGCTTTAGTTCCAACATCTTGATATGCTTTTAGGAACGTGAGCATGTCTCCACCGCGGAAACCGTAGATCGCTTGCTTACGGTCTCCCACCATAATCATACAACCCTGCTTCACACGACTTGGATGTCTCCAAATCTGCGCCAACATATCATCTTGATCTTGGTTGGTATCCTGAAACTCATCCACTAAAATAAGTGGGTAACGCGCGTGAACGTACTTTGCAAACTCCTGACCTTGCGCTCCCTGCAGTGCTTCGGCCAAAGTTCGAATTTGCTGTGAAAATGTGGTTTCTGATTTTTGCTGTAACAACTCTGGCAAACGTTGTTTTACTTGTTGTGCTAAATAATATTGTAAATAACTCTCCAAATGCTCGAGTTGTTGGTTGAGCTTGTCAAACTGTTTAAAAAACTCAGCAAGTTCAACAATAATAGGATGTTGCTCAAATGCCGCCAAAACATCGACGGGACATTTATTGAGAACTTTTTTTCTTAATTCATTCAACTGACTAAGATGAGTGCTGAGATGCGACGCAAAAATGACTTCAATGCCTTGGGATTTAACTTGATCAAGGAATTCAGGCAACAACTGCGTGAGTGTAATTTTTAATTTATCTTGATCGCGCCACTTCTTTGCGACTACAGCATAATACTGCCCTTCAGGATCATAAAAGTCTGTTAATGAATCTAGCGTTTCAAGCTCGATCTGTATGAAGCGCTCTGCATGAGTTCTGAAAGCGTCTACATCTATGGTCGGCGCTGGCACTGCTTTGAAATAAGCAGAGGAAAAATTCAAACTCGTTTCAATTAAATCGATATAAGCATCTTGTGACTTAATTTTTTTCTTAAGCAGCAAATAATCTACAGTTGATTGAGGCTGCTGTTGAATCCATGCCCGTAATTCATCATGAATTAACTGAACCGTATATTGTTTTGCATCATTGGTGATTTGCATTCGTTCAATTTTACCGCTCTCAAATGCAAATTCACGAAGAAGCTTTTGGCTAAAGCTATCCAAGGTCCCAACAAAGAGTTCTTCAAGCTGATCTATCACCAATTTTAAACGTGCACATGCATGTGCAATCAAGCCAGAAAATTGATTTAAAATCACTTGATATAAAATATCTGATTCTAATTTTGCACGCGCCTGAACTTGATCTTGAGTTAGCTCACGACATGACTCTAAAAGTCCAAGTACCTCGATTAAACGTGCACGAATTCGACTTTTCAATTCAGCCGCTGCTTTGCGTGTAAATGTCGTCGCAATAATCTGCTTTGGTAAATATTCTTCTAATAAAATTCTGACCATGAGGCTGGAGAGCGTATACGTTTTTCCAGTCCCCGCAGAAGCCTCAATCCAATGCAATCCAGTGAAATGCATATCCACAATTGGCTGATATGAGACTATAGGCTTTTGACTCATATTTCAGCCTCCGATTGATACATATATATCGGCTGATATAAGACATAAGCAAACTGATCACACGCTTGTTTTAATAGGTGCTCAGCATCTAAATCTTGTAAAATATACTGCCAATCTCGGTGCAAATGACTTTCTTCGCTGTCATTTAAACTATAACTCAGAAAGGCATCGCTTTTATTCCACTCATTTAATAGCTTATCGAAGTTGTTTAACTGCTGATGACCCTCTTCATCAGTGACCCATTCTAATGCTTTTCCATCTACCGCAAGTTTCATCAGCAATGCTGCAGGTAAAACGAGAGGCTCTATCTGAGCTTGTTTATATGCATGAATCCATTGGGAAAGCATATCCTTAGCTTGTTTCGTCGTCACGCCAGTACACATGATGGTTTTATCGCTAAAGATTTGGATGCGCTGCATTTCAGTTGCAAGGTGATCTGGTAAGTCTCGATAACTTAACCAAAATAAGTATTCTAACCACACATGTGCTCGTCGTTGTGCGCGTGCACTGGATGTTGAAACACTCACCCAACTCGTCTCATCCCCTTGAGGAACGGTCACTTGAAGATGTATATCATCTATTGCTATGACGCGCTGAGTGATTTTGGTCGGCTCATCAATATAGTACTTTTGCCTTTTTAATAACTGCTGATGTTCTAACAGACTCATTTTCAAACTGACTTCTTGTAATTTACCGACAGGAAGCTGGTCACTGAGTAATTCAGTCTGAAGCTTCGAAACATTAGGCTGCTGTTGTAAAAAGTCACGAATAGAGTATCGCGCCAATCCATCTAATAACAACGGCTCATTCACCTCAGGTAAATCCTGATCCTTTAAATTAGATACGCCTACGGTTTTTAAATAAAGACGCGCAGGAAAACAAATATCTTTGATCCATTGTTCAGCATCCAAGACCATGATGTCCTGATTCAATTCAAGCGTGGTATTAATCCAAGCCTCTCTATGACCACGTTGATCCTGACGATTGAGGTTAGAAGCCACGGCATACCATTCATCTTCATAGCGCTGATGCTGTTGCTGAAAACCATCAGGATCAAAGGGTTGCAAAGGATGTACCGTGTAGAGTGTGCTCAAATTCTGATGAACTTGAATGCCATCAATATCAATGAGAGGATTCGAGGAAGATTGATCTGATGTTTTTATGATCCACGCGAGATGTTGGAGTAATTCCTGAACACTACTCGATGGATCTCGTACTTCACCATCGGCTACATCAAAACCATTATAGAATAGCCAGAGATTATCTTTGGCCAATAACAAAGCGTCTAAAAAAGCACCTTGATCATCGTCCAAACGTGATCGATCACCAATCATTGGCTTGAGTAAATCCATTAAATCAAAAGGTAAATGACTCTCCCGATTTGGAAACTTCCCCCCATCTAAATTCATCATGACGATTAACTTATACGGTATTGGCCGAATCAAACCAATTTGACTAAATGTAATTTGTCCAGTTGGCAATGCATAATCAAGTTGCGATTCAAGGGTGCTTTGGATTTCAGTCAGAATATAGCTCAAAGGCAAACGTATGTTTTTAAGAATGGCTTGATCATGTTCTTCATAGAAATTTGCCAGCGTTAGCATTCTTATTTGCTTTTGAATAATCTCTTTAATCATCTCTAACGAGCTTACACCAGCGCTTTCAAACTCATTAACTTCTAAAATTAAACGATTGAGCCAAAATTCAACATGCTCTGACGTCTCTTGATCATTTTCGATTTCAATCATCGTGAGCCAATCTCGACGCTCTACAAAGTGCTTATATATTTCAATGAGCGTGGCAATTAAGTGAAAATCACCCGAGTCCACTACATGAGAACTTAAGGTCTCCTGAAACATCGCATGAACTGGAACAGCCACACCCAGCGCCAAACGATCTAAGGCATACTTAAAACTGAACCGATAGTCTTGATCATACTCCGCCAATGTTTTTTGCAGATGTTGCTCATCCAAACCTCGTCGAAATCCCGCTTGTCTCAACAACGATAAGATGCGCTCAGTCCCGTTAATGTCTAAGCAATATCTCACCTGGGTCGCTGCTAAGTTCAACCAATCAGCAAAATCATCAATGGTAAATCGACTTTGTATCAGTTCAATTCGCCCTAACACTGAACGCCATGCCAATACTGTATCTAACTGCGTGATACCAGCTAGCTTTACTGGCAGATAAACACCTGTTGCAGTATTTTTTTGCGGAAACACACTCCGTATCAAAGGCTCAATTTGTTTCAGATCAGGCGCAAGAACTAAAATATCACTCGGACGGCGTGGTGCTTCTGCTGTTGACTGAGCAAGCCATCGGGTCAATTGATCTTTTAAGACTTCAAGCTGTCGTACAGCGGAATGACAAACATGAATGTGGATTGAATCGTCTGCTGGATCTAATACATAACTTTGAGCTTGAGGTTCAACCAAATGTAAAATATCTGATTGCAATTGGCTCAGTAAATGCTGCGGTGCTTCATCCACAAAAGCATCTATCCATTGCCCCTCATCACCCGAGGAAAGGTTAGACAACAGAGAAAAGTGATCACGTGCCTGCTTTCCCATTCGTGTTAATAAGGGATGTCTGGACTCACGTGCCAGCCCATTAAAGCTCAGACTAAAATTCTCAAAAAACTGCTCAACTTCATTATCAGCTGGTTTTCTTTGATGCTTTTGCTGAAACTTTTCGATATATCGCTCTTTGAGCTTTAAGTCATATTTTTTTTTCCAATTCGGATCGACACTATCCGCCCAATATTCTTGTGAGGGATTGTAATGCAAAATCAACACATCAATGTACTGACCCAAACGGCGCAAAAACTGTAATTGACTTGGTGGTAAATCCAAGAGTGTAAAAACGATCAGTTGCTGTGGTAGTTTTTTGAGGGCTATTTTCTGTTGCTGTTCATCACGAAGTACACCCCAAAAATCATGATCAATACTTTGCATTTCAACAAAGTCTTCATGAAAAATATTGAGCCATAACCAACGTTGCCAAGCCTCTAATTGTTGTGCCTGCGAAAATTTAAAACTGGAATCTTGATCGTTTAGATATTGTAATTGTTGTTCAATATTGAGTGCTTCATTACGCCCCCATACCTGAATCCAATTTTCAGGACAACGACAATCATATTCACATGCTCGGCGACAATCTGCTCGATAAATCATGTAATTGCTGAACAATTTTGACACTTGATCAGACACCCAATACAACATGCTCATTTTTTTTCGATATTGTTCATTTGACTGTTCAATACGTGCTGCGCTGTCATAGATACGTGTGATTAATGGGAATAAAGGATGTTCAACCTCAAGCTGATTATGCGCACGCTGTATAAAAGGTTTGAGTGCTTGGAAAATACGCCACTTCATAATCAGACGTGGAATATTCGCTTTACGTACTTTATCTTTGTCACTCAAAATTTGCTGGTAGGCATACCATTGAAAGCCACGAATACGTTGATGGAAAAATGTATTTGCACTGATGCCTTGGTGCTCAGATAACCGTTGGGTTAACCACTCTTGCATTGCCGCAGAAGGCACCACAAAATGTTGTTGCTGTAGGACTGCAAATGGGTTGTTCGTGGGACGCTTTTGAGTTGTGATGATGCCTTGTACCAAAACTTCAATGCGCTGACTTTGAATTACATGAATTCCCATAAGGTCCCTTTCACCATACAACGAACACGTTATGAAGTTGTGTGAACAAAATCATAAACATAAATTACTATACATCTTAATCTGACTATGTCACTTTTACTTTATGACTTTAATAAAACTTTCATCTCGCGCTATGTTCATCATGTGATGGATCGAGAACCATAGACTTTGATTAGGTGATAAATAAATGAAAATTGATAAAATTCCAGAAACAATCGACCCAAATTTAAATTTAGAACAAATTCGAGATGAATGTCTTGAACTCGTCAAAAAACGCTCTTATGTTTCAGCAGGTGTTGCTGTCATTCCTGTGCCCTTTTTAGATGTTGTGATTGACGTAGGTATGTTGTCAATTTTAATTCCAGAAATTAATGCTCGCTTTGGCTTAGCTCCTGAACAAATCAGCGTTTTTGATCCTCAAACCAAAAAAATCCATTGGAACGAACTACGCAAACGCGGTTTCGAGTTTTCTGGTCTAGTCGTGGCTCGTACTGCCGCTAAAGCTTCGCTGAACAATATGGCAGCCAAAGTGTTGACCAAGCAAGTGACTAAGTTTATTCCATTGGGCGGTTCAATTATTGCAGCTAGCTTGGGTTATATTGTCATGAAAAAAGTGGCTGAGGCTCATGTTGAAGAAAGCTATAAACTTGCCAAAAGCATTCAACAAAAACAACAAGCAAATGTTGTGAAATACGCTTAACCCATAAAACCTTATACGTATAAATAAAGCCCTGTAAGGGCTTTATTTATACCTCTCACCAGCTCTAAACATCTACTTTTAATTGTTTCAAAATTGCCTTCAAAATTTCAAGGCGTGCAGTATATTTATCATTGGTAGCAATGATATACCACGGCGCATCTTCGGTATTTGTTCGGTGGAGCATGTCTGCTGCAGCCAATAAATAATCATCCCAACGTTTGCGATTACGCCAATCTTCAGCCGTAATTTTAAAACGCTTATGCGGTGTTTCCTCTCGTGCTTTGAAACGATTGGCTTGCTCTTCTTGACTGATGGCCAACCAAAACTTAATAACGACTGTTTGCGTATCTACTAGATCTTTTTCAAAGCGATTAATCTCATCATATGCACGTTTCCACTCCACATCCGTTGCAAAACCTTCAACTCTTTCCACCAATATACGACCATACCAAGAGCGATCGAAAATCGAGATTTTTTCATCTTCAAGCAGTTTATTCCAAAAACGCCAGAGATAAGGCCGCGCCAATTCATACTTTTCGGGCGCAGAAATGTTATAAATTCCATATTCTCTTGGATCGAGCTTTTTCACAATACGCTTGATCGCACCACCTTTACCTGCGGCATCCATCCCCTCAAAAACGATCACCGTTTTTTGTCCTTCTGCGCGTAATGCTTCAGCGACCTTCTTGGTCAGTTTCTTGAGTTCAGCCTTATACTGATCTTTTTCAAGTACTGCTTCATTGGGGGACGTTAAAATTTCTGGGATATCCGCTTGATGCCATTTTTGGCGCTTTTTTTGAGGATGATTTGGCAAATCTTTCAGTCGCGCTAATACAACTTCTGCGAATTTCTGATCACGACATACTTCATCTTCACAATCGATAATGACCCAGTCTTGGGTAAATTTTTGACGCAATCGTTGCACATTTTCATATTGTTTTTTATTGCGCCAATCCAGCCCATGCAATTTATGCCAACGCTGCTCCGAAGGTTCAATTTTATCTAAACGCTTCTGTAATGATTTCCACGATAAATCAAACCAAACTTTCACGACATCAACATGATTATTTTTTAAATCCTGCTCAAAGCTTTGCATTTGCTGCAAATAATTTTCGAACATGGTTTCATCAAATGGTTTTGAAACATGTAAGGATGTGGCTAAAAGATCACTATACCAATTTCCAAACATGACGATCATTTGTCCTTCAGCAGGAATATAACGTGCATAAGGTTGCCAATATGGGATATTCGGCTGAATAAGGTGAGGAGGGTCAGCTTTGACTTTCAAATATCGTGGATCAACCCATTCTCTTAATTGCTTAACCGATTCTCCTTTACCTGCTAACTCAATGCCACTTACCAACACCACTAAGCTTTTGGCATTTTTCTTACCACGTGTATCTTTGAGAGCATATTGCGCTTCAATTAAGTCTAAATTGATCTGATCTGCATCAAATATTTTGTTCTTATCTTCGGGTTGATCAGTATTTTTATCAAATTGTTGTTTTGGTTCAGACATAGCCCACTCAAAATTATTGTATTTTCGACAGTATACGCAAGGAACAGTATCAACTTAAATCTTCAGGTACAATTTATTGCAATTGTCTTTTCATCCATGACTGACCTGAAAGGTTTTATTTTAGATTTCAACAGTCATAGTCGAGCGCAATCCAACCTATTATGCTTTTTTCAGTCCTTTTAATTGAGCTAGAACATGTCCAAACTTGCTGCATTAGATCAACTTTTAGAACAATACAAACAACTCAATTATCATCAGGATCCGGCACTTAAACAAAGGTTAAATGATGCTCAAAATTGGCTAAAACAGCGCATACTTCACACACATGCTGAGTTATTCGCTGAAGACAAAAATAAGCTGATGGCTCAATATTTTATTAACCGTCTTTATGGTGGCCCTGAATTTGATGACCTAGCATTGCAAATCGAACGTTTACTAAAATACGCACACAAAGCTGAAAAAATCATTCCAGAAAATGCCATTAAAACTGGGTTAAAATCTGTAGGACTGGCGGTCTTGGCGATGCAACTGGATGAACAAGTTGCACAGTATTTACTCCAACATTATCCAAAAGACCAACCAATTACTGATGAAATGATGCGTGAAACTTTAGTGGCTTTAGATCAAGAGCAAGCGCGCCATGAACAACTCAATCTGTTGGATGAGCTCGGTCTGAGTCTGGACAAATACATGCGTTCATTCATCATGCACACAGCGTTTAAAATGTGTAAAGGTGCAGCAAGCAAATATAATTTTGAACTGATGTATGACTTTATTGGTGAAGGCTTTGTCGCTATGAAACCAATGAAATCGGCTGCGACCTTTATTCGGAGTTTTACAGAAAAAGAGCGAATCATTGTAAATAATGTCCACTCAGGGAAAGAAAATCCCTTCCAAATCGCTTAATTAGAAATCATTAGCAAAGATTCTGATCAGCCGAAAAAGCGTAAAAGCGTCTGGTCAGAATATCGAAAATAAAAGAACATCTTCTCATTTCATGGATGAAACTTCGATTTAATTCTGTATATTATTCATATCAATTGCATAATCTAGACTGAAAAAAACTGAAGAATCTGTCATTATGCAGTTTAATTCAGATTTAATATTATTTGTGTTCAGGAGTGACTCGAATGTCTAATGAAAATCAACAGCCTCATGCTCAGGTTGAGCCGGCAAATAATAAAGACAACGTGAGTCCTTTTTTAACAGATCCATTACCAACTGGCGCACCTCAAGGTCAGCAACAATCGCTACAAGAGCAACTGACAGATACGCCAGTACATTCTTCAGTGCCGAAATATAATTTGCCACGTGGTGCGAATACTGGAAACGTTGGACCAACGACACACTTCGGTTATAAAACCGTAAATTCTGAAGAGAAAGCGCAAAAAGTCGCTGAAGTTTTCCATTCAGTTGCCGCGAAATACGACATTATGAATGACTTAATGTCATTTGGTATTCATCGTTTGTGGAAACGTTTTGCCATTAATATGTCTGGCGTTCGCCGTGGGCAACGCGTTTTAGATATCGCTGGTGGTACTGGTGATTTAGCGAAAGTATTTAGCCGTGAAGTTGGTCCTACTGGGCATGTTGTATTATCTGATATTAATGAATCCATGCTGAATGTAGGTCGCGACCGTCTGATCGACGCGGGTTGTACCAACGTTGATTTTGTACTGGCGAATGCTGAAACCCTCGAGCCTTTCGAAGACAACAGTTTTGATTTACTCACCATCAGTTTTGGTCTACGTAATGTAACAGACAAAGATGCAGCGCTTGCAGCAATGTATCGTGTACTTAAACCAGGTGGTCGCTTACTTGTATTAGAGTTTTCAAAACCAGTCTTTGAGCCTTTCTCAAAACTCTATGATTTGTACTCATTCACTGCTTTACCAATCATGGGTAAAATTGTGGCAAATGATGCTGAAAGCTATAAATATCTTGCTGAATCAATTCGTATGCACCCAGACCAACGCACATTGAAAAGCATGATGGAAAATGCGGGCTTCCAAAACTGCGATTATCACAATTTAACAGGTGGTATTGTTGCAGTTCACCGTGGTTTTAAACTCTAACCACAGGTAGCACTTCGTCATGTGGTCAATCTTAGCACTGGGTGCAGTTGAAAAAACCATACATCATTGGATTAATTTGGATGCGATTACTCGTATCCAATTTAACCAATTACAAGGGAAAATCCTTCGTGTTGTGATTGATACACCACAGCTTTCCGTTGATGTGTTTTTTGATGAAAATAAAGTTCGTTTAGAACCAACAGTAACAGGTCATAGCACTCAACCCTCTATTTTCGAACAGCGGCCTTGGGAGCAAGCTCACACGATTACTGAAGCAGACTCCACATTGCATGTTAATAATGTGGTCGACTTGTGCAAACTATTTCTAGCAAATGACATTGGCAATATCCCCGTTCAAGGTGACTATCGCCTTCTGCAAGACATTCAAAAAATTATACAAAATGCTGAGCCAGACTTCGCTTCGCAATTGAGTGATTGGATCGGACCTAATCTTGCAAGTCAAATCGGCAAGGTTCAATTAGCACCACAACATTTAATTAAGTCACTTCAATCTCATCTTTTTTTTGCGGAAGACTTTTTAAAAGAAGATACCGGACTATTCGCACCACGTTGGCAAATGGACGATCTTCTCCATGGAACTCGCCAGCTTAATCAAGATATTGATCGACTAGAAGCAAAAATTCAGCTTTTAAAATCAAAATTTAACCCTTCGTAGATTTCAGGTAATTGCATATATGATTCCGCACATTAGACGTTTAATCGAACTTTGGCGTATAGCTGCGCACTATAGACTCGACACGTTGGTTCCTGCGGAAGATATTCCTGCAAAGGTTCGCCCCCTGCTGAATCTTATACGTTTGCATCCTGCTGCACTTTCTAGTCGAGAACGTAAAAATCCTTTAAAGCTTAAAGAAGCTTTAGAAGAAATGGGGCCACTCGCAATTAAATTAGGGCAGCTCCTCTCTACGCGTCGCGATCTAATTCCACCAGAAATATTACAACAATTGGTGTTATTACAAGATCGTGTTAAACCTTTCGATCTTGGAGTGGCTAAGCAAAGAATTCAAGATTCGCTTAAAGCAAATGTTTCCACATTATTTGCGCGCTTCGATGATAAGCCGCTAGCTGCTGCTTCAATTGCTCAAGTACATACCGCTGCTCTTCACGATGGGCGTGAAGTTGTCGTGAAAGTAACTCGCCCGAATATACGTGCTCAAATTATTCAAGATTTTGAAATTTTAGAATGGCTTGGTCACTATTTAGAAAAAAGGCTAGAAGCTGCCCGTGCTTTGCATCTATCAGAAATTATTCAAGATTATCGTCAAATCATTTTAAATGAACTCGACTTGACTCTTGAAGCCGAAAATACACGACGTATGCGCCATTATTTTACTGGCTCAAGCATGATGTATGTGCCTGAAGTGTATATGGATAGTCTGGATGTGATGGTGGCAGAGCGCATCACCGGTGTGCCTATATCAGATACTGCGACCTTTGATCGTTTAGGAATGAATCGTGCAGACTTAGCAGAAAAAGGCTTAACAATCTTCTTTACTCAAGTGTTTCGCGATAATTTTTTCCATGCAGATATGCATCCGGGTAATGTTTTCGTAGAAACGATTAATCCGCAAAACCCAAGATTTATTGCGCTCGATTGCGCCATCATGGGCGAGCTTTCCAAGCATGATCAAATGACGATAGCACGTATGTTGCTGGCAGTCATGAACAGTGATTTCATGCAATTGATTCAGATTGTGCATCAAGCAGGTTGGATTCCACCAGGCACGGATCAAGATGCTTTAGCACGTGAAATGCGTCGTACAGTAGGACCTATGGTTTCGAAACCGATGCATGAGTTAGATTTCGCAGGCATATTGATCCAAGTGATGGACATCGCTCGACGTTTTCATTTAGAAATCCCACCGCAACTGATGTTATTGCTTAAAACCTTAGTGCATGTTGAAGGCTTAGGTACAGACCTTTATCCTGAATTAGATATTTGGAAGTTAGCAAAGCCAATTCTAACGGATTGGGTTAAAGCCCAAATGAATCCTCAAAAAAATATTAAAGAATTAGGACAAAAAATTCCCGACTTATTATTAGGTGCTCAGGATTTACCAACTTTACTGATTGACAGTCTTAACGGTTTAAAAAATCAGTCTGCATGGCATGCTAAACAATTGAATGAACTTCAAACACTGCGCTTGCAAATGGAACATCAGCAAAAGCGTAGTTGGATTTTCGGAAGTGTAATCGCAATTTTGCTCTCAATCGCTGTGATTGCACCATGGTTCATCTCCATGATTTTAATTGTGTTGGCATCCTTCATTGCTATGTGGCGTATGGTGAAATAAGTTCACTATCTCATGTCAAAACTTACTACTTCAATAGGTTTTAGTCGCTGAATTGCTTATGATACAGATCCTCAAGACCACTCAACCTTGCTTGAATATTCATGTAGGTTATAAAGCAAAACAGGTCATTGAAGAACAAGGTTTACAAGCCAGTGCGGTTGATTTTGTTCCTGGAGCAGCAGGTGGTCCTAAAGGTATTGGAATTCAAGGATTGGACCAAGCTGTTTTTGGTGAGTTCTTTGCTCAAGCACCGAAAAAGCGAACTTTAATAGGCTCATCCATTGGGAGTTGGCGTTTTGCAAGTATTGCAGCGCATGGTGCACAAGCAGGCACATCCAAATTAGCAGACTTATATACCCATCTTGAATTTCGACCTAAGATGAATATTATTGAAGTTGGAGACGTCTGTCGCGGCATGCTTAAAGCCCTCCTTCAAGGTAAAACCAATCAAATTATTGATCATCCCGACTACCATTTGGCTATTTTGTCAGTAAAGTCATCGAAAAAATTTCAAAGTGATCATCCTCTTATGCTTGCCCGTGCAGTTGCTGGCATTATCGGTCTCAATACTTTTTCGAGAGCTAAAATTGGGCACTTCATGCAACGTACAATTGCCCAACCACACAACGCTTCACGACTTTCACTCATCAAAAATGAATTCGAACATCTTGATTATGCGTTGACTGAAAAAAATTTAGAAGATTGGTTAATGGCATCTGCATCCATTCCATTTTTGATGCCGGCGGTCAGAAATATCGAAGGTGCAGATGTCGCTGCTTATCGTGATGGCGGGCTAATCGATTATCATATTGATCTACCTTTACCGAGTCATGGGATTGTCCTCTACCCTCATTTTACAGATCAAATAACACCAGGTTGGTTCGATAAGTTCCTCAAAAAACGTAGATCTAATGCTGAATATCAAGCACGAACCGTATTGATTTCACCCTCTGAGTCTTATTTAAGATCACTTCCTTTAGGACGTCTTCCTGATCGCAAAGATTTCACACTGAAAGGGCTTGATCAAAAAAAACGAATCGAGCTTTGGAAACAGTCTGTAGCTGAAAGTCAACGATTAGGGGATGCATTCCTAGAAATGATCCATAAGCAAAACTTTGAAGAATACATGCAAGATCTTAAATAAATTAATTTCTACTCTCCCCTACAAAGATTTATTCGCTTAAACTAATGACCTACAATTTTGTAGTGTCTCATTTAATTCTGGTGAAATCCTTATGAACAATACGCAATGGCTCGATGAAGTAAAATTTAACGAACAAGGTTTAATCCCTGCCATTGCTCAGCATCATCAAACAGGTCGAGTGTTGATGGTGGCTTGGATGAATCGTGAGTCTTTGGCACTTACAGCAGAAAAAAGTCAAGCTGTTTACTACTCTCGTTCACGCAGCAAATTGTGGCATAAAGGCGAAGAATCAGGTCACTTCCAAACTGTGCATGAAATTCGTTTAGATTGTGATGCTGATGTGATCGTTCTTCAAATTGAGCAACATGGTGGCATTGCTTGCCATACGGGACGTGAATCATGTTTTTATCGCCGCTTAACATCAAACGGTTGGGAAATTGTAGACGCTCAATTGAAAGATCCGAACCAAATTTATGGCGAAAAGTCTGAGAATGCGCATAGTAAAGTGATGAATGCATCAACAGCTCAAGCTGAGCAAGTCGATGTATTACATTATCTTGGTCAAATGATGGCAGAACGTAAATCTGCAGATCCTGACTCTTCTTATGTGGCAAAGCTTTATCATAAAGGTCTCAATAAAATATTAGAAAAAATTGGTGAAGAAAGTTTTGAAACGGTAATTGCTGCTAAAGATTTCAAACAAGAAGCGACGCTGGATCACCAAAATGATTTAATTTATGAAGTTGCTGATGTTTGGTTCCATACCATAGTCATGCTGGGTTACTTCGATCTTGATATTCAACTCGTTTTAAATGAGCTTGCACGACGTCAGGGTCTATCAGGACTTGTTGAAAAAGCGAATCGCACGCATTAATTTACTCTTATAAAGCCATGTTCAAACATGGCTTTTTTATTTAATTCGGCTTTTTAAGTCGCCGAAGACTCCCCATCCAAAAAGAAGAAGATTGAACTCTCCCCTTTGTAAATTCTTGCTATACTCACTGATCATTTTAAAACCATTGAAGATTTATTAACCTGTGTCTGTCATTGTCAAACCCACCTTAGAACAAGAAATTGCGATTCAACAAGCGCAATCTGGTCAATCCTTCAAAGTGATTGCCTATGCAGGTACAGGTAAAACAACAACGCTTAAATTAGTCAGTGATGCGATGCAACAGCGTCGCGGTATGTATCTTGCCTTTAACAAAGCGATTGCCAGCGAGGCTCAACAAAAATTTCATCAGCGCGTGGATTGTCGTACATTCCACTCTTTAGCATTTCGAAGCGTTCCACGTGGAGTGACTGATAAACTTAGACTCCCACGCTTGAGCCCGAGCTTTATTGCCAAAGAATACCGTTTGCAACCCATCACATTACGCCGACTCATGGGGGGGCGTTACGAAAAATATGCGCTTATGCCTAGTCGTTTGGCGGGCTTAGTTGCAAATGCTGTCAGTTATTTCTGTTCAACAAGCTCGCAATATCCTGCACCCCGCCATATTCAAGCACCAAGTTGGCTACATGCTGACGATATTGCGGTATTACAGCAACACCTTTATCCTGCAGTCGAACGTCGTTGGTTAGAATCAATCGACCCTAATCATCAGGCTGGCATTGGGCATGACATCTATCTCAAATTATGGGCTTTATCAGATCCTTTTATACCCGCAGACTATGTATTATTTGATGAAGCACAGGATGCTGACCCCCTAATGCTGGGGATTTTACTCAAACAAAAAAGTACGCAAGTCATCTATGTCGGCGATGCACATCAACAAATTTATGCATGGCGTGGGGCAGTCAATGCGATGCAACAAATGCCTTTACCCGAATCGCGCCTAACCACTTCATTCCGTTTTGGTGATGATATCGCTGAAGTTGCTAATCACTTATTAGGCGCACTCAATGAGACTGTTCCGTTGATTGGCAACCCCGAACTCCAATCAAAAGTCGTCAACAAGCCTCATACCAAAATGCGAGATGCGATTTTGTGCCGTACTAACGCACGCGCGATGGAACTTTTACTCTCAGGATTAGTTCAAGGAGAAAAAGTGAGCCTGCAAGCCGATCATGCGAAATTAAATCGCTTTGTTGACGCTGCAAGCTTACTTAAACAAGGTAAAAGAGTAACAGACGTTCCAGAGTTAGCTTGGTTTAACTCTTGGCATGATGTGCATGAATATTGTGAAACAAATGATGGTAGTGACATCAAGCCTTTGGTTAAATTGGTCGATGAACATGGTACAGACCCACTCAAACGAGCACTTGCCAAAATCACACCCATTGAACAAGCGGACTATGTAATCTCAACCGCTCATAAAGCCAAAGGTTTAGAGTGGAATAGCGTGCATTTAGAAGATGATTACCAATTTAAAATTAATGGACTAGAACATAAAATTAGCGATGAAGAATTACGTTTACTTTATGTTGCATGCACACGAGCAAAAAGCAGCTTAAATATTCATCATATTTATGATTTAATACAACAACTCAAACTTAAATCCACGATTAAAACGAAAGCAACAGCATAATCCCCTACGATAAGTTGCAGGCAAAATATGAAAGTTCAATCTATTCAGTTACGTCACTGTTATCATTTTTCAGATATAAAAATTAAATTTGATCCAACTCAACGACCAATATCTATTATTTTAGGTGATCAGGCCTCCGGTAAAACTGCGATTATTAAAAATATTTATCAAGCTTTAACATGGTTTGCTGCACGTGCCAAAGATTTAAGAACCGCTGGTGTAGTTATGCTTGATTCTGATATTAAGCACAAACACATTCAAGCCAAAATAGATATTTGTGTTCAATATCCCATGGATATTGGATCTATTGAACAGGCTGCGACTGTGCAACACAATGAAGAGGGTTTGTGCGAATGGCAACTCTATAAAACATTAACCAGTAAAGGTGTAGGTCATAGTAAAGCGCTAACGACTCAATTAGAATCACTCGTTCATCTTTATCAACAAGCGATCAAACAAGATCCTGCTCAAGGCATGCCTATGGTGGCCTACTATCCTTCTGATCGCTTTATCAACGAAGTGAATTTACTAAGCAAAAATAATCCTGCTGTATTACAAACACATGCAGCCTACGAACTTGCAGCACTCCCTTATACAACCTTTGCTCGGTTCTTCGAATGGTTTCGTGAAATTAGCGACATCGAAAATGCACGATTAGCACAAGTTTTTCAAAAAATTCAAACCAATCAAAAATTATCCTCTCATCATGACCAAGAGGATTTAGTTGCAAAATTATTGAATCTTGAAGCAGAGATGCAACTACCATCACTCAAAGCACTCAAGAAAGCCATCCATACATTATTGCCATCGATCAGTGACATTTATATTGAATACACGCCCAAGATCCAATTGATGCTGGTACAAAATGGTCAAGAAATTCCTTTTTCGCAATTATCTAATTCGTATCGTCAATGGTTGTGTTTAGTGGGTGATATTGTTAGACGACTTTGTCTCCTCAATCCTCATAGTATTGACCCATGCCTTGATGGTGAAGGCATTCTATTAATTGACAATATTGATGCACAAGTGGATGAAGATTTTGTGCAAAACGTACTCAGCCGTTTGCATGAAGCATTCCCGCAAATTCAAATTATCGCATCCGCATGCTCTGAATTGATTTTAAACAATGAAGTAGATGTACAACATTTTAAATTAGAAAATCGAAAAATTGTTGAAATAGAACAAAACCAAATCAGGGAACAATATGATGAACTATTTGCTCAACTCATGGCTAATGATTTACAAGATGACCAAATCTCTGAAGTGAATCGACCTACTGATACGCTTGATGGCTTGCGTTTGTTTGAACACTTCAAAAATTTATCAGTGTCAGAAAAACAGCGCTTCATTGAGTATCTCCAAGCTGGAGATTTATCGAGTATTTCATCACCCTAATTGATTGGAAATAGATGAGTTAATCGGGTATGACTCACTCAATTTAAACAGAAATTTAAGCTTTTTTTCGCTATAATTCTGAATTGTGTAGCTAAAAAGTTTGATGTAATTTTATACATGTAATAAAATCTACTCATTCATTTTTTAATCAAAAAATGTCTATTTCTTTGCATTAGCTTTCCAAGTTGCGCAACACAACTTGTTTTTGTTTTTAAAATTCGTTCGGCTTTCAAAGTTTAAGTAGTTGGATGACTCTTTGCCATCCTCAAGCTTTTGAAAGATAAAACTCATCATAGGTTCCGGCCTACAACTCTATGGATACGAGTGTGCTACCGATTATTATATTGTTACCATTAATACTTGGCACTTTTCTTGTCCTCTGGCTGCAAAAAATCTCTCGCGGGGCGACAGCATTAGGGGCAATTGGAGTCAGCTTAACAAGTTTTATCTTGTTGCTGACTCAAGCCAAAGACGTCTTTCAAGGTCAAGTCATCTCTGAGCACTGGTCATGGTTACCACAGTTTGGTATCGACTTAAGCTTTAGACTTGATGCATTAGGCTTGATCTTCTCCCTCCTTATTACAGGGATTGGGACGCTCATTTATATTTATGCTTATTATTATTTAAATCATAAAAACTCTCTAAGTAAGTTATATTTCTTACTGATGCTGTTCATGGCCGCCATGCTCGGCATTTCACTTTCTAATAATTTACTTATTCTTCTTGTCTTTTGGGAAATGACCAGTATTTCGTCATTCCTTTTAGTGGGTTATTGGAGTAACTACGAAGCAGCACAGCGCGGCTCAAGAATGGCCTTAACCATCACGGGTATGGGTGGTTTAGCCATGCTCGGTGGTTTTATTCTATTAGGTCAAATCACTGGCACATATCAAATTGATCAAATCCTCAATATGACGACGCAGATTCAATCGAGTCATTTATTTGTGCCAGCCTTGCTACTTATTCTTTTAGGTGCATTCACCAAAAGTGCTCAATTTCCTTTCCATTTTTGGTTGCCAAATGCGATGGCTGCGCCGACACCTGTGTCAGCTTATTTGCATTCAGCGACAATGGTGAAAGCCGGGATTTTCTTACTTGCACGCTTAATGCCGATCTTTGTTGGTTCTGCCCTGTATCACAACCTTGTCACCTTTGTTGGTTTATTTACCTTATGTATGGCCGCGTTCTTTGCCATTTTTAAGGAAGATCTGAAAGGGTTACTCGCTTATTCCACCATTAGTCATTTAGGCTTGATCGTTTGCTTACTGGGAATTGGTTCACCACTCGCTGTGGCTGCAGCTATTTTTCACATCATTAACCATGCGACCTTTAAAGCTGCATTATTCATGATCGCTGGTATTATCGACCATGAAACAGGTACACGTGATTTACGAAAACTCAGTGGTGTATGGCAGTTACTTCCATTTACAGCCACTTTAACCATGATTACCGCTGCATCAATGGCTGGTGTACCACTGACCAATGGATTCTTATCTAAAGAAATGTTCTTTACTGAACTATTAGCGAATCTCTCGGGTGGTATAGGTGTCTTCGCAGCAATTATTGCAACACTCGCAGGTTTGTTTGCTGTCGCGTATTCCGTTCGTTTAGTTCATGGCGTATTTTTTGATGGTGATTTAGGCAAAGCGATTCCAAATAAAGATGCGCATGAACCACCAATTGGTATGCGTGCACCTGCAATTTTATTAGCTATATTATGTATTGCAGTGGGTCTATTACCAGCGCTCTTAGTAGGCGATATCGTTAATGCTGGTGCACGAGCAAGCACCAACCTTCCAGCTTTTGAAGGCGTACATCTAGCAATCTGGCATGGCTTTAATGTGCCTTTATTGATGAGTGCAATTGCACTGATTGGCGGTATTATTTTTTATTTTAGTCTTGCGAAGAACAGTAGAATTCGTGACATTGACCTTGATCCAATACTTGGCAAACTGCAAGGTAAAGTCCTGTTTGATCTCTTTCTAAAACATTTGCTCTTAAATTCGCGAAAATTAAAAAGAGCAACAGAAACAGGTTCTCTACAAAACTATTTATTGTGGATATTAATTTTTGCTGTTGCTTTAGTCTCTATGCCACTCATTGGTCAAGGTATTTATGCAGGTACACGTGAACTGACGCATGCACCATTGGTTGCAATCGTGCTTTGGTTATTATTGTTTTCAGCCTGCTGGATGATGCTTTGGTTTCACCATGAACGCATTAAAGCCGTTCTCATCAGTGGAGCCATCGGTCTTGTCGTGACGATGGTCTTTGTTACGATGTCAGCACCAGACCTCGCACTCACACAAATCACAGTCGATGTTGTCACAACTGTTTTACTTCTGATGAGTCTATCCCTCTTACCGCAACTTACACCTTATGAATCTTCACGCACTCGTCGTTGGAGAGATGCGGTGATTGCAATCATCGGAGGTCTAGGAATCGGTTGGATCACTTGGATGATTCTGACGCGTGATCACAATTCAATCTCATGGTTCTTTGTTCAACAATCTCTACCGCTCGGTGGTGGTTCAAATATTGTGAACGTGATTTTGGTCGATTTCCGTGGATTTGATACTTTCGGTGAAATTGCCGTTCTCGGTATTGCGGCGATTGGGACACTGTGTTTAATGGATGGAATGCGTGCTCATGGTACGACCATTACACAAGGCTTAACCTATCGCTTTAATCCATCACCGTTGATGTTCCGAATGACCGCATCTTGGGTCCTTCCGATTGCCTTAGTCGTCAGCTTATATATTTTCTTACGCGGACATAATCTTCCAGGTGGTGGATTTATCGCAGGTCTTATTACATCCATGGCGCTTGTGATTCAGTACATTGCGCTAGGTCAAGATCACACTGAACAACTCTTACGAGCAAAGTCTGGGCGTCTTTATGAAATTTGGATTGGTACTGGCCTAACCGTTGCTGGTTTGACTGGTGTCGCTGCGTGGTTCTGGGGTCGACCATTCCTGACCAGCGCTCATATTTATGTAGAGCCGATCATTCTCGGAAAAATGCATTTGCCATCTGCTGCAGCATTTGATGTTGGTGTCTATGTCACAGTCGTTGGTGCAACAATGCTCATGATTTCCGTTTTAGGCGACTCACGCAACTCAAGCATCACCGGCCCTGTACCGAAGGAGTAAAGAATGATTAGTTTAGAATTTTTACTCGCCTCCGCTATTGGATTATTGGTTGCCACTGGTATTTATCTGATTTTGCGTGCCCGTACTTTCCCTGTGGTATTAGGCTTGGCCATGATTGGCTATGCAGTGAATATGTTTTTATTCGCTATGGGGAGAATCCACCTCAATGCACCTGCTATTTTAACCAATGCCACTCAGGTTACAGATCCATTACCTCAAGCATTAGTTTTGACCGCAATTGTAATTGGTTTTGCAACCACTGCTTTTATCGTTCAACTGGCGCTAAGAAGTCGTTATGAATCTGGTACTGATCACGTCGACTCAAAAGAAGAGATTATTAATACAGACCCACGCGAGGATGAGCCTTAATGATGAATTTTTATGATTTATGGCTCACTCACTCGCCAATTTTAAGTATTTTAATTCCGACATTTACTGCATTTATTTTGGTGCTACTGGGTAACCCTGGTTCAGGGTCTTTAGCACATGACTGGCGTCAACCTTGGCGTCGTGGAATCAGTTTAACATCGGTTTTCCTTGGTTTAGTAACTGCAATTATCTACTTAATTCAGGCGAGCTCTGGTCAAATCTTTGTTTATAACTTAGGTGAGTGGTCTGCCCCTTTCGGTATTGTACTTGTACTAGATCGTTTGGCAGCTTTTATGCTCGTGCTCACCTATGCCCTTGCGACACCCATTATTTGGTTTGCAAGTAAAGAATGGGATGAACGTGGACGCTATTTCCATGCGATGAGCCATTTTTTACTCATGGGATTATGTGGAGCATTTCTAACAGGCGACTTATTTAACCTGTTTGTTTTCTTTGAAGTGCTGTTGATGGCTTCATATGTATTGCTTCTACATGGTCAAGGCAAAGCACGTTTCCAACTTGGTATTCACTATGTAACGATCAACCTATTAGCGTCTGCATTCTTTTTGATTGGCTTAGGGATGATTTATGGTAATACTGGTAGCCTGAATATGGCTGATGTGGGTCGAATTGTACGTACACTCGAAGGTGATCAGTACAATATGGCTGTTGCAGGCGGATTAATGCTGTTTGTAGTCTTTGGTATCAAGGCTGCAATCCTCCCTGTCGGACTATGGTTACCTAAAACTTATGCCGTCGCCACGACCCCTGTAGCCGCATTATTCACCATCATGACCAAAGTGGGGATCTATGCCATTTTACGTGTGAATGGAACCGTATTCACCGATGAGCTTTCACGAGAAATTCTCAGCACTTGGCTGCTTCCAATTGGTTTAATTACGACTATTTATGGTGTAATTGGTGCGATTGGTGCAGAGCGCATGCGTCGTTTTGTTGGCTTTATGATCCTATCGTCTATTGGAACGATTGCAATCGCACTTTCCCTGATGACAGCAGATGCTTGGGCAGCAGCGCTATATTACCTCGTGCATAGTACGATTATTGCCGCTGCATTCTACTTACTATGCGGTTGGATTACTTCACAACGTGGCGCATTTAAAGATCATCTAAAAATCGCACCAATCATGAAACAGCAGACGCTAGTTTCGATTTGCTTCTTCATTATTGCGCTCATGATGGCAGGTCTTCCACCTTTCAGTGGTTTTTTAGGTAAGATCTTTATTCTGCAAGCGGCTTCTGTATCTAGCTATCAATTGCTCATTATTATTGTCATTCTGATTGTGAGCTTGCTTAGTATCATTGCTTTTACGCGCTTAGGATTTGTCATTTTCTGGCGTTCTACAGCACCTGAAAACAATCCTAAAGAAGAAGCATATTTGGAATATCAAAAATTACCAAATCAGGCACCACCTCGTAATCACACCACGATTTATATTTTCCTGATTGGCCTTGTCGCTTATGTGGCATTCGCAAATCCAATTACTCAGTATATTCAATATACCGCAGTCCAACTGAATGATTCTGAGCAATATATTTCAGCTGTCCTGAAAAAAGATGAACAAGGCAAAGTGATTAGTGTGCAACAATTTGATCCAAATTATCTGCCAGAAACAAAATATGGCGGGGAATCTGCAGATCAAAATGCGCATTATATTCCACATATCGTAAGCGAGAAGGCACTCGAAGGAGAACATATCTCTGAGTACAAGCAACGTCAAATTAAAGAGCAAGAATTGAATCAGCTTCAGCCTGAAGAAGTTCAATCTAAACTTCAACCGATGGAGCAATAAATGAAACAACAAAGTTCTCTACTCGATCGAGTTTTCCCGCATCCATTTGTTTCTGTGATTGTGGGAATAAGTTGGCTAATGCTGGCACAAAGCGCTCAGTTTTTTGATATTTTAGTTGCCATTGTGATTGGTTTAGTCATCCCAAAATTGGTACAACCTTTTATCGTTCGCACACCCAATATTCATTGGGATTTAGCGTGCAAATTAATTTTGGTCGTACTTTGGGACATTATCATTAGTAATATCCGTGTCGCTAAGCAAGTGCTTGGACCAACTGACCGTCTACATCCCAAGTGGTATCGTGTTCCATTAGATACTGATCATGATCAGGTCAACAGCTTATTGGCAATGATCATTACGACTACACCTGGCACAGTGAGTGCTGGAATCGACCAAGAACGCGGTGACATTTTAGTTCATTCAATTAACTCAGATGATCCCGAAGCTGATATTTTGGAAATCAAACAACGCTATGAAGCACCACTTATGGCGATTTTCCATGTGAAACAAGGAGATTCAGCATGACGATCTTACTTTATGCATTGGGAATTAGTTTGATTGGCATTACGATTTCCATGTTGCTCTGCTTAATGCGTTTAGTCATTGGTCCTTCTATGGTAGATCGACTACTCGCACTAGATACTTTATTTCTGAATGCAACCTGCTTGGTCGTGGTACTTGGAATTTTTTGGGCAAGTACTTCATTGTTCGAAGGTGCATTGTTGGTGGCAATGCTTGGATTCGTATCCACAGCAGCATTGGCTCGTTATTTTACGACAGGCCATGTGGTGGACTAGGAGAACAATATGAATACTCAGCTCATCATGGAAATCTTAGTTTCATTCTTCCTTCTTATCGGTGCCTTCTTTACCCTTGTAGGTGGAATTGGAATCGTAAAGTTACCCGATCTGTTCATGCGTCTGCATGCACCTACAAAGTCGAGCACACTAGGCTTAGGTAGTTTTTTAATAGCAGCCATGATTTATTCAGCTTTTCATAGTCGCTTTGGGTTTGCTGAACTACTGATTACATTACTTGCCTTTATTACGGCACCTGTATCGGCAAATTTAATTGCACAAGCTGCATTACATTTACGTTTACGCTCTACATCAGGCGATGTCCCCGAAGCACTAGACCGCCCTCTCCCTTGGCAGCGCCAAAGAAGAATGCGTCAGTTTAATCAAGACTCATCTAAGTAATAAAAAACCTAGCTTTCGCTAGGTTTTTTTTGTTAGCTATACAGTACAGGTTGGGGATGCTCTTGGAAGCCTTCCACTTGATATTCTTCAGCTAATTTTGCCTTCCAATGATTCACGATATCCGTATAGTCAATTTCAGAAGGATGAAAATCTTCTTTGTAATATGATAAATATTCTGGAATTAGCTCGATCATCATTTTAGAAATTAAGTAAATACCATATAAGTTTCCACTGACCTTCGGTAAGCTTTTTCGACGATCTTGCCAAAATAATCGAGTTGCTGAATAAAATGTAAGACTCGCAAAACCTGTGGTTACGCTACGCATAATATTGCGGCGCACTTTGGTATCTTTATATACCGCTTGGTAGACATCAAATGCAACTGCTCGATGCTCGATTTCCTCAATTGCATGCCACACCCAAAGCTTAGTTGCATCTTCATCTAAGGTCGACAGCACTTCAGGATGACGAAGAATATAACCACCCAATAACGCTGTAAAATGCTCAAAAGCACAGGTAATTGCTAACTGCAATTTTGGATGGGTAGTACGAATAAATTCATCGCGTCGCGCTAACCATGCTTGAAAGTTATCAAGTTGATAATCATCACGGCGCCAAGCGTCATTAAATTCCGCATGTGCTTTTGAATGCATCGCTTCTTGACCAATAAATGCTGCAATCTGCGCTTGTAATTTTTCATCTTTCACTTTATCTCGTACATTACGAACACTATGAACAAAGAATTGTTCACCAATTGGAAAGGTAGAAGAAAGTGCCGTCAACAAGTGTGACATGACAGGAGAATTCGCGAAAAAATGGCGTCGTATGGCTTTAGGATTATAATTTAAACGTCGTATGGTAATCCCAATCGCTTTTGGACGATTTAAATAAGATTTATCTTTGGCGATTTGTGTAGTTGTCATTTTAGAGCCTATATGGATATAGCATTTCTTATTCATACTGTCAGAATAAATCAGATTTAATATTGCAAAAATAACCACACAGACAAATAAATTATATTTTTTGCCAATAAAGTCGCAAATTAAATTACAACTCCATTCTCTTTTTTAATTTAATTACATGATTCTTAAGATAGTTCTTGAATTGGATACTTTTGAATATTCAACAAGAGATTGTCAAACAAGTCATGCATATAAATGAAAAATCCTACCGAAGTAGGATTTTTTGTAAGGCATGTTTTCGTTTAAACATCAAGATAATCTAAAATACCTTCAGCAGCCTGACGTCCTTCCCAAATCGCAGTTACGACCAAGTCAGAACCACGCACCATATCTCCACCGGCAAAGATTTTCGGATTAGAAGTTTGGAACTTGTATTGTTGATGCTCAGGAGCAACGACACGACCTGAACCATCTAAATTAATACTTACATCATTAAACCATTCTGCAGGGCTTGTACGGAAACCAAAGGCCAACAGCACTGCATCAGCAGGTAAGATTTCCTCTGAACCTGGGATCGGTTCAGGACTGCGACGACCACGACTATCAGGCTCACTGAGTTGAGTCGTCACAAATTTAACACCTGTGACCTTTCCATTCTCACCCACGATTTCGATCGGCTGACGATTGAACTGAAATTCAACACCTTCTTCTCGCGCATTTTTAACTTCACGGCGTGAACCTGGCATGTTTTCTTCATCGCGGCGGTATGCACAAGTGACAGATGTTGCACCTTGGCGGATTGAAGTACGGTTACAATCCATAGCAGTATCACCGCCACCGAGTACAATAACTTTCTTACCTTCCACACTGATAAATTCTGAAGGATCTTTTTCCCAACCTTGGCAACGATTCACATTGGCAATTAAGAAATCAAGGGCATCATAAACACCTTCCAAATCTTCACCTGCGAAACCACCTTTCATGTATGTGTATGTTCCCATACCCATGAAGACAGCGTCATAATCAGCAAGCAATTGATCAATGGTGATGTCTGTGCCAATTTCTGTATTTAAACGGAATTCAATCCCCATGCCTGTAAAGATTTCACGACGACGTTTCATCACGTCCTTTTCCATCTTAAACTCAGGGATACCAAAGGTCAGCAAACCACCTATTTCTGGGCGCTTATCAAATACGACAGGTTTAACACCATTGCGCACCAAAATGTCCGCACAACCTAGACCTGCAGGGCCTGCACCAATAATCGCGACTTTTTTATCTGTCCATTTGACATGAGACATGTCAGGACGCCAGCCCAATGCAAATGCCGTATCATTAATATACTTTTCAGCATTTCCAATGGTCACCGCACCAAACCCATCATTTAGTGTACATGCACCTTCACACAAACGGTCTTGAGGACAAACTCGACCACACACCTCCGGTAGTGTATTAGTTTGGTGGCAAAGCTCTGCTGCTTGAAAAATACGACCTTCAGCAATCAGTTTTAACCAGTTTGGAATATAGTTATGTACTGGACATTTCCATTCACAGTAAGGGTTACCACAACCTAAACAGCGATGTGTTTGGTTTTTCGCAACTTCGGCTGTAAAAGGTTTATAAATTTCCACAAACTCAGCTTTGCGGACGTTGAGATCTTTTTTCTCTGGATCTTGGCGTGCGACATCCAGGAATTGAAAGTCATTATTAAGGCGTTCTGCCATGTCTCTCTCCGTGGGTAGATGCAGTCTGTTGTTAGTTCAGCTGCATCTGCCTATATATCTGCAGTAGTGGAATTATTGAGGATCAGCTTGAGTTGTTTTTAATAAAGTCTGCAAGTTTGCAGCTTTCGGTTTCACCAACCAGAATTTACGGCTGTAGAAATCAAACTCATTACGGATCTTATACGCCCAAGCACTGCCAGTTTCCTTAATATGCTCATCTAAAATGCGGCTTAAGAACTCTTTATGTTCTTCCATTGATTCGGTCGAAATACGATTAAGCTCGATCAACTCGTGGTTATAATGATCAACAAAGTCATTATCTAAATCAAGTACATAAGCAAAACCACCTGTCATACCTGCACCGAAGTTATGACCAACTTTACCCAGTACCGTCACAATACCACCTGTCATGTATTCACAGCAGTGATCGCCTGCACCCTCAATCACCGCGAACGCACCTGAGTTACGAACAGCAAAACGTTCACCAGCTGTACCTGCAGCAAATAATTTACCGCCTGTTGCACCATATAAACATGTGTTACCAATGATCGCTGTTTCTTGTGTTTGGAATGGAGAACCCTTCGGTGGGAAAATTGAGATACGACCACCCGCCATACCTTTACCCACATAGTCATTCGCATCACCCTCAAGCTTGATATGCAGACCACCCGCATTCCATACACCAAGTGATTGTCCAGCAGTACCTGTCAAATTCACTTTAACAGGGTGTGCTTCCATACTTAAATTACCATAGCGACGAGCGATCTCACCTGAAACACGTGCCCCAATAGAACGGTCACAGTTACCAATACTAAAACTGTATTCACCACCTGTACCAGCTTCAATCGCAGGCAATATTTCTGCGATCATAGACTCAGCCAAAACACCTTTATCAAATGGTGCATTTCCTTCGACTTCGCAATATTGAGCTTTGCCTTCAGCAGCTGGATGTGATTCAAGTAAAGCACTTAAATCTAGGTGAGCATGCTTATCTGTTTCGCCAGGTAGCATTTCTAGTAAATCGGTACGACCAATCAAGTCTTTCAAACTTGATACACCTAATGCAGCCAACCACTCACGTGTTTCTTCAGCAATAAAGGTGAAGAAGTTAATGAGCATTTGTGGTTCACCGATATAGTGCTCTTGACGCAAATGATCTTGCTGAGTCGCTACACCAGTCGCACAGTTATTTAAGTGGCAGATACGGAGGTATTTACAACCCAACGCAATCATTGGTGTAGAACCAAAACCGAAGCTTTCCGCACCTAAAATAGCTGCTTTCACGACATCTAGACCCGTTTTTAAACCACCATCCGTTTGAACGCGAACTTTACCACGCAAATCATTTACACGAAGGGCTTGATGCGCTTCAGAAAGACCAAGCTCCCATGGCGAACCCGCATGATGAATTGAAGACAATGGCGATGCTGCTGTACCACCGTCATAACCAGAGATGGTAATAAAGTCAGCATAGGCTTTTGCAACACCCGCAGCAATCGTACCCACACCTGGCTCGGATACCAGTTTTACAGAGACCATCGCTTGAGGGTTAACTTGTTTTAAATCAAAAATTAACTGCGATAAATCTTCGATTGAATAAATATCGTGGTGCGGTGGTGGAGAAATTAATGTCACACCCGGTACAGAGTAGCGTAAACGTGCAATTAAGCCATTCACTTTACCACCTGGCAACTGACCACCTTCACCCGGTTTTGCACCTTGTGCCACTTTAATTTGCAGTACTTCTGCAGAAGTTAAGTAAGCAGGCGTTACACCAAAACGACCTGATGCGATTTGTTTGATTTTTGAGTTCCGGATTGTGCCGTAACGCGCTGGATCTTCACCACCCTCACCTGAGTTCGAACGACCACCAATTGTATTCATTGCAATGGCAATCGCTTCATGTGCTTCTGGTGATAATGCCCCTAAAGACATCCCTGCAGAGTCAAAACGCGGAAGAATCGCTTCTACAGATTCAACTTGATCCAGTGGAATTGAATTTTCTGTTTTGAGTTTAAATAAATCACGAATGGTTGCCACTGGACGATTATTTACAAGCTCAGCATATTCTTTGAAATCTTCATATTTCCCAGAACGTACAGATTTATGTAGAGCATTAATTACATCAGGATTAAAAGCGTGATATTCCTTATCAAATACAAATTTCAGCAAACCACCTTGCTCAATTGGCTTACGTGATTTCCAAGCGGTTTCTGCTAATTTTTTCAAATCATTTTCAAGATCAACAAAAGTCGCACCTTTAATACGGCTTGGAACACCTGTGAAGCATTTATTAACAACTTCTTCAGATAAACCGACAGCTTCAAATAACTGCCCACCACGATATGAAGCAACAGTCGAAATACCCATTTTTGAAAGGACTTTCAGCAATCCTTTTTCAATCCCTTTACGGAAATTCGCTTGTGCATGAATCGGATCACCTAACAACTCACCTTTCGCAATTAAATCATTAATGACGTCATATGCAAGATATGGGTAAATTGCTGTTGCGCCAAAGCCAAGCATTACGGCAAACTGATGTGGATCACGCGCTAAAGCTGTTTCAACAATAATGTTTGCATCTGTACGTAAACCTGCATGGATGAGGTAATGGTGGATAGCACCCGTTACCATCGCTGCATTGGCTGGTAAGAACCCTTCACGGATTTTCTTATCGGAAATCACCAATAGGGTTTTGCCATCACGAATTGCTTGCGCTGCTTCTTCACAAATACGTGTAATCGCGGCTTCTAGACCTTCAGTCTCTGCATAGTTTAGATCAATATCTGCAATCTCATAGCCCTTACGACCTAAAGTGCGAATTTGATGCATTTTAGAGTTTGACAGTACAGGACTTGAAATAATTAATCGATCCGCATGCTCTGGACCTTGTTCAAATACATTTTGTTCACGACCCAAACATGTTTCTAAAGACATTACGATCGATTCACGTAATGGATCGATTGGTGGGTTAGTTACTTGAGCAAACTGTTGACGGAAGTAATCTGTTACATGGCGTACTTGACGAGACAATACTGCCATCGGCGTATCATCGCCCATCGAACCTACTGCTTCTTGACCACTTTCAGCGATTGGACGTAATAACTGATCTCGCTCTTCAAATGTCACCATAAACATTTTTTGCGCTGCTTTTAAAGCATCGCCTTTTAAGCCTTGATCACATAGATATTCTTCTAGCTCTGGGCTGCCTTGGATACGCACTGAATTTTCACGCAACCATTGACGATAAGGACGCATTTTTTTCAGATGATTACTGACGTCTTTAGTATCCAGCAATTTGCCAGTGAAAGTGTCAATGACTAAGATCTGACCTGGTCCAACACGACCTTTAGATACTACGTCTTCTGGTTCATAACCCCAGACACCAATTTCTGATGCAAGTGTGATGTAACCATTCTTAGTAATTACCCAACGTGCAGGACGTAAGCCATTACGGTCAAGCATACAAATCGCATGACGACCATCTTGAATCACAAGACCTGCTGGCCCGTCCCATGCTTCCATATGTTTAGAGTTGAACTCATAGAATGCACGTAAATCAGCATCTAAAGTTTCAACGTTTTGCCATGCTGGTGGAACGAGCATGCGTAGTGCACGGAATAAATCCATACCTCCACCAACCAAGATCTCGAGCATGTTGTCTAAACTTGAAGAGTCAGAGCCAGTACGGTTTACGATTGGGTTGAGCTCAGTTAAACCAGGCAAGAGCGGGTTTTCAAACTTTGGTGTACGTGCCATCGCCCAGTTACGGTTTGCTGTAATGGTATTAATTTCACCATTGTGCGCTAAGTAACGGAAAGGTTGTGCCAATGGCCAACGTGGCAATGTATTGGTTGAGAAACGCTGATGGAACACTACAATGTGTGATTCCAAACGTGGATCAGCTAAATCTGTATAAAAATCTGCAATCGCTTCAGGCATCATTAAGCCTTTATAAGAGATCACAGTTGAACAAAGTGTTGTAACGTAGAATGAACTATCTTGACTTAATTTTTGTTCAGCACGACGTCGAGCCAAGAATAACTTACGATTAAACTCAACTTCTTCAACACCCATTGGACAGTTAACAATTACTTGTTCAAAAGCTGGCAAAGACTGCATCGCAATTGAGCCTAATGCTTCATTATTGGTTGGCACTAAGCGCCATGCAATTACACGCAAACCTTCTGATTCAATTTCTTTAGTCAGCACTTGTTTTGCATGTGCAGCAATTGCAGGATCTAGGCTAAGAAAAACTGTACCTACTGCAAAAATTTCACTGAGTGTAATATCACTTAAACGTTTTGCTTCTTCACGGAAGAATTGCTTAGGCATAGCCAACAGTAGACCACATCCATCACCCGTCTTACCATCTGCAGCAATACCACCGCGGTGCGTCATACAACTTAAACTATGAATCGCGGTCTTGACCAAGTCATGACTCGCATCACCTTGCATATGGGCGATTAATCCGAAACCACAGTTATCTTTAAACTCATCCGGTTGGTATAGACCTTTAGCGGGAGCTACAGTATTAGGCGATGGCATGTGCATAGCGTACCCTTCTTCAACATGGCCCTCATTGGGCAAAACTTATCTATTCTTCAAATACGATTTCTTTATAAAACAAAGACATGATTCTGTATGTCTTTCGTTATTGAACGTCTTTTCTGATTTAATTTCACAAATGTACGAGACGATTTGCACTCATTTAAAGCAGATCAATTTGACTAAATCGCACACTAAATTAAGGTCTTCGCTCCAAAATAGGGACAATTTACTTAATCAGTGCACCAATAAAGCAAAATCTATGCCAATATTTATTTATTCCGTGCAAGCGTTTTATTTCAATTATTTTGTCATTATTAACCGAAAAGGCACCAAATTAGAACCACTTTATCGCACCAATGATGTGCAAATTTATTATGCTTTCGTTTAATTTTGCGCCATTTTATACCATTTTAATTAAATGGATCACTAATTTGAGCCTCTTGATTCCGTTTATCCGTATTATTCTTTGAATTATCGCTCGAAATAGGGTCAACATTCGATTGCGAACGTCTCACATCAACCACATTTCCTGACTGATCTTTTCTTGTAATAGTCACATTGGTTGTTGCCTTAGCAGGATCAGCCACAGGGGTTGGCTTAGGACGAACCAGCAATGACTCATCAATCAATGGTACCGCTGCAGGTCGTAATTTAATTTCGTATAATTTTGCAGTTGTTAGTTCTTCAGAACCCATGTCATTGACTTGACCCACAAACTGATTAAAGCCAGCAACTTTAGGCGCTACAGAAGGTGGTAACTTTAAATCCAATCCATTTAAAGTTGTCTTGGCAGCACCTTCCCCCATAAACAGCCCATAACCCAAAATGTACTGTTCAACTTGATCCTCACCACTCAAACGAAAATAAATGTATGGTTTACGATCAGTTTGCTTATTAAGAAAACTTTTAATTACATCTTCATTGGTAACGCGAAATAGTTCGATAAAATAATTATTTTTATTGTCTTGAATAAACTTTGTGCCTCTAAATTCAGGCAAATGGTTTCCTGAAGCCACTTTACGCGCAGTTAATTCCAAAGGTCGCACTTGATCAGTCAGCCCGCCCAAATAATTTGTTGCTGCCACCTTTTCAGGTTGAATCTGGACTTGAGTTTCTTCAATTTGCTTAGACTGAGTAACCAACTCTTTGCTATCAGTCAAAATCCAGAATACAAAAGATGCGACTAAAAACAGTATGCCACCGATCAACCAAATATATTGTTGCGCTGTGCGTGGGGATGAGTGGCGTACCGTCATGAGAAAACCTAAGATTATGCTTGATTACGTAAAATCGCTTGTTTCATTAATTCCACATCAAACTCTTTGGTAATTACTGCTTGCCCTAGCGACTTCAAGAGCACTAAACGTAATTGACCATTCAGGACTTTTTTGTCATGAGACATATATGCCAAAAATTCATCAAGTGGAATTTGAGGACATTTTATCGGTAATTTCGCACGTTGAATGATAATTTTTGTACGTTCAAGGTCAGCTTCTGTGATCCACCCCATTAAATAAGATAAATCTGCCGCCATCACCATTCCCGTCGCCACAGCCTCACCATGTAACCACTCACCATATCCCAGATAAGATTCAATCGCATGTCCAAAGGTATGACCTAAATTCAGTAATGCACGCTCACCCTGTTCTTTCTCGTCATTGGCCACAATTCGCGCTTTGTGTGCACAAGAGCGGTACACTGCTTCAGCAAGTAATTCTGGATGTTGTGCAACGAGACCATCCATGTTTTCCTCAAGCCATGCAAGAAAATCAACATCTCCTAATAGGGCATACTTAATGACTTCAGCCAAACCTGCTGATAACTCACGCTCAGGCAATGTTTTAAGTTGCGCCATATCCGCAAGTACGACCTGTGGCTGCTGGAATGCGCCAATCATGTTTTTGCCTAATGAGTGGTTGATTCCAGTTTTACCGCCAACGCTCGAATCGACTTGCGATAGCAGCGTAGTCGGGACTTGAATAAAATACACTCCGCGTTGGAAACAAGCTGATGCAAATCCAGCCATGTCACCAATCACCCCTCCACCCAAGGCAAGCACTGTACAATCTCGGTTAAATCCTGCCTCAAGCAAGGCATCAAAAATTAAATTCAAATGTTCAATATTTTTATAACATTCACCATCAGGTAGAACACATGTCTCAACTTTTTTACCTAAACCTTCCACAGCTGATACATAGTGATTTAAATACAACGGTTTAACCGTTTCATTGGTGACAATCATGACCTGTTGCCCATGAATATAGGGTTCAAGTAATTGTTGCGGATCTAAATCACTACCAATGAAAATAGGATAACGGCGTTCACCGAGTTCAACGAATAAGGTTTGCATGATGTTATAAGCCAATAAAACAAATTTAATTCAATTCTTTTGCGACAATCACATTAAGAATACGTTGTGCCAAATCACGCGCAGCACCTTGATTCGTTTCAATAATATGATGTGCAACTTCACGATACAGCGGATCACGAATATTCAATAATTCACGTAATTTCTGTTCAGGATTTTCGACTTGTAATAAAGGTCGATTTTTATCACGGTAGGTTCTTTGAAGTTGTATTTCTACGGGAGTATAAAGATAAATCACAATACCTCGATCTTTTAGATAAGATCGATTAATCGACTGAGTAACTGCACCGCCACCCGTCGCAACAACTAAATTTTGTTTTGATGTTAAATCATCAATTACCAGTGATTCACGATGTCTGAATCCCTGTTCACCCTCTTTCTCAAAAATCCATGGGATGGTCGCCCCAGTTTTTCTTTCTATCTCATGATCACTATCAAGAAACTCTCGATGAAGTAAATCTGCAAGATGTCGACCAACGGTTGTTTTACCAGCTCCCATGGGCCCTACCAAATAAATATTCGGTAGGGTTTCAAACTCTTTGCTTGGCAAGGAGTCACCTATTGAATTGCTTTCATTGAAACTATATTAATTGTTTCTAGTTTGCCTGTCATTAACAATTCTTGGTGTCACAAAGATTAATAACTCACGCTTATTCTCTGTTTTACTGTCTTTTCGGAATAGACGACCAACAGCAGGAATATCACCAAAGAAAGGCACCTTGGTTTGGTTAAAAATCGTTTCTTGCTCGAAAATACCACCTAGCACCACAGTTTCACCGTTGTTCACAAGCACATTGGTATCAATTTGATTTTTATTCAAAATGATTTCCCCATTCTGTGCATAACCTGCTGGTGAATCACTGGTAATGTTCAATTTCATTTGAATTTTACCATCAGGCGTAATACTTGGTGTTACCTCTAAGCTTAACAACGCTTCTTTAAAGGAAGTCGTCGCCGTTGCAGCACCACCTGCAGTTTCAGTGGTTTGGTAAGGGATTTCCTGACCTGAAGCAACTTTCGCTTGTTGCTTATCAGCAGTGAGAACTTTTGGGGTAGAAATAACTTCACCGTAGCCATCAGCTTGTAGTGCCGACAACTCAAGGTCCAGCATAAAATCAGACATATTGATTAAACCAAATGCAATTTTACCTGCAGCCCCAGCCACACCTAAATCCACATTTAAGTTATCAGGACGTTGAATATTATAACGACCATCCTCACTTGGTGATTTTAAATCCCACAGCGTTTGATCACTACCACCAACCAAAAGATCATTATTGGTTGCAACACCTTTCGATACTACCCCCCATTTCACACCCATTTCTTTAGTGAAATCTGTTGTCGCGCGTACAATACGAGCTTCGATCATGACTTGTTTTACAGAAACATCCAATAAATCAATCATCTTGCGAATTTGATCAATTTTTTGAACTGTATCATTAATGATCAATGTATTAGTGCGTGGATCAATTGAAACTGTACCACGTGGACTTAATAATGACCCGACACTGTCCCCCAATGGGTCAGTTGTTGAGTTTGTATTATTACCATTGGATGAACGGCTGTTACGACCTTCAGTAATCAACTTTTCAATATCTTCAACTTTGGCATAGCTCAATTGAATATATTCGGTTTGCAATGGTGCCAATTTCACACTTTGTGCAATGGCTTTCGCCTCTTCTTCTTCGGCTTTAATCAATTCTGGAACAGGTGCAATCCAAATCACGTTTCCGTTGCGACGCTTATCCAAGTTCTTGGTTTTCATTACAATATCAAGCGCTTGATCCCAAGGCACATCTTTTAAGCGTAATGTAATATTCCCTTGAACTGAATCCGAAGTCACCATATTAATGCCGGTAAAATCAGCCAACAATTGTAATACGCGGCGCACTTCAATGTCTTGGAAGTCGAGAGAAATCTTATTACCTGTATATTTCGGTGTACGATTTTGGCTGCTTAAGCCTTTTTTCTCTTCTGGGCGTTTTAGACTGATCGTTAACTTACCATCTGTTTGATAAGCCATATATTCGAAGCTACCGCTCGACTGAATGGAAATTACACCATTTGACTTATCATTATAAGCGTCTACTGTAGAGACAGGCGTCGCAAAATCATTAACGTTTAAACGGCGCACCAAATGCGATGGAATTTTGTTACCGAGGAAACGCACCACAACTTTGCTACCTTGCTGTTGTACATCCACTGGTGTATCTGCTGTTTTTAAATTCAGTACAACTTGTCCCTCACCTGCACTACCGCGCTCAAAACCAATATCTTGTAGTCCTTGTACTACTGCTTGATAAGCGACAGGTGCTGGCGGTGTATACGCAACAGGCTGCTGATAAACAGGAGCTACTGGAGGTGGTACAGGTGCTGCAACTTGCTGACTAACCACTGATGTAGGTGGAGCGGCAGGTCTTAACACAGTAGGCGTTGGTGCAGTTGGTTTCAATACCTGCTGTGCTGCAACAGGAATCACAGGTGTTGGAGTTACAGGTGTCGTTGCCACAGCTGTAGCCGCAACAGGTGTAACGTTATTCGTCAGATTAGGACGTATGACTGGCTTTAAAACACTTGGTTTAGTCGTTGGTTCTGCTGCTTTGGCTTGTGTAACCACTGGCGCCGCTGGTGTTGCCACTTTCGCAGAGTTCGGATTATTTATTTTTAAAATAAAGGTATTGCCTTCAACACGTGTCGTGTAGCTACCTTTCTGCGTTAAATTGACAGTTAACCGTGAACGCTGATCATTAGAAATGACTTCAACTGAGTTTGCTTCAGTGGTCGACACAGGTATTTTAGTATTCGCCAGTGTTTGACCTGCCTGCATAAAATCCAAAACGAGTCGAGATGGATTTTCCAATTGATATGACTGTGGCTGTGGAGGTAATCCGTTAAACATGACACGGATTTCTGTTCCTTGACCTGGCACCTGCAAAGGCACAATATTGGTCATCGTAGTTTTAGCCGCCGCTGCCTGCATAACAGCTATAGAAACAGTGGTCATAGCGAATTGACGAAGAAAACGGTTCATATACTGTCGATCCCCACCCCAAAAATTTTGCATACTCTTTTTCATTGTTATTCCTTAACTCGTCTTAACCAACAGGCCCAAGCAACACTAAGCTTCTTGGTCTTTCGATATAACCATCTCGACCATCTGAAACAATTTCAATCAGATCGATTTGAGTCGGCGTTATCTTCACGATGCGCCCTTGGTTCATCCCCATGTAATTACCACGTTGCACACGCTCAATCTCACCATCAGGGGTTTGAATCAAAGCGAGAATCTGTCCATTGTTACGTTTTAAACTTCCTTTAAAGTTTAACGTTTCCAATGCATAGCTTTCTAAAGGCTGTGGTTGACGATTAAAATTAGGATAAACACGTTTACCCGACATGATTCTTAGCTCTGTTGCCAATGAGTTTGGCAAGAATGGACTTCGAAGTTGATGCGCCGAGTAAAGAAAATTTGGAACTGGATTAAATACAGGTGCCGGTTCTATCGGTAAAGGTGGTTGGCTACGAATATTCGCCATTTCTTGATTGACCGCATCAATACGCGAATCACATCCCACCATAGTCGCTGCAATAACTAATCCGCACAAAAGCTTAAATGATTTCATTATTGTCCTCCTGCTGGCATATCAGCTGGTGGAACAACCGCTGAACCTACCGTATCTTCAGTCGATGCAACATAACGATATGTTTTGGCTTTTAATGAATAATTGATCAGTGGAATATCAGATTTTTTATCTGTACTTGGCGTCGCTGTAATCACAAAATCATGTAAGGTTACGATACGCGGTAAAGACGCAATTCCACTCACAAAACGCCCAAATGAATGATAATCACCTGTCGTTTCTATCGAAATTGGCTGCTCAATAAAGAATTCTTGAGCCACTTCATTTTCGAGACGGATATTTTTAAATTTGAGCCCTGAATTCACACCTGTTAAG
Organism: Acinetobacter sp. YH16032; assembly: GCF_013417345.1. NCBI lineage: Bacteria > Pseudomonadati > Pseudomonadota > Gammaproteobacteria > Moraxellales > Moraxellaceae > Acinetobacter > Acinetobacter sp. YH16032. The sequence goes on along the minus strand of NZ_VPEE01000005.1, from coordinate 77,376 downwards.
TTGATGTCCTCAACTAAACTTGGAATTTCTGTTTCTTTTGGCAATTGTTGTAATTGCTCATTGAAATTCATTTCCATTTGTTGCAACTGTGCTTGGTATTGCTGCAAATTACGGAGCTTAGAATCCTTTTCTTTAAACTCTGTCAGTAAATTTGCCTCTTGTGCTTTAGCAAGATCAATGGATTCAAGTTTTGGTTTAATCACCAAAAAGTAACCAATAGCACAAACAAATAGGAAAATAAAAATCCAACAGGTAATTTTTACAGACAGTGGCCAACTACCGTAGTTATTGGAGTCCAAAGTATTAAATTGCTGAAAGAACTTTTCAACAGTCATGGACTTCTTTTTTGGTGCAGTGACATCTGAATCAAAGTCATTTAAATCATTACGACTCATGGTGCACCTCCCACATTATTCGCGTCCATCTCTGATGTCGGTTGAGCAATTGCACCCAAGTCGACAGTCACGATAAATGTACCGTATGACTCTTCAACTCGAGGGATTACCGAACTTGGTGCTTTTTCCTTCACTTCTGGCGCAGCCAAGAATGAATTCATAAATGCATTTCGGTACCACTGGGAAGCTTCTAAACCACGTAATAACTCTGCTACCGCATTCGGACTTTCTGCTTTACCTTCGATGGTAAATTTATTACCAGTACGGGTAAATTTCGTCAGATACACCGTTTCAGGAACAACACGTACCAATTCATCTACTAAACGCACAGTAACAGGTCGTTGACCTTCAAGACCTTGAATCAGTTTCATCCGCTCAATCACTGCATTTCGACGTTCTTGCAATCCTTCCAAGGATTTTAATTGAACGTCTAAACTTTGATTGGTGCTTACAATAAGTTGGTTTGCTTGTTCTTGGTCTTGCAATTTATGATTCAAGAAGAACCAAGCTGCTAAAACCGATAAAATCGCAAGTAATACCACTGCGATACAGATATAAACAAATTGCTTTTTTCGCTGTTCTCTTAGCTCTTCGCGCCAAGGGAGTAAATTAATTTTAGCCATTAATCAAAACTCCTCAATGCCAAGCCACACGCCACCAATAATGATGGTGCATCATTTTCTATTTTTTTCAGGTCGATTTGAGGAGAAAAGCCCATTTGTAAAAATGGATTAGCAATAGTGACACGATATCCCAATTTTTGTTGCATCATTTTTGCAAGACCTGGGATATTGGCATTACCACCCGCCAATAAAATATGATCAATCTCGTTAAATTGAGAAGAAGAGAAAAAGAACTGTAATGAACGCGCTGCTTGTTGAATCACTGCATCAAGGAATGGCATTAAAACTTCTGTTTCAAAGTCATCTGGTAAGGTGTTGTCTTTTTTAGCACGCCCAGCTTCATCATAAGATAAGCCATAACGATTTTGCACATCTTGAGTCAATTGCTTACCGCCAAACACTTGTTCGCGCGTGTAAATAATTTTGCCATTTTGCATAACTGATAAAGTCGTCATGGTATGACCAATATCAAGAACACCAACAAGATTTGCACCAATCGGCAATGTATCTGCAAAGACTTCAAAACTACGTTCCAGTGCATAGCTTTCAACATCGGCAACTTTTGGGGTAAGCCCGACCAAATCCAATACTTCAATACGAGAGTCCACGTTTTCAGTACGTGTCGCAACGAGTAAAACGTTCACTCTGTTTGGATTGTTTAATCGCTCAGGAAGAACTTCAAAGTCTAAACTGACTTCGTCAAGTGGGAATGGTATATATTGCTCAGCATCCATACGAATCTGAACTTCACGCTCATCATCGCTCATGTCGGCATCCATCTCGATGACCTTGTGAATCACCATAGACGTAGGCACTGCAAAAGCAGCATTCGTTGATTGCGGATTTGCAATATTAATCGCGCGCTCTAAAGCATCAGCCACGTTATCCTGATTGAGGATGTTTTTTTCAACAACACTCCCATCAACCAATGGACTTAACCCGTAACTTTCAACCCAATAGCGACCGTTTTTAACTGATAGCTCTAATAGCTTAACAGAGGTCGAACTAACATCTACCCCCACTAACCCCTTATTTGGCTTACGATATAGTCTAAGCACAATGCAATTCCTATTATTTTTTTGTCCCCAACAACAGCACAATACAAACTAACTACACTTGGTCTAATTTTTTTGCGGATATAATAACTCAACTAACATTCTGTTAAATGAGAAGCTATACTGACCTTCTATTAGTTTGCCTTTAGCACCTATTAAAACTTACTTGTTATGAAAAAGCTATCTTGTTGTGGACAGATTCACCCTTTTTTTTTGCTGATTATCATTATCTTAGTCACAATTCCAATGGGCTTTTATGGAATGTATCTCTATATTGCACCATCTTTGCCAGAGATGACTGCTTTTAAGAAGGCTCCATTATTAAAACCGCTGCAAGTTTATACAGCAGATAACCAATTAATCGCAGAATATGGTGGCAAACTTTCTGTTCCAGTTGAATATGAGCAAATCCCACAAGATTTTATTCATGCTTTTTTAGCTGCAGAAGACTCTTCTTTTTTTGAGCATAGCGGTATTAGTTTTAAAAGTTTAGGACGCGCAGTCAGTGAATCGATCACGGGTTCTGACATTCAAACTGGTGGTTCTACGATCACCATGCAGGTGGCTAAAAACTATTATTTAACACCAGAACGAACACTCAAGCGCAAACTCACCGAAATTTTCTTAGCACGTAAAATCGAACAAAAATTATCAAAAGAAGAAATTCTAACTCTCTACGTCAATAAAATTTTCCTCGGTAAAAATGCCTATGGTATTGCCGCAGCAGCAAAAATTTATTACAACAAGAATTTAGACGATCTTTCAATTGCCCAAATGGCAATGATCGCGGGCTTACCAAAAGCACCCTCTAAATATAATCCTGTGGCCAATCCTGAACGTGCGTTAGAACGTCGCAACTGGATTTTAGGTCGTATGCTACAGTTGGGTTATATCAGCCAAATTGAATATGAAGATGCAGTATCAGAGCCTATCGCCTTGGACATGCCTGATCGCGGTATTAACAATAAATTCCCTTATGTCGGTGAAATGGTTCGTTCGGAACTCGTCAAAAAATTTGGCGATCTCGCGATCGATTCTGGATATAAGGTTTACACCACTATTGATTACAATCGTCAAGCCTTTGCCGAAGAAGCAGTTCGTGTTGGTTTAGAAAATTATGACCGTCGTCATGGCTGGCGTGGCCCAGAAGCTCATGACAAACCCTTAAAAGATTTTGTGCCATTTGCAAACACCTACCCTGCTGAAGTCACTAAAGTTTTAAGTAATTCTTTTGAAGCAACTTTACAAGATGGTTCATCAGTCACTGTTCCTTGGTCTGGAATGTCTTGGGCGAGACGCTATCGCAATGCCAATAGTGTGGGTGGTGCACCGAGCAATGCCTCGCAAATTGTGAAAGTCAAAGATATTGTTCGTCTGCGTCCAAATCAAAATCGTAGTATGTGGTCCTTGGTACAGGTACCTCGTGTACAAGGTCAGTTAATTGCACTTAATCCAAATGATGGTTCCATTGTCGCGATCGTTGGTGGATATAATTTTTATCAATCGAAATTTAACCGTGCATTGCAAGGTTGGCGTCAACCTGGCTCTATTATCAAACCATTTGTCTACTCGCTTGCACTTGAACGAGGTATGACGCCGCATACCATGGTTAGTGATAATCCCATTACCATTGGTAAATGGTCACCACGCAATTCTGATGGGCGCTATTTGGGGATGATTCCATTACGTCGCGCTTTATATTTGTCACGTAATACTGTCTCTGTTCGCCTTTTACAAACAGTCGGTCTAGAACGTACTCGCCAATTGTTTATGGATTTTGGTTTGCAGGATGATCAGATTCCACGTAACTACACGATTGCATTAGGAACACCTCAAGTACTCCCTGTTCAAATGGCAACAGGCTATGCCGCAATTGCCAATGGCGGTTTCCGCGTGCAACCTCACTTCATTAGCCGTATTGAGGATGCTTACGGCAAAGTGATTTATCAAGCCAATCCTGAATACGCATGTATTTCATGTATTAAATCTCAGAAGCAAGATACAACCTCTGCTGAAGCAACAACACCAGACGACGAAATTATTGAAGTTACCAATCAGTCTTTAGAGGATAAGCAACCCACTTTAACCGATGAAGAGCGTAGCCAATATCGTCAAGCACATCGAATTTTAAAATCCAGTTCAGCATTTGATATGGCGAATATTTTACGAGACGTAATTCAGCATGGTACTGGTCGCGCAGCATTAAAAATTGGTCGTGGTGATTTAGGAGGTAAAACAGGAACAACCAATGATGCAAAAGATGCTTGGTTCGCTGGCTTTAACGGCAATCTAGTCGCAGTTTCATGGGTAGGTTTCGACCAACCGACTACGCTAGGTCGTCGTGAATATGGGGGTATCGCTGCTCTTCCAATTTGGAGTGACTTTATGGAGAAGTCGCTTGCCAATACACCATATGCTTGGGTAAGTTTAGATAAAAATGCAAAAGCTCCTTTAACTCGAGAACAACGTGGTCGTGTACATACATTAAACCATGAGCAAAAAGATAAAACTCCACCTTTAGCTCGTCCAATTTATCGCCCTGCTCCAGTGGTAGCACCAACGAATGATCGCGATTTTGATGATCTACCAGATAACGATCAACCGTTAACGCCGACGTCGTCGACACCACCGGATATGAATTCAACACCACAAGTTAAACGAGATTCAATCGAAAATTTGATTAATCAAGTTCAATAACCAAAATAAAGCCCTCTAAAAGAGGGCTTCTTTTAACTTTTCTTTTTTAAAATATAGATCTGAAACTCTGCACTCAGTTCAAATTTTTCAACTTGCTCTAATTGCTCACGCCGTTCAGGTTTGGCCTTATAAGCATATGGCGTCATTGCGATAAGACACTTTAGGTCATTCTGGTTCAACACCAATGGTGCCTGAATTAAGCTTTCATCAATTAACTCAAAGTGCTCGCTCAACTGTGCTACAAATTTATGTGGCTCATGTGCCTTAACTTCTTCAAATAGTGCTTCTCGCATTTTATATAAATGTTGTGGACCTGGGGTAACAACCATTAAATACCCCGATGATTTTAATACACGTAATATTTCCGCCTCGGGAATAGGACTAAATAAACTGGTACATAAATCGATGGTCTCGCTTAAAACAGGCAACACAGCCCCCGTACCCACAACCCAAGTGACATTTTGATTTAATTTTGCTGCTACCTGAACTGCAGTTTTAGCAATATCCACCCCCACAACTTGTATCGCTTCAGCTTCCATTGCATTGGTGTAATATCCTTCACCGCAACCAATATCTAAAAGATTTTCAATACGTAATTCTCGGATTTTAGCAACGACAGCTTGCTGTAATGGCGCATAAAATCCCGCTGATAAAAACGACCGTCTAGCTTGAACAGACTCAGGGGTATCCCCTGGATTTTTACTATGTTTATGCTGTACGACATGCAAATTCACATAACCTTGCTTTGCAATATCGTAACTATGATTACTCTTGCAGCGCCATGTTTTCCCCTCAAGCGCCAATGCCTCGCGACAAACAGGACACATCAACAGATTCATCATTTTCTCCAAAAAATTTTAGCGATGAAAAAAAGTCGGCATAAGCCGACTTGATCTCATTTGATTCTTGCTTAGCGCAATTTTAAGGTCATTAGACCTAAAACTACTAGCATAATTGTGATAATCCAGAAACGGATGACCACCTGTGTTTCACGCCATCCTTTCTTTTCATAGTGATGATGTAACGGCGCCATAAGGAAAACACGTTTATTTCGCATACGAAGCGAACCGATTTGTAAGAATACAGAGACTGCTTCGACTACAAATACACCCGCCATAATTGCAAATACAATTTCCTGACGTACCATCACCGCAATAGTTCCCAGCATCGCTCCAAGCGACAAGGCACCAACATCACCCATAAATACTTGTGCAGGATGCGCGTTATACCAAAGGAATGCTAAACCTGCACCTATCATTGCAGCACAAATAACAACGAGTTCAGATGAATATTTCACATAGGGAATATGTAAATAATTTGCAAAACGAACATCACCCGCCAAATAAGCAAACACCCCTAGGCCCGCCGCAACCAATACAATTGGCATAATTGCAAGACCATCTAAACCGTCAGTCAGGTTAACAGCATTCGACGCACCGTTAATCACTAAATAAGTGAATATGATAAAACCGATCCCTAAAGGTATTACCGATAAAGGAATTGTAAGATCTTTAAAGAAAGGGATCAGCAAATCCAACATATTCGCAGTGTGTACAGGATTAGTTTGCTGAGTCGCAATTACGTAGAGTGATATCCCTGCACCCAAAGAAGCGACAGATGTCCAAAAAAACTTCTTACGCGCTGGCAAACCTGCATTGTCTTTATAACGGATTTTAATCCAGTCATCCGCCCAACCTACGGCGCCAAATATCACCATCACGCCAAGCACAATCCAAACATAAGGGTTTGAAAGATCTGCCCAAAGTAAAGTTGAAATCCCAATAGAAAGCAAAATAAGGAGACCACCCATGGTTGGTGTTCCCATTTTTTTGGCATGGTTTTCCGGAGCGAAAGAACTTACCGCTTGGCCATATTTTAAAGCTTGTAACTTACGGATCATGACAGGACCAAGGACTAGACCTATCGTGAGTGCTGTCAAGACACTGAGCAGCGCACGTAATGTTAAATAACGAACCACTTGGAACGAGCTGTGATAGCCGGAAAGTTGTTCAAATAACCATAACAGCATTTAGAGTTTCTCCATCAAATCTGCCATCAACGTTTCCATATGGGTATAACGAGAACCTTTGAATAAGAAACTCATTTTTTGCGGTTGATGTGTTTCGATTAGACTAATTAAAAATGGTAGAGCTTGCTCTTGATTGAGGAAAGCTTGTAACTTTTTCCCGTACTGAGTACTACGTGCGCCTTCCTGTGTTGCTGGTGCAAACTCACCAACAGCAACAACAAAGTTGAGTCCGCGAATCGAAACCAAATCTCGCCCGAGTAAATAATGTTGTTGAGCAGCAGTCGGACCTAACTCACCAATATCCCCAATCACCATGACACGAATACCTTCTTGCTTTGCAAGCACTTCACCCGCTGCACGCATCGACGTCGGATTGGCATTGTATGTATCATCGATAAATAAAAAATCATTTTTTTGAATAAAATTCAAACGCCCCTTTGCACCCACAGCTTGTTCTAAACCCGTGACAATATCATCCAAGCTGATATTTAATGACAATGCAAATGCAGCAGCTGCCAAAGCATTTTGAACATTATGCTCACCAGCAAAAGGTAAATCCACGGGTTGGACACCTACAGGCGTATGTAATTTAAATTGAGCACTTTGTGGATTCAGCTGAATATCTGAAGCATAGACATCGCCACCTTCTCCAAAACTTAAGGTTTTTGTTGTTTTTACACTTTGACGGATCTGGTCTATATAATCATCAGCTGCTGGCACGATCGAAGTTTCTGAAACATGACCATAGATTTCAGATTTAGCTTTACAAATTCCGTCACGCCCACCGAACTCACCAAGATGAGCCGTACCGATATTAATAATACCCGCAACATGAGGTTGAACAAGCTTCGAGGTATAGTCAATTTCTCCTTGATGACTAGCTCCGAGCTCCATCACTGCATATTCATGATCTGGTCGAAGCTCCAATAGCATCATAGGCACACCCAGATCATTATTGAGATTACCTCGCGTGATCAATGTCGGTGCTTTGCGAGCAAGAATACTACCAAGTATTTCTTTAGTCGTCGTTTTGCCGCTACTACCAGTCAGTGCTATAACTTTTAATTGCGTATGCTGAGCGCGACGAAATGCACCAAGCATACCTAATGCTAATCTCGTATCTGTTACCACCAACTGATAAATATCGATATCTAAAGGCCGTTCAACAATCGCAATCTGACAGCCTTTTTCAGCCACTTGTTGAACAAAGTCATGCGCATCAAAACGCTCACCTTTCAGGGCTAAAAAAGCATCCCCCGACTCCACATGACGTGAATCTGTCAAAATACGCTTTACTTCTCCAGTCGGTTTTTTATCATTCAACCAATACCCTTGAGTTGCGGCAACAAGATCAGACAAAGTCCATGGAACAAGTGTCGCAGTACTTGTAGTAGATGTGTGCATAATGATTCCTTAGTCTGCTGGATAAGATGCTGGCTCAGTCGCATGCTGACCCTTAATGGCTGCTTGGACTTCTACCACATCATCAAACCAATGACGAACACCATCAATCTCTTGATAATTTTCGTGGCCTTTGCCTGCAATCACAACAATGTCACCTGCTTTCGCTGTTTTCACTGCAAACTTAATCGCTTCACGACGATCATGAATTTCATGAACCTCTCTGTTCGAAAATTCAATTCCAGCCTTCATGTCAGCAAAAATTTGTTCTGGGTTTTCAGTACGTGGATTATCTGAGGTAAGCAATACAACATCTGCATGATCTAAAGCAGCCTGTGTCATTAATGGTCGTTTACCGCGATCACGATCACCACCGCACCCAAACACAGCCCATAATTGCTGTGAAACATGACGTTTTAATGTTTTAAGAACCTGAATTAATGCATCAGGAGTGTGCGCATAATCCACGACAAACAAACGATGTTGATCACGCAACACTTGCATACGCCCTGGCGCGCCTTTTAACTGAGGAACTAAAGCGACTAACTGAGATAAATCTAAACCCGCCTGTTCAACAGAGATTAAGCTCGCAACCACATTTTCAATATTAAAGTGACCTAATAACGGACTATGCACTAAATAGCTTTGGGTCTTGGTCACCAATTCAAAATGAACACCGTCTAAACTATATTGAATCTCTTCAACACGGTAATCCGCGGGTCGAGTGGTGGAATAAGTCAAAATTTTAGGTTTTGCTGGATTTTGCTCCGCCGCTTTGAGCATGATATTTGCGTAAGCATCATCGATATTGATAATTGCAACTTTAAGGCTCTCAAACTGAAATAAGCGTGATTTTGCCTCAGCATAGGCCTCTAAAGTTTTGTGATAATCCAAATGATCGCGACTTAAATTACTGTAAGCTGCAACTTCAATTGGCGTTCCATTGAGACGCCCCTGTTCAAGACCATGGGAGCTGGCTTCAATAGCAGCAAACTTAGCCCCCTGCTGAGCATAAGCATGCAATTGATTTTGCATATGCAATGCATCTAACGTGGTATGTGTAGATGCTTCAAGGTGAGGCAAAATCCCATTTCCTGTCGTCCCCATCACAGCACATGGGTACTTACTTAACATCAGTAGCTCTGCAACAAGCCTTGAAATGGTCGTTTTACCATTGGTTCCCGTGACAGCCAATACTCGAAGTGGATTTACTGGCTGTGTCTGTTGCAAATAATCTTTCTGCCATTGTCCCATGAGCATACGCACATTCGGAACGATCAAACTTGGCGTTAAACCTAAATCTTGTTCTGAAATAATAGCCAAAGCACCAAGATCTAATGCCTTCTGTGCATACTCTGCAGTTTTTTCAGGTTGAGAAAGACTAGTCAAAGCAATAAACACTTGTCCTGCTTCAACTTTACGACTATCTAATTGGAAGCCATTAAATGCTTGTTGCATCCATTCTGCTGGATGATCTACAGCGTAGATTTGTTGAAATGTAATCGACATTCATCACCTATGGAATGGATTTTGGAGTATCTAAGGGTTTATCCAATGGTACGTTTAATAGTCTCAGCGATTCCTGCATTACTTTTGCGAAAACAGGTGCTGAGACAGTACCACCGTAATATGTGCCTTTTGGATTTTCGACCACGACGACCATCGCCAAACGTGGATCACTTACAGGTGCAACACCTGCAAATAAAGCTCGATATTCATTGGTCGAATAACCTTTACGGTCAGCACGTAATTTGTGTGCTGTACCCGTTTTACCTGCAACGCGATAACCTGGTATTTGAGCACGAGTCGCTGTACCGCCTGGTAATGTTGCTGTCTCCATCATTAACAAGACTTGATCCGCAATTTTAGGATCAATCATTTGTTCACCTTGAGGAGCTTCATCCAGCTTGTACAAACTTAAAGGAACTTTCTTCCCTTTATTTGCCAGCATGGCATAAGCATCTGCCAATTGGAGTACCGTGGCATTGAGACCATATCCATAGGACATGGTTGCAACTTCTGAAATATTCCATTTACTTGGCGGTAAGATCAGACCTGGGCTTTCACCAGGGAATTTAACAGCCGAACGCTGTCCAAAACCAAGACGCTTATAGAACGTTGGTAGAGTCGGATAAGGCAAAGATAAGGCAATTTTCGCTACACCTACGTTGGAGGATTTTTGAATAATGCCACCTAAAGTAAGCGCTCCATAATTATGCGTATCACGAATTGTATGATTACCGACACGCATCGACCCTGGGGTGGTATTAACGACTGAGTTTGCAGTGTACTTACCACTTTCAAGCGCCATCGCCACCGTTAATGGTTTCATCGTCGAACCTGGTTCAAACGAGTCAACTGCACCGCGATTTCGCATTGCATCTTTATTGGATAAACTTTTTTTATCATTCGGGTTATACGACGGCCAACTGGTCATCGCTAGAATTTCACCGGTTTTGACATCGACCGCAATTGCTGTAGCAGAACGTGCATTATTTGCCACACCTACCGCGGTAAGCTCTCGATACATAATGTATTGCAGTCGAGAGTCAATACTCAGTGTAATATTTTCCCCAGCTTCAACTTCTTTAATAACTTCTGGAACTTGAACACGGTTACCATGCTTATCACGTACAATTTTCTGTTCGCCATTGACCCCTGCAAGCCGCTTATTCAGCTGCATCTCCAAACCTTCAATCCCTGTTCCCTCGGTATTGGTTAAACCAATGATTTGAGAGTTGGGTTGTGGTTGTGGGTAATAACGTTTATATGATTTTTCAGAATATACGCCAGCAAAATTGCGTTGTGCTAACAGAGCCGCTTGAGCAGGTGGTACTTCTTTTTTCAATACTAAATAACGTGAACGAGCTCGATCTTGAACACGCTTTTTGAGGTCAGCTCGATCCAGCCCAACTGCATCTGCTAGCTCATCTAAATTCAGGTTTTCCTGTGGTAACTGATTTTTTAATTTTCGACTGGTTGGATTCTTTTTTAACTCTTCAGTAATTTCATCAAAAGTTGCTTTAGTTTCAAAATAATGTTGAGGATCAATCACCACCTTCATAATTGGTGTACTAATTGCCAAGGGAACGCCATTACGGTCGCTAATAACCCCTCGCATCGCACTTAATTTTTCAGTACGTAAAATTTTTGCGTTAGCTTTATTTTGCAAAAAGTCTTTATTCACAATTTGAACATAAAAGGCACGTGCAACCAATACCACAAAAAATGTCAGGACTAAGCCCCACATTAAATAGAAACGCCACATATCTACAGCAACGGTTCTTTTCTGTGTAATTGGCTGCTGTTTTTTACGTGTTTGTTTTGTTTTGCTTTTATCAACCATTCAGCGTGCCTATTGATTTTTCGCGGTTTCAGCAGGAAGTGAAATCACCACAGTCTGTGATGTTGGTGGTGAATACATACGTAATTGTGTCACTGCACGTGTCCCAATCTGTGCAGTCGCTCCAAATGTCTGTTGCTCAATAAGTAGACGACCCCATTCAGCATTAATGTCTTCAAGCTCACGCATATGCGTATTAAATTCACGAAAATCTTGACGATAAGAATAGACCTGATAGACCACCATAAATGCGCTCACCATGACCATAGCGGTTAAAATGCTATAGATCAGTATTTTTTTTCGCACCAAGGGCGTTGCTACAGGTTCCTGTTGTTCTACGTCTTTTTCCTTTTTCATTATTCGCCTTTAAAATTTATTCGCTCTGCAACTCGCAACCAAGCACTTCTAGAACGCGGATTTTGTTTCACTTCTTCTTCACTCGCACGTACGCGATCAATTTTTTTCAAACGACGAGTTTCTTTAGGTTTCTGAGGTAAGCCCCAACCATCATCCTCAGCTAAAGTCGACTCTTTTTGAATAAATTGTTTAATAATTCGATCTTCTAAGGAATGGAAACTGATGACCGCTAATCGACCTCCATTATGAAGCATATCCAGTGCTTCAGGTAAAAAAGCATGCACATCTTCTAATTCTTTATTGATTTCAATTCGAATTGCTTGGAATGTACGTGTCGCAGCATGCTTATTCTTTTCCCATTTCGGATGGGCAACTTTTACAATTTCAGCCAATTGACTTGTAGTCTCAATATAACCTGCTGCTTTAATCGCTTTCGCAATGCGGCGGCTATATCGTTCTTCACCATATTGAAAAATAATATTCGCTAAATGCTCTTCATCAACTTCAACCAACCATTGCGCTGCAGTTAGGCCTTGAGAGTTGTCCATTCGCATATCCAATGGACCGTCTTTCATAAAGCTGAAACCACGTTCGGCCTGATCAAGTTGTGGCGATGACACACCCAAATCTGCCATAACACCATCGACAGTTTCAACACCGCGTTGATTTAAGGCTGTTTTAATATCTGCAAAACTTGCATGAATAATGGTAAATCTTGGATCTTCTTGTTCTAACTGAGCAGCCACAGCCAAAGCCTGCGGATCTTTATCAAATGCATAGACACGAGAATGTTCATCTAATTTAGACAAGAGAAGCCGAGTATGACCTCCTCGACCAAAGGTGCCATCTACATAAATCCCTGTATTACGCCCACCCAATAGAGCATCTACAGTTTCATGAAGTAATACAGAAATATGCGACATAATAACGTTTCAGAACATCTAAAAATTTAACTGCACATTATTACCTTGTTTTAATAAAGCTCCAAACGACTTTTTGTAGGTAAATTTTACTTTCTATAGGCAAAACCGTTTCATTCACTGGAATGTTCAAATAAAAAAGCCTCACTTAGAGGCTTTTTTATTGAATTTCAATTACTTCGGTATATTAACGACGGCTGTTATAAATCTGATCAAAAATCGCACCATTCACAAAATGTGCTTGTTGTGCTTTTGCCCAATCACCGAAAACCTCATCAATGGTGAATGTTTTTAACTTAGGAAATTGTTTTGAGTATTTTGCTAACACTTCAGCATTACGCGGACGATAGAAATGCTTAGCAGCCATCTCCTGACCTAATGGTGAATATAAATAGTTGATATAGCCAGTCGCCAACCATTTATTGCCATTTTTATCTACAGTACGATCAACGATGGCAACAGAAGGCTCTGTTAAAATCGAAATAGATGGATAAACAATATCAAACTGATCTTTGCCCAAGGCTTTTTGAGTGACCAGTGCTTCATTTTCCCAAGTGAGCAACACATCGCCAATTTTACGCTCAGCAAATGTCGTCATAGAAGCGCGCGCCGCAGAGTCCATCACTTTGACGTTATGGTACATCTTACCGACAAAGTCTTTTGCTTTCGCTTCATTACCACCTGGTTGTTTGAGTGCATAACCCCAAGCTGATAAATATACCCAGCGTGGTAGACCACCTGTTTTAGGGTTTGGTGTGATGATTTCTACACCCGGCTTAACAAGATCTTGCCAATCCTGAATTTTTTTAGGGTTACCTTTACGCACCATAAAAACAATAGTTGATGTATAAGGTGCAGAGTTATAAGGGAACTCTTTTTGCCATCCTTTATTGATTTGACCCGATTTCACGATCTCTTCAATATCATTTGCCAAAGCCAAAGTGACAACGTCGCCTTTCAAGCCATCAACCACAGAGCGTGCTTGTTTACCTGAGCCACCATGAGATTGTTTAAAGTTGACTTTCACTCCAGTTCTTGACTGCCAATATTGACCAAATGACTGATTAAACTCATCATAAAATTCACGAGTCGCATCATAAGATACATTCAGGAAATCACGTTGTGCTGCTTGAGAAGATACGCTGAACGATAAACCTGTTGCGAGTAAGCCCGCTGTAAGCAAGGCTTTAAATTGAGTTTTCATAGTCAAAAAATCTAGATATACATAATTAATCTAAATATATGAAATAAAATCATATTCATCAATTTAATTTAGACATGTGATTTACGTTATATTGCTACCATTTTTCTTTCAAGATTATGAATTAATTCATAAATCATCTTAAATACAGTCTATATTCAAATATATAGTATTTTATGGATTTCTTATAATTAAAAATGGATAGCATATCGCGATCCATTCACATAAGTTCTAAAAATAGATTATTTTTCTGCTGAAATTTGGTCGTAAATCGCGCCATTTACAAAGTGCGTTTGCTGCGCTTTCGCCCAACCACCAAATACTTTATCGATGGTAAATAATTGTACCTTTGGAAATTTAGTACTGTATTTAGCTGCGATTTTTTCATTACGTGGTCGAAAATTATGTTTAGCAGCTAATTCCTGCCCCAAAGGTGAATACAGATAGTTAAGATATCCTTTTGCAAGATTACGATTCCCATTTCTATCTACGGTTTTATCTACGATGGCAACAGAAGGCTCAGCTAGAATTGAAATGGATGGATAAATAATTTCAAATTTATCTTGCCCCAAACCTTGCGTCGCTAAGAGCGCTTCATTTTCCCAAGACAGTAAAACATCACCAATTCCACGTTCAGCAAAAGTCGTGAGTGATCCACGGGCTCCTGAATCTAACACTTTGACATTTTTGTATAATCGTTTGACTAACTCACGAGCTTTGGCATCATTTCCGGCAGGCTGTTTAAGTGCATAGCCCCATGCAGATAAATAAATCCAACGTGGCGCACCACCTGTTTTTGGGTTCGGGGTAATGATCTCAACACCTGGTTTGACTAAATCATTCCAGTCTTTGATATTTTTTGGATTGCCCTTTTTTACTAAAAAAACAATGGTAGATGTATAGGGTGCTGAATTATTGGGAAATTCTTTTTGCCAATTTTTATTGATATAACCTGCTTTTACAATTTCTTCAATATCATTTGCAAGTGCCAAGGTCACAACATCTGCTTGTAATCCTGTTGCTACAGCACGTGCTTGTTTCCCAGATCCACCATGAGATTGCTTAAATTGCACGTCTTGACCAGTACGTTTTTTCCAAAACTCACCGAAACTTTGGTTATATTCTTGATAAAATTCGCGAGTGGGATCATAAGAAACATTTAAAAATGATGTATTCGCCTGTGCAATCATACTGAACAACAATGCCCCAATACTCATTGTGCCCAATAATTTATTGAAAAAGTGCTTATTCATTAAAATCTCTTTTTTATTACATTTATGAATTGCACTATATTTTTTATTTACTTCAGTCACAATGTATTCAATAGACGAATTAAATCATTGTAAATATCTAAATTTTATATACATTTTCTTCATATGAATTGCATTTTTATCACTTATACTCTCTTTAAAATTTACCGCATAACATCATATCTTCACCAAATCTCCATATTTTATTGATAAAAAGAGGCAAAATTTATTTCAGCTACAGGTTGAGTAACTTAAGGATTGTTGAATAACAAATTGTAAGAAAGTGTGATGCATTTGTGCTTTTGTGAATTTTATGTTTAAAATGTAAACCTAATTACTCTTACAATAAATTCAAAATAGGGGAAAATTGAAATGAATTTGTGCTATTTACAAGCATTAAGCTTAACTTTATGTGTTTTTGGTATGAGCCAGACACATGCAGCAGCGTTACAAAACCCTGCTAAATCACTACAAAACTCTGGTGTTGCTGAAAAGTCTTTAACACCTATCGAACGCGCATTGACTCAACAAAAACGTGAACGTGCTGAGAACAAACCTTCTTCAGAGATGGATCAGATTAAAGTGATCACCTCTATTAAGAATGCTCCAACGCAAAACTTCCTAGCATCGCAACACCAACAGTTTTCGCGTTTTTTACAAAGTTTATTTCCTCAGCACACATCTTAAGCACCATTTTTCTCAATCTCCCCAATTGAGTCAAATTTAGCCCAGTCCGATTTAATGAATTAATCATTAAGCCACTGGGCTTTTTGCTATAATAAAACCAATTTTTATTTGATAACTTTTTCTGGCTATGACAGTTCGTACTCGTATTGCACCATCTCCTACAGGTTTCCCCCATGTAGGTACTGCTTATATCGCATTATTTAACCTATGCTTTGCTCAACAGCATGGCGGTGAATTTATCTTACGTATTGAAGATACAGACCAACTCCGTTCAACACCTGAATCAGAAAAAATGATTCTCGATTCATTGCGCTGGTTAGGTTTAAATTGGTCAGAAGGTCCAGATGTGGGTGGCCCTCATGCGCCATATCGTCAATCTGAACGTATGGATATTTATAAAAAATATGCGTTAGAACTGGTTGAAAAAGGTCATGCATTCTATTGTTTTGCCACTGCTGAAGAATTAGATCAAATGCGTGCAGAACAACAAGCACGTGGTGAATCTCCTCGTTATGATGGTCGTGGTCTAAAACATACGCCAGAAGAAGTTGAAAGACGTTTAGCGGCTGGCGAACCGCATGTTATTCGCATGAAAGTACCTGAAGAAGGGATTTGTAAATTTAATGACTTACTGCGTGGTGAAGTAGAAATCCCATGGGCACAAGTCGACATGCAAATTCTGCTGAAAACCGATGGCCTACCAACTTACCACTTAGCAAACGTTGTTGATGACCATTTAATGGAAATCACTCACGTGATTCGTGGTGAAGAATGGATTCCATCGGCACCTAAACACCAATTGCTTTACCAATATTTTGGTTGGGAAATGCCTGTGCTTTGCCACATGCCACTTTTACGTAACCCTGATAAGTCAAAACTATCTAAACGTAAAAACCCAACTTCAATCAATTACTACAAAGATATCGGTGTATTACCAGAAGCATTATTAAACTATTTGGGTCGCATGGGTTGGTCAATGCCAGATGAACGCGAAAAGTTCAATTTGACTGAGATGATCGAGAATTTTGACATCCAACGTGTATCGCTTGGGGGTCCAATTTTCGATGTAGAAAAACTCAATTGGTTAAACGGTCAATGGATCAAAGCACTTAGCCCTGCTGAGCTTTTAAATACTTTATTGGCGTGGAAGGCAGATCGTGCTAAGTTAGAGGAAATTGCGGCTGCAATTCAACCACGTATTAACCTATTGTCTGAAGCAGTGAATTGGTCAGCACATTATTTTAATCACTTCCCTACACTGTCTAAAGCACAATTCGAAAGTAAAAAGTTATCTGAAGAGCAAGTTCGTCAAAGCCTACAATTTGCAATTTGGCGCTTAGAAAGCTTATTTACTTGGAATAATGACACAGTTAGCCAAACGCTAATGGATTTAGCTGCACAAATGGAAATTAAATTACGTGACTTTATGCCTGCGTTCTTTATTGCCATTGCGGGTTCTACTGCTTCAACGCCAGTGATGCAAACCATGGTGACCATTGGTCCTGATTTGACTTTTGCTCGCCTGCGTCATGCACTCGAAATCATTGGCGGTCCAAGTAAAAAAGAGCTTAAAGTATGGGAAAAATTGAATCAAAGCTTAAAATTGCCGAAAAATGATGCAGTTGATGAAGCTTAATTAAATTTTTTATTGACGCATGAGTGTTATATCCCTAATATAGCGCTCACACAGATTGAGCACTTAGCTTGATACCTAGATTGCTTTTATAGCATTGACTGTGTTGCCTCATAAGTCCCTATCGTCTAGAGGCCTAGGACATCGCCCTTTCACGGCGGTAACCGGGGTTCGAATCCCCGTAGGGACGCCAAATTCTAAAAAAACCACTGACCTCGATCAGTGGTTTTTTTTCATCTATACATTTTTGATTTTAGTTTCGATGTTATAGAATTAAGTAAAAGAAATACGGAGCGCTCATGCAGTACCAATGCCCTAAATGTCAAAGTCGTAAAATTCTTCCTTTAGCGAGTGCTAATGCACCTGCTGTACGACCAAATGTTCCTAAAAGCTTAATCATCCTCGTACCCACTCTATTTTTACTCCTATTATTGGTCATTATTAGCGTTGTATTGATGATTTTTAGTAATGGTGCTGGTGAGACACTTCAAATTGCAACTGTGATCGTATTTTTAATTGCAGTGATAGCGGGTGTGATGTTCTGGAAAGATTTACCAGATTTCAAAATTTCGATGCAAGCCTTCATGCAATCTCAAAAGAAATGGAAATGCCGTGAATGTAATCACGAATGGGAAAATTAATTGTTTATTTTCATCTATCCTTAAAGCTCATTTGAGCTTTAAGGACTTAAAATTAAATAAATTTAAATTTTATATATGAGTAGTAGACAAAACCTTCAAAAGAGCATAATTTAATGAAATAGATCTCATTTTTGCATGGATAAGCAAGGAGAACCATAATGATAATAAAACTATTTCAATCACTATTCTTTGATCTAAAACGTACTCGAACAGCTAATTTATCCAATCTCGAGCCATCCACATCCTTAAACCCTCGAAATCAAATGTGGTTATACCTACGTGATGCATTACGTGGGAATGCTGAAGCACAATATCAATTAGGTCTGAGTTACTTAAATGGTGAACTAGGTTTGGATCGAAATTATCAAATTGCTGAAAAATGGCTGAACCAATCAGCGAATGCTGGAAATGAAAATGCAAAAAGAACTCTACTTCAAGCTTATAGTCTTTTAGCATTTTCATAGAATTAATTCATAAAAAACCAGCCTGAAGGCTGGTTTTTTTATTAGATGGAATTAACCACCAATTTTGCGATATTTCTGGCGCTTAGCCACTAAATCATCGCCATCACGTTTACGACGGTATTCTTCGAACTCAGCATAGTTTCCTGTGAAGAATTCTGGTGTTTCACCTTCGAATGACAAGATGTGCGTTGCAATACGGTCAAGGAACCAACGGTCATGCGAAATGACCATTACAGTACCCGGGAATACTAAAATTGCATCCTCAAGGGCACGTAAAGTTTCGATATCCAAGTCGTTCGATGGTTCATCGAGAAGGATAACGTTTGCACCCATTTGTAGAATTTTCGCAAGTTGTAAACGGTTACGCTCACCACCTGACAATTGACCTACACGCTTCTGCTGATCTTGGCCTTTAAAGTTAAAACGACCAATATATGCACGTGATGCGATTTCATATTCACCAATACGTAAGATATCTAAACCGCCAGAAACTTCTTCCCAAACCGTTTTATTGTTATCTAAGGTGTCACGAATCTGACCCACGTAAGCCACTTTAACTGACTCACCTAGCGTTACCGTACCTGTATCAGGTTGTAATTCACCTGTCATCATACGGAATAGTGTAGTTTTACCAGCACCGTTCTCACCCACGATACCCACGATCGCACAAGGAGGAACAACAAAAGATAAATCTTTGTAAAGTGTACGATCACCAAACGATTTGCTGATGCCTTCAACTTCTACAACCTTGTTCCCTAGACGTGGACCAGGTGGAATGTAGATTTCAGACGTTTCGTTACGTTGTTGGAATTCACGAGAGTTAAGCTCTTCAAAGCGTTCCATACGTGCTTTATTTTTCTTTTGCTGACCTTTTGCATTAGAACGAACCCATTCAAGTTCTTTTTTCAATGCTTTAGCAAAAGATTCTTCTTGCTTCTGTTCTTGCTCTAAACGAGCATTTTTCTGCTCTAACCAAGAAGAATAATTACCTTGATAAGGGATACCCATACCACGGTCAAGCTCAAGAATCCACTCAGCAACGTTATCCAAGAAATAACGGTCATGCGTAATCGCAACGATTGTACCAGGGAAGTCTTTTAAGAAACGTTCCAACCATGAAACAGATGATGCATCCAAATGGTTCGTCGGTTCGTCAAGAAGCAACATGTCTGGTTTAGACAAGAGCAAACGGCAAAGTGCCACACGACGGCGCTCACCACCTGACAATTTAGTGACATCAGCATCCCAAGCTGGCAAGTTTAACGCTGCCGCTGCTTGTTCAAGCTGGTTATTTAAGTTATGCGCATCCCAAGTTTGAATAATTGCTTCAAGCTTTTCTTGCTCTTTTGCAAGTGCATCAAAGTCGGCATCTTCAGCTGCATATTCAGCGAAAACTTCATCAAGACGAGCTAATGCATCAAGTGCTTCACGAACGCCATCTTCAACGTTGCCACGAACGTCTTTTGTTTCATCTAATGGCGGCTCTTGCTCAAGGTAGCCGATCTTGATACCTGGTTGTGCACGAGCTTCACCAGAGAAATCTTTATCTACGCCAGCCATAATACGAAGCAAGGTAGATTTACCTGCACCGTTTAAACCAAGAACACCAATTTTAGCGCCCGGGAAAAATGATAAAGAGATGTCTTTAAGGATTTCGCGCTTAGGCGGAACCATCTTAGACACACGGTTCATCGTGTAAATATATTGGGCCACGTAGGACTCCTCTATAAAAAAAACAAAATCCGCTGTAAATACAAATCGCGGACAAATAATTAGGGAGCATTATACGATGAATACGATAAAAACATAAGCCATACGCCCGAACTTGCAAGGAATGTTACAAGTTTATTTTTCATCAAATTCACCATTCAAAGTGCACAAGAATATGGCTTTTAAATGAGCAACATATGAGAATTTTAGATAACTTTTTCAATATTTTATAAATTTTATAATATGATTAGGGTGCTATATTCTCATTGAACAATTTTTAAACCACAAGAAGATCTCAAAATGACATATAAGGACGAAACCCTCGCCATCCATGCTGGATACTCACCTGAACCAACGACTAAAGCAGTTGCGGTACCCATTTATCAAACGACGTCTTACTCATTTGATAATACGCAACATGGCGCAGACCTATTCGATTTAAAGGTCTCTGGGAATATTTATACACGGATTATGAACCCAACGACTGCTGTGCTTGAACAACGTATTGCAGCACTCGAAGGTGGGATCGGCGCATTAGCACTTGCATCAGGTATGGCAGCCATTACCTATGCCATTCAAACCATTGCTGAAGCTGGGGACAATATCGCTTCTGTATCTACACTTTATGGTGGTACATATAATTTATTTGCACATACGCTACCAAAACAAGGGATCGAAGTGCGCTTCTTCGATTATCAAAATCCAGAAAGTTTGCGGGCACTTGTTGATGAAAAAACTAAATTAGTCTTCGTTGAGTCTATTGGTAATCCACTCGGCAATATTATTGATTTAGAGGCGATTTCCAAGCTTGCACATGAACTTGGTATTCCTGTGATTGTGGACAATACGGTTGCTACACCAGTGCTTCAAAAATCTTTTGAATTTGGTGCAGATATTGTTGTTCACTCTCTAACCAAGTACATCGGCGGACATGGTAATTCGATCGGCGGTATCATTGTTGACAGCGGTAAATTCCCTTGGGGTAAATATCCAGATCGTTTTAAAGCGTTAAATACGCCCGATCCAAGCTATCACGGCGTGAACTATGTCGAAGCGCTTGGTGAAGCAGCTTATATTGCACGTGCTCGTGTCGTGCCATTACGCAACACAGGTGCAGCGATTAGCCCACAAAATGTTTTCTTAATCCTACAAGGTTTAGAAACATTAAGTCTACGTATGGAACGTCATACTGAAAATGCTTTAAAAGTTGCTCAATATTTACAAGCTCATCCAAAAGTAAAATGGGTAAATTACGCAGGATTACCTGATCACCCGCAGCATGCTTTAGCTCAGAAATACGTTAAGGGCAAACCTTCAGCAATTCTTTCATTTGGTGTACAGGATGGCTTAGCAGGCGGAACTCGCTTTATTGATGCCCTACAATTATTCACACGATTGGTGAATATCGGTGATGCAAAAAGCTTAGCATGCCACCCAGCAACCACAACGCATCGCCAACTGAATGAAGAAGAGTTAAAAGCTGCTGGCGTTTCTACGGATATGGTTCGCTTATCTATTGGAATCGAACATGCTGACGATTTAATCGCCGACCTAGAACAAGCGCTCGCTCAAGTTTAATTTTGATAATGCATTAGAAATAAAGCCTCATGATTGAGGCTTTATCCTCATTTACCTTAGGGTCTTTTTTAGTTATTTTACTCGTATTATCAAATACAAAAATTAGAGCATTTACTCTAATTTTTACAATAAATTCATAAACTTATGCCATGGTTTATTTTCATTTTTCCACTATACTGATTTGTATGACACGTTGCAAAAGACGTGTTGCACAATTCATTGCATTTACAGGGAGAATGAAGTGAATAAAAAATTAGAACAGCGTTTTAAAAAACGTGTCCATGGAAAAAATATTCTGATTACAGGCGCATCCAGTGGTATCGGTTTAACTGTTGCACATCAATTGGCTGCGGCAGGTGCGCATGTATTATTGGTGGCACGAACTGAGGAAACTTTACAACAAGTAAAATATGAGATTGAGCAAAAAGGGGGAAAAGCTGACATTTTTCCTTGTGATTTGAATGATATGAGTTCAATCGATGCTGTAACGCAACAAATCTTCGATAGCGTCACACATATTGATATTCTAATTAATAACGCAGGTCGTTCGATTCGCCGTGCAGTCCATGAGTCCATCGACCGTTTTCATGATTTTGAACGCACGATGCAACTCAACTATTTTGGTGCTGTTCGCCTCATTTTAAATGTCCTTCCACATATGATAGACCGTGAACGTGGACATATTATTAATATTAGTTCAATTGGTGTATTAGCCAATGCTACACGCTTCTCTGCATATGTCGCTTCAAAAGCTGCATTGGATGCATTTAGCCGTTGCCTATCAGCTGAAGTACATGCGCATAATATCGCTATCACCTCGGTCTACATGCCTTTGGTCAGAACGCCGATGATCGCTCCAACTAAAATATATAAATACGTGCCAGCACTTTCACCGAATCAAGCTGCAGATTTAATCGCTGGTGCTATTGTGAACCGTCCAAAAAAGGTAGCGACTGGTCTTGGAAAACTTGCATCAATTACTTATGCAATTGCACCTGATATTAATAATAAATTGATGTCGATTGGATTTAATTTATTTCCAAGCTCTACTGCTTCTGTCGGTCGCCAAGAGAAATTAAACATTGTACAGCGTGCATATGCCCGACTATTTCCTGGCGAACATTGGTGATCGAACAAGTTAATTTAAGTACTTTGTGAGATGATCTTGTTACATTTTCACTGTGTGATTTTAATTATTCTTTAAGAATTAAATGCCATGATCAAAACATAAAATAGGAGTTTGTCATGGCTCAAATTTATTTTTTTAGATTATTTTTTCTAGCAGTTGCTGTTTTGATTTTTACTCAAATCATGAGCATGATTATTCAGCAACATTACTCATTCGACACCTTATTACAGCTAGGTTTATTTTTAATTTTGCTTGAGCTGGGATTCAACATAAAACCAGCCGATGCTCAAAATAAAACTGAATTGGATCAACAGCAGATGAATCATGCCAAAGCACCAAAGTCTTATGCATATCATTTGTCAAAAATAGGTTTAGGCACTATTGCATTCAGCTTGATCTTACCGAATCTTATTTAGTGCTAATCATGATTGGGTTCAAATCTAGGCGTAAAAAAAATTTTGAGATCATTCGTTAGGTGGCAGAGTTATGTTATAAACCTTGCATCTTATTGATTTTATGCTTTGTACTTATGCGTGGTTTAGCTTTAGTGCTGCAATTTGCAGCCATCGCATTTGCGATATTCCTCATTTATCAAGTTACTCTAGGTTTTTATACTCAAGAATTTAAAGTTTTAGACGTAGTCGCAGATGTAGGAACTATTCTCATCTGTATCGATCTTGCCGTATTCTTGTGGCATAGCCGCCAAACTAAAGCTGCCAACCTACAAGACTATGCACAAAAGATCGAACAATCAGTTCCAAAATTCGTAAAAATTTCACGAAAATTAGGTCATCTCGGGATTTTATTGATCTTAACCAGCTGGATTGTCCCCATGATTAATGGATAAATTAAAAACCTCCCATTTGGGAGGTTTTTAATATCACTTACTGATGAAATGAGATCATTTAAGATAAAAAGTTGACTTGACCAGATTTCACATCATAGATTGCGCCAACAATCCCAATCTCTTTACGCTCAATCATGTCTCTTAACGTGTCACTATTTTTAATAATATAATTAATATTATTTCGCACATTTAACACAGTTACGGCATCAATAAAATTGGTTGTAAGTTGATAATTACTCATATCATTTTTGACTGTTTCCGCCGCCTGCATAATCGGCTTCAAAAAATGCTGAACGTTCGGTGTATCTTTTAGTTGACTCAAATCCACCTTTTGCTCAAATAAATGACAAGCAGATCCTACCGCACCACAGTCCGTATGCCCCAATACCACGATCAGTTTTGAACCTTTGGTTTTACATGCAAACTCTAAAGAGCCCACGACTTTTTGACCAGCAATATTTCCAGCAATACGCAAACTGAATAAATCACCGATTCCTACATCAAAAATGCGCTCTGTCGGTGCTCTAGAATCCATACAACCCAACACTGCAGCAATAGGATGTTGCCCTGCATTTGACGTAACTTGAATTTGGCGAGCAATATTATGGTGTAAACGCTGATGATTAATAAAACGCAAGTTCCCGTCTTTTAGCATCTGTAAAACTTGATCAGGACTGAGCTGTTTTTGGAGTTCTTGCGTACTCACATCAAGATCGAGCTCGTCCTCTTTTATTTCAGGATAATGTGCTTTAAAACCTTGTAAATTAACTTTTATCCCCTGCTTTACCGCCACTTCACTTTGAAAGTCCTTAATAATTTGATAGATATCTGGATCAATATAATAGGTATTGGATGCATCGATTAGCACATTTTCATGCGGTTTAACTTTTTCTAAAGCGGTGACGAGTGCGGCACGATTTAAAAAACTTAAATTCGGTGCTAATTCAATACGGGTAAGTGAACCATGCAAGTGTTTTTCATGGATCACACGTACACCACGGTGTAAATGACTCTGTAAGATAATCAATAAACTGATCACTAGACCAATCATGATGCCTTTCAGTAAATCAGTTGCAATGATTGCAACTACCGTGACAATAAAAGGTAAAAATTGTTTCCAACCTTGCGCATAAATCCGTTTAAATAGGCTTGGTGTTGCCAATTTAAATCCAGTCAAGATTAAGATTGCTGCCAATGAAGATAGCGGT
This sequence comes from Acinetobacter sp. YH16032, assembly GCF_013417345.1. Taxonomy (NCBI): domain Bacteria; kingdom Pseudomonadati; phylum Pseudomonadota; class Gammaproteobacteria; order Moraxellales; family Moraxellaceae; genus Acinetobacter; species Acinetobacter sp. YH16032. The sequence continues at coordinate 52,208 of NZ_VPEE01000005.1, read as the reverse complement.
ATCGCATTGATTAATGGGGTGAGCGCCACCACTGCAACAATCAGTAAAAAACCATGAAAGATTGCAGAAAATTTGGTTTTAGCTCCACTGGTTGCATTCACTGAACTACGAACAATGACTGAGGTAATCGGCATACCACCGATCAATCCTGACATAGAGTTTCCAACACCCTGTGCAAATAATTCACGATTCGGTGGTGATGAGCGCTTTTGTGGATCCATCTTATCGGCAGCTTCTAAATTCAATAGTGTTTCAAGAGAAGCTACCACCGCTAATGTAATTGCACCCGTATAAATTAAACTATTATTCCAATACGAAAAATCTGGAAACTGGAAAATCGTTTCTGAACCAGAAAAGATATTCGGAAGATTAATCAATTGTTGAGGGTTTACTGCATATGGAGAGCCGATTTTCAACATGATAAAGTTAAGAAGTCCAGCAAATATCACCGCAATCAAGGCTGAAGGCAGCGGCAGTTTTTTTAATTTACTACTATCCCACAGTAGGATTAACGCAATACAACTTAGACCAATTAATCCTGAGCCAATATCAATATGACTCAGTACAGATTGAATTGACCATTGATCAATCAAAACAAAGCCTTTGACATCCAAACCAATCAATTTAGGTAATTGACTGATAATCAGTAACAGACCAATCGCGGCAAGCAATCCCAAAATCACATTGGTGGGTACGAAATTTGAGAAAACACCTAACCTAAAAATACCAAATAATATTTGTAAAATTCTAGCTAAAAACAATGTGAACAAAAAGGCTTGATAATTACCTTGTAGTAATTCAATTTGGGTCAATACAATCGCCACTAAGCCTGCAGCGGGACCAGATACACTGATATGTGAGCCACTAAAAAAACCAACAACGATTCCACCAATCACGCCAGCAATAATGCCTGAAATGAGTGGTGCACCTGATGCATGAGCTATGCCCAAACAAAGCGGAAGTGCAACAAGGAAAACAACCAGACCTGAGAGCAAATCACGACTATAAAATCGAGGTTTCAGCTCTTTATTTTGAGATATACTCATGTTTAATTTTTCTTAATTATATGACTTATAAAGTTAAAAATAATTTTGAAGTGAATTGATTATTAAGTTTTTCTTGTTGTTTTACACCATCTTAAAGTTTACATTTAAAATAAATCACCTTGATGTTCTTCATTTATTTAAAAACATAAGCATAAAAAAACCTCCCATATGGGAGGTTTTTTACCTGATTAAAGATTACTTCGAACCTTTAACCCCTGCTTGTAATAATAATGCACCTAAACCACCAATTTTCTGTTCTTGTGGTTTCTGCTGCTGAGGTTTTTTCGCATGTTGTGGGCGATCACCCTGTGGACGTGCTTGCTGAGGACGCTTCGCGTGTGGTTTACGCTCACCACGTTGCTCTTGCTGGCCATGAGTTTCACGACGTGGCTGGCGCGTTGCCTTCGCAGGTGCTTCAGATCCTGCAGGACGCATCGATAAATTAACACGATTACGTTCCACATCAACTTGTAACACACGCACTTGAACAATTTGCCCTGGTTTCACAAACTTATGTGGATCAGAAATAAATTCATTCGCTAGTTCTGAAATATGAACTAAACCATCTTGATGAACACCAACATCAACAAATGCACCAAAGTTCGTTACATTGGTCACTACACCTTCAAGCTCTAAGCCTTCAGTCAGTTGTGAAACCTCAGTAATGTCATCACGGAACTTCGCTGTACGGAACTCTGGACGTGGATCACGACCTGGTTTTTCAAGCTCCGCCAAAACATCTTGGATCGTTGGTAAACCAAATTTATCATCAACAAACTCTTCAGGTTTAACCTGACGAATGATTTCAGTATTGCCAATAATATCTTTTACAGTGGTCGCTTTCGCTTCAACAATCTTGTTGACTAAACCATAAGACTCAGGATGAACTGCTGATGCATCCAATGGTTCTGAACCATCTTGAATACGTAAGAAACCTGCAGCTTGCTCAAAAGTACGCTCACCTAAGCGTGGTACTTTTTTCAAATCTTGACGATTATCAAAACGACCATTCTCTTTACGGTAGTCTACAATTTGCTGTGCTATAGATTTATTTAATCCTGCGATGTAACCCAAAATCGCTGAAGATGCTGTATTCACATCTACACCAACTGAGTTCACACAGTCTTCCACTACAGCTTCAAGCGTTTTTGCCAAGCCTGTTTGATTCACATCGTGTTGATATTGACCTACACCAATTGATTTAGGATCAATCTTCACAAGTTCAGCCAATGGATCTTGTAAACGACGCGCAATAGATACTGCACCACGAATCGATACGTCTAAATCTGGTAATTCTTGTGAAGCCAATTCAGATGCTGAATATACTGAAGCACCTGCTTCAGATACAGACACGCGCGTTAATTTAAGATCAGCATGAGCAGCCATCATTTCCGCAACAACAGCTTCTGTTTCACGACTCGCGGTACCGTTACCAATAGCAATTAGCTCAACATTGAATTCACGGCATAAACGTGCCAATTCATTGATTGAGCCTTCTTTATCTTCTTTAGGTGCGAATGGATAAATCGTGCTGTGTGCCAGTACATCTCCAGATGCATTCACGACAGCCAATTTCACACCCGTACGGATACCAGGATCCACACCTAAAGTAGTACGTGAACCTGCTGGTGCAGATAAAAGTAAATGACGTAAATTTTCTGCAAATACTTGCATTGCTTCTGCTTCAGCAGCCAAACGCTTTTCTGTCAGAAGTGAATGCTCAATTGTAGGGCGGACTTTGCCGAGCCAGAATAATTTTGCAGTCTGCTTCAGAAAATCTTGACGGGCTTGAGGTTGAACTTGATCAAGATTGTATTCAGTTTCAATGCGCGCCAAAGGAGCATCATTTTCACCATCAACTTTTAGACCTAGTACATTCTCTTGACGTCCACGTAACATTGCCAATAAGCGATGTGATGGAACTTTGTTTAAATTTTCAGAAAAATCGAAGTAGTCACGGAATTTTTTACCAACTTCTTTTTTCTCTTCACTAGCAACTAAGCTTTTTAAAACTGCTGTTTTTGCAAACATCGCTTTAAGCTCTGTCGTGAGTGCAATATTTTGTGCCCAGTCATCAATGAGAATATGCTGAACAGCGTCTAATTGACTCTCTAAATCAGGATAATCTTCATGATTAAATCCTGCTAAAGCTTCTGCAGGTTCAACATTTTCATTATAGATTTTTTCAGCGATTGGGCCTAAACCAGCCTCTTTTGCTTTAAATGATTTACTCGTACGTTTTGGACGATACGGTGCGTAAATTTCTTCTAATGCATTTTTTGTTTCAACGGCATTGACGCGAGCTAACAAATCATCCGTGAGTTTATTTTGTTCTTTCAGTGATTCAATGACCTTTTCACGGCGTTCAAATAAATCACGAAGGTAAGTTAATCGGGTATCCAGTTGACGTAACTGCGTATCGTCTAAGCCTTGAGTTACTTCTTTACGGTAACGTGCAATAAATGGAACACTAGAACCTTCATCAATCAGCTTAATGGCAGCTTCTACTTGGTTTGGACGTACGGCAAGTTCACTTGCCAACTGCTGAACTAAGTCAGTCATCGTGTTAAATTCCACAAGGATAAGGACTAAAAGTTAGTGATTATAAAGACCGAGACTATAAAATCCACAATTGTTTTGAATATTTGCAATGAAATTTTAAATAAAAGTCTCAATTTTTCTAGTTTTATCTCCCAGAGAAAAAGCTTCTAGTGAGATCTCTGATCAATTATTTGAGTGTAATGCGTCATTGTGTCATCACTTTGACAATGAACTAAAACATTTAACTCTTTATAATCACTTTATTTTTCTGATTTTGATGTAAATTTTTTGCTTTCAATACCACTTCAAATTAGCTTCATATTGAATAGCGATTTTATTTTAAATTATTTGCTTAAAAACAGGTCAATACATGTTGTGATTTGGTTTCAGAACACACTTAAAATTGTAATTTTGAGCAATTTGATACATAGTCTTAACAAGAACTTAGGCATTATACTGAGACAAATGACTATTTATAAATACAACTTTTAAGGGAGTGCATCATGAGTTTAGTTGTACCTGCTGAAAATACTGATGTAGTACACAATGACACTGACAGAGTTGAACGCATTCTGGTCGTCGACGATGATGTGCGTCTTCGTACCCTTTTACAACGGTTTTTAGAAGATAAAGGTTTTGTGGTTAAAACCGCACATGATGCCACGCAAATGGATCGGTTATTACAACGTGAACTTTTCTCGCTCATCGTTTTAGATTTTATGCTTCCTGTAGAAGATGGTTTGAGCATTTGTCGTCGTTTAAGGCAGTCTAACATTGACACTCCTATTATTATGCTCACTGCACGTGGTAGCGACTCTGATCGTATTGCAGGGCTTGAAGCAGGTGCTGATGACTATCTACCAAAACCATTCAACCCAAATGAATTGTTAGCTCGTATCCGAGCTGTACTACGTCGACAAGTGCGTGAGGTTCCTGGGGCACCAAGCCAGAATGTTGAAGTGGTTTCATTTGGTCCTTGGTCACTCGATCTATCGACTCGAACACTGACTCGTGAGGGTCAAGTGGTGACCTTAACTACTGGTGAATTCGCAGTACTCAAAGCATTGGTGCAACATCCTCGTGAACCGTTGACACGTGATAAATTAATGAATTTGGCACGTGGTCGTGAATGGGGAGCAATGGAACGCTCTATTGATGTTCAAGTCTCTCGTTTACGTCGTTTAATCGAGGAAAATCCGGCTCGTGCACGCTATATTCAAACGGTGTGGGGTGTGGGATACGTATTCGTACCAGATGGTGCAGAATAATTTTTTAAACAATGGACTCCGCCATCAATGATGTCGGGGTCTTTATTTTATGTATTAAACAATTACATGCACTTATTCTTTTTAAGCCCAAACTCTCAGGTTAGACCGTGAAACTTGATCCTATTGACCCACAAAAATTTAATGAATTTGTTGCGTATTCAGAGCGAAAACGAACGAAATGGGAACGCTTTCTTGACAAAATCAAGCCGCGCTCCGCTGCAATGCGAACAACAGTTTTGGTTGTTTTTGTGGTGTTCTTTAGTCTGTTTATGTCACTTTGGTTTTTTTGGAAAACCCTCTATTTACCAGAGATTCAACAGCATGCACGCTACCTTGCGGTTGAACTCGAAATTATCAACAACCCCGACCTTCGAATTTTTCATGGTGACACTGAACTTGATGTTGACACATGGTTAAAACAGCGTGTTGGAATTGAATACGTTACAGACCCTGCTGCGTTCCCCAACCAGCGCGATAAAGTCATTGCTGAATTCTTTACGAACCAAGTTGAAAAACGTTTGGCCAAAGAGCTCGACGTGCCTGAGGTCACCGTCTATTTCCAATTTAAACCTAGCCCACGTATTTGGATTCAAACCCCAGAAATGAACGGGAATTGGGTTCAAGAACCGTTAAAAACTTATGCAAATTATAGCCCCGAATTGATTTTGGCATGGTTTCTTGGCGTACCGCTGATTTCAGCCATGATTATCTTAACTTTAGTGAGACAGCTCAATCGCCCACTACGCCGACTTCAAAATGCAGCAAATAGCTATAGTAAAACTGGAAAAGCCCCCTATCTTGAGACGAACCACGGACCTTTGGAAATCCGCCAAGTCAACCAAGCCTTTAATCATATGATTTATACATTGGAGCTCACTGAACGTGATCGTCAAATTATGTTGGCTGGTATTTCACATGATTTAAGAACCCCGCTCACTCGAATTCGACTGAGTGCTGAAATGATGTCAGATGATGACTTCTTGAAAGAAGGCTTAATCTTTGATGTGGATGATATGGATGCCATTCTTAATCAGTTTATTTCTTACATGCGTGATGGTTCAGATGAAGACCTAAAAGAAACCAATATCAATACCCTTTTGCAAGAATTGGTTATTCAGTTTAAACCCCTGGATATTCGCTTTGAACCAGAAGAACTCCCACTGATTACTGCTCGTTCGCTTTCCCTCAAGCGCTTAATTGGTAACTTAATTAATAATTCTAAGCGTTATGGTGCTGAACCCATTGAGCTAAGTGCGAAAGTCGAGGGAGATCATCTAAAAATTTGTGTTGCTGATCACGGTGATGGAATCCCAGAAGATCAAATTGCAGACCTTATGCAACCTTTTGTACGTGGCAATGAAGCACGTACCATCCAAGGGAGTGGTCTTGGTTTAGCCATTGTAAAACGAATTGTCGATATTCATGAAGGTGAATTAAAAATTCATAATCGTCCTGAAGGAGGTCTTGAAGCTATCATTCTACTGCCCCTTTCAACACCTCAAGTTGCTGATATTTCAACCAATAGCACCTTAGATAAAATCAGGCAAACCATCACCGAACGATTTTGATGAATGGTGAATAGTTGAACGGTTGAATTGGTTTAATTATTCACCACAATGAAAATTAAAAATAAAAAACAATATCTTACAAACCATAATATATCTTTATATCCGCATTTTTTGAAAAAATTAGACCTTAGCCTAACAGGTATGCAAAATGGCTCGCTTGATCGGTACAATCGGTGCCAGATCCAGAATATCAAGAGAAGAGTAAACCATGTCTTTAGATCGCATTCGTTTAGAGTCACTTCATGAAAAAGTCATTTCAGCTGAACAAGCTTCAACGTTTATTGAAGATGGCATGACCGTAGGTATGAGTGGTTTCACGCGTGCTGGTGAAGCTAAAGCAGTTCCATTGGCATTGGTAAAACGCGCTCATACAAACCCTTTAAAGATCACTTTAATCACTGGTGCGTCTTTGGGTAATGACTTAGATAAACAGTTAACTGAAGCTGGCGTATTGGCTCGTCGTCTACCTTTCCAAGTCGATAATACTTTGCGTAAGGCGATCAATAAAGGCGAAGTAATGTTTATTGATCAGCATTTGTCAGAAACTGTTGAACAAATGCGTAATAAACAATTGAAAAAGCCTGATATTGCTGTAATCGAAGCTGTAGCAATTACTGAAGATGGTGGCATCATTCCAACGACTTCAGTAGGTAACTCAGCAAGCTTTGCAATCTTTGCAGAAAAAGTAATTGTTGAAATTAACACAAATTTAAGCCCAGCATTCGAAGGCTTGCACGATATTTATATCCCATCTTATCGTCCGACACGTCAGCCGATTCCACTCACTCAAGTCGATGAGCGTATTGGTACACACGCAATTAATATCGATCCTGCTAAAATTGTTGGCATCGTATTTAACAGCGAATTCCATGATTCTCCATCAACAGTGACTGCACCAGATGATGAGACCCAAGCAATTGCAAACCACTTAATCGAATTCTTTGAAAAAGAAGTCGCTGAAGAACGTCTTCCTAAAAATTTAGGTCCATTACAAGCAGGTATTGGTTCAATTGCCAATGCGGTATTAACGGGTCTTAAAGAATCGAATTTTGAAGATCTCATCATGTACTCAGAAGTACTTCAAGACTGTACTTTTGAATTAATTGATGCTGGTAAAATGAAATTCGCTTCTGGCTCATCAATTACACTTTCTGCACGTTATGGTGAAAAAGTATTCAATAATCTTGAGCAATACAAAGACAAACTTGTATTACGCCCTCAAGAAATTTCAAACCACCCAGAATTGGTACGCCGTTTAGGGATTATCGGGATCAATACTGCGCTTGAATTTGACATCTACGGCAATGTGAACTCTACGCACGTATGTGGTTCAAAAATGATGAATGGTATTGGTGGTTCAGGTGACTTCGCACGTAATGCGCATATCGCAATTTTCGTGACTAAATCAATCGCTAAAGGCGGTGACATTTCATCTGTAGTGCCGATGGCATCTCACGTAGATCACACAGGTCATGACGTAGACGTTCTTGTTACTGAACAAGGTCTTGCTGATTTACGTGGTCTTGCACCGCGTGAACGTGCACGTGCAATCATCGATAACTGTGTTCACCCATTGTATAAAGATGCATTAAACGACTATTTCGATCGTGCATGTGCTAAAGGTGGACAAACCCCTCACCTACTTACAGAAGCGCTTTCTTGGCATTCTAATTTTGAAGAAACAGGTCATATGTTATCTGCACCTGCTGAAGCAAAATCTGCATAAGTACGACTTTAAAAAAGCCCTGAATATCAGGGCTTTTTTTATTTCAATGATTCTAAAATACTTTTAAATCATCATGATAATTGACATAAACCAATAAAATAGGCAGGATTGAATAAGATACTTAAATGTGAGCTAGTTTACATTTTATTAATATTAAATTACACAAAACCACACTTTTATAGCTGAACTTTACACATAATTTAAATATTATTATTTCATAGCAAGATTATGAGTGAACAAATAATAATAACAGCGTACTGTTTCATCAGTTTTCCTTCCTAGATTTCCCCCAAAATCTAGGAATTTTTTTGTCTATATCTTTTACAAAAATCAAGTTTATTATCACATAAAAAAACCTCGATATTCGAGGTTCTTGTGTATTATATGAATTCTATTTTAATGATTACCTTGAACTTTTTCTTCAATCTCTTCCACACTGGTGTGTCGTACGTCATAGCCTTTAGCCATATAAATCACTTGTTCAGAAATATTTCGCGCATGGTCACCAATACGCTCCAAAGAACGGAGCACCCACATGACATTCAGAACACGAGAAATATGACGAGGATCCTCAATCATGTAGGTCATTAATGTACGTGTAGCAGATTGATATTCACGATCGATATCTGCGTCAGCCAACAATACTTTAAGTGCTTGCTCTGCATCAACACGTGCAAATGCATCCAATGCATCATGAATCATTACTCGCACTTGGTTACCGATATGACGTGTTTCCATATAACCACGAGGTGACTCACCTTCTTCACATAGATTTTGGGCTATACGTGCAATTTTAGCTGCTTCATCACCTATACGTTCTAAATCGGTATTGGCCTTGCTCATTGCAATTACCATACGGAGATCACTCGCAGCAGGATGACGGCGTACTAAAATCAAAGTCAAGCCTTCATCAATTTCACGCTCGTAGCGGTTTACCGTATTATCTTGAAATTGGACATCTACAGCCAAATTCAAATTGGTGTCTAAAAGAGCATGAATGGCATTAGCAACTTGTTGCTCAACCAAACCACCCATTGCCATAAATTTGGTATGGACATCTTGCAAATCTTCGTTAAATTGAGAAGAAATATGGTGGCTAAGTACAGGATTATTAGAGCTCAAAGTCTTATTACTCCACACAGCGTGAATTGATTGAAATTTTTGCCATATTAAAGCATATCAATTGTGAATATTTGATGACAAAACAATCAATTTATTCTATTTTTCAACTAACCATGCATTCATTTGACGAAGCTCATTTTCATTCAATTGACCCACAGAAGCCTTCAACCTCAACACATTCAACACATAATCATATTGAGCATTCACAAAATCTAATCGCGTTGCAAAAGCATTTCTTTGTGCAAGCAACACATCAACCATACTTTTAAGCCCTTCATCATACTGAGCTTGGGATGCTTTCGCGACTAATGCGGAAGAATCCATGGCAGCTTTGCGCGCTTGCAATGTAGCACTATCCATATCAATTTGTAGGTAAGATTTTTTAGCATCTGTGGTTGCTTTACGTATCGCAGCTTCTAATTGGCGTTCCGACTTTTCAACATTTTTTGTCGCTTTATCAATATTAATTTTAGTTCGTCCACCGGTATAGGCATTCCAGTTCATTTCTACACCCACCTGATCAAATTTCCCATCACTTGATATAGCTGTTTGTGGTGACTGTTCACTATAACCATAAGTGGCTACTGCTTCAACTTGAGGATAAAGCGCCGCTTGCTCTACACGTCGCTGATCATTGGCATATTGACGTTGCAAACGCGCTTGTAGAATTTCAAGATTCTGTTCTTGAGCCAATTTGGTCCATTCACTCATGATATTCGGTACAGGCTTTTGATACTCGAAATCATCACTTAAAACAGCGAGCTTTTCTTGGTAAGGTCCAATCAACTGAGCAAGTTGCTCTTGTGCCAAGATTAATTGAACACCTGTCGCAATTCGATTTGCTCGCGCATTTTGATATTGTGCATTCGCTTCGCTGACATCGCTTTCAGCAACTAAACCTTCTTTGAGTTTGGCATTCATCATATTGAGCTGCTCGAATAATGCTTTTTCTTCTTGAGCGTTAGTGAGCGTTAAAGCCTGTTGACGTAGTACATTAAAATAAGCTTCAGAGACATTTAATATATGTTGTTGCTGTTGCTGTTTTAAAGTGACTTCACTCAGTTGAACTGAGGTTTTTACCTGTTTATATCCCTGCCAAGCATCCATTCTGAAAATGGGTTGTCGTGCAGTAATCGCAATTTGACGAGTGGTCGATGTCGATGCCAACAGGTCAGAACTATTAAAAAAAGGATTCGATTCTGTACTTGAACGATTTACATCTTGGTTTTTACGCGTCACATTTCCTGAAACAGTTACTGTCGGCAGCAAATTACCTTTTGCTAAACCTATATTTAACTGATCAGCCTCATACTGCAAAACGTTGGCTTGCCAATTTGGATCGGTTTGCTTTGCTCGCTCATAGGCTTCAACGAGGTTCAATGCAAAGCTCATCGGGCTAAGCGCAATTAAACTGACTGCAAGTAGAGTTTTTTTCATGATAATGACTTCACAGCACCTTAAGCATTTGAATAACAAGTAATTAGAATAGGATGTTGCAAATATAATCTTTAATCGAACTTTTTACGTATCAATTTTATTATTTTTTCATTTAATCCGGAGAATTATTTTGAATTATGCACATTGATGTATGTTTTTCATACATTATTTTAACGCTTGATTGCGAAGCAACTACAATAAATTTCACTGTACGGTTTTAAAATAAGTGAAAATCTATTTGCGCCTCATTTCACACTTTAACTGTATTTTGATATCTCAATGAAGTCATTTTTGCTCACGTTTAAGCCTATTCGTCAATTATTGACTCTTATGGTCGTAAGTCTTGGCTTAACTGCGTGTCAAAAACCGATTTCCGAAGAAATACCTACTGAATCTCCAAACCCAACTCAAAACCAGAACACCACACCTGATCTCAACCTCATTTGTCAAAAACTCAAAAAAGAAATGCTCGGGATAACTGCTCAACGGACTACATTCGCCATTGAGCAAATCAATCAAGATATTCGACTTTGTCTTCCCTTAATGCCATTTCAGGAACAGAAAGAATTGATCGGTTTGGCAGACATCATGTATAGAAATTTCTTAAGTATAGATCGATCAGCTGATCAGCAGAAAGCTTTTGATTTATATGCTCATGACCAGTCGCAATTTCCAACGATTCAACAATCACAAATTGAAAAATTACATCCACGAGATCAATATTTACTTCGGCATAAGGGTCAAGCGTATATTGATCTCGTCGATATTAACCACCAAGCAACCTATCAAAGAAACCCATATTATTTAGCACGAGTATTTGCCCCCTATTTCCCTGAGGCAGAACAAGCATTTATGCAAGAACTTGCTGAACAAAATCAGCAAGCACAATTTGAAGATCCTCATTTTCATCTTGAAGCACAAGAGATTTCTAGACGTGCCCAGTATTGGGAAAATTATCTAAAAAAATACCCTCAAAGCAGTTTCCGTTTAGATGCAGAGTACCTTTATCATTTTTATTCAAATCTATTATTTAAAGGTCTCAAACATGATCCTGTTTCTCATGATTTTGAAGGACGTGTTGAAATTGCACCCGATGCTTTAGCTGAAATCGAACAACTCGCAAATATGAAAAATAGTCGTTTAGCAGATCAAGCGAGACTTTTCTTAAAATTTATCGAACTGGATTCACAACAAAAAAGTAAATTAACTTCAAATCAGACTGATCAAAATCCGCAAGTTCTTATACAGCTAAGTCACTATTTAAACTTAAAAACTGTTGATCTTGAAAATCGTCGTAATTGCTTTAAAGACGCAATTTGTTATGCATCATAGTCTGATGACTTTAATCTGACTTTATATGTTAATATTTTGGCATCGCTTGACGGAGCGCGAGTAATAACTCGCTGAGATCACCTAAAACATTGTTTTGATGGTGAGTACCGTTGAACCTGATCAGGTTAATACCTGCGTAGGAATCAAGCCATCTAAAAACTTTGTTCTAGGTTATTCATTCAGGATAATTCCGCCACCGTTTTTGATCGTGCTTGATTCGTTGATATCATTCATAAGGATCATTGCAATGAACCAATTAACGAATCTTTCAAATACAGATCTCTCTGCTCAACATGAGCAAGATGCTCAAGATCTCACCCGCATTTTACCAGCGTCAAAAAAAGTCTATGTTCAAGGTTCTCGTCCAGATATTCGCGTACCCATGCGTGAAATTGCACTCTCCGATACACCAACGGGCTTAGGCGGTGAGTATAATGCTGCCATTTTGGTGTATGACACTTCAGGTGTTTATACCGACCCTGAGATTCAAATTGATTTAAATCGAGGCCTACCAAACCTCAGAGATACATGGATTGAAGAGCGCGCAGATACAGAACAACTCGCGACATTAAGCTCAAAATTTGGGCGAGAACGTCTTCAAGATATTCGTACAGCTGGCATTCGTTTCGCACATATCCAGAAACCTCGTCGAGCTAAACCAGGACATAACGTTACGCAAATGCATTATGCTAAGCAGGGTATTATCACGCCTGAAATGGAATACATTGCGATTCGAGAGAATCAAAAACAACGTGAAGGTGTGGATACTCGCCAACATGTTGGGCAAAACTTTGGTGCAAAAAACTTATTAGAAATTACACCAGAATTTGTACGTCAAGAAGTCGCAGCAGGTCGTGCCATTATTCCTGCCAATATCAATCACCCTGAACTCGAACCGATGATTATCGGACGAAATTTCCTAGTGAAAATCAATGCCAATATTGGCAACTCAGCACTGGGTTCATCCATTGATGAAGAAGTGGCAAAAATGACATGGGCAACACGTTGGGGTGCTGACACCATCATGGATTTATCTACGGGTAAAAATATTCACGAAACACGCGAGTGGATTATTCGAAACTCCCCTGTACCTATTGGAACTGTTCCGATTTATCAAGCATTAGAAAAGGTGGATGGAATCGCAGAAGATCTTACATGGGAAATTTTTAAAGACACTTTAATCGAACAAGCTGAGCAAGGGGTTGATTACTTCACGATTCATGCTGGTGTTTTATTGCGCTATGTTCCTCTCACAGCCAATCGCTTAACGGGCATCGTTTCACGCGGTGGTTCAATCATGGCACAGTGGTGTCTTGCACATCATAAAGAAAATTTCTTATACACCCATTTTGATGAAATCTGCGAGATCATGAAAGCCTATGATGTCTCATTCAGCTTAGGTGATGGTTTACGCCCTGGGTGCATTCAAGACGCCAATGACGAAGCCCAATTTTCCGAACTGCGTACATTAGGAGAATTAACCCATCGAGCTTGGGAACACGATGTGCAAGTCATGATTGAAGGTCCTGGTCATGTTCCTATGCATATGATTAAAGAAAATATGGATTTACAACTTGAGGTTTGCAAAGAAGCACCTTTTTATACATTAGGACCATTAACAACAGATATTGCACCTGGTTATGATCATATTACTTCAGCAATTGGTGCAGCCATGATCGGTTGGTATGGAACAGCGATGCTTTGTTACGTAACACCTAAAGAGCATTTAGGTCTACCCAATAAAAAGGACGTCAAAGATGGCATTATCACCTATAAAATTGCAGCACATGCTGCAGACCTCGCCAAAGGACACCCAGGTGCTCAAGTCCGTGATAATGCGCTTTCAAAAGCCCGTTTTGAGTTTCGTTGGGAAGATCAATTTAACTTAAGTTTAGATCCTGATACGGCACGTAGTATGCATGATGAAACTATGCCTAAAGAGGCACATAAATCAGCGCATTTCTGTTCGATGTGTGGACCTAAATTTTGCTCAATGAAGATTACCCAAAATGTGCGTGAATACGCTCAAAATCAACAGTCTGATAATCTAGATCTCAAGTTAAATCAAGAGATTGAATCAGGTCTCAACGCGATGAAAAATGAGTATCATAAGCAAGGACAAAAGTTGTATCAGAAGCTGTAAAAATTAAAAAATCTGTTTTTCTTTAATGCAATCTCAGTTAGGATGAAATAAATTTTTGTCCTAACGTATACGAATGAAAATTCTTGAAAAAGCTACTTACAATAATAAAGATTTTAAGGTCCATTCTCGCGAATCCCTTTATCAAGGATTCATTCGTATAGAGAAAGTGAGCATCACACATCGTTTATTTGGTGAGAATACTTATACCCCAACAATTCATCGTGAATTAGTGCTTCGAAAAGAAGCTGCTGGTGTACTCATCTACAATGATGCACTCAAGCGCTTTGCACTGATTGAACAATTCCGAATTGGCGCAATCGATGATCCTATCTCCCCATGGCAACTAGAAATCATTGCAGGCGTATTAGATGGCGATGAATCACCTGAAACATGTATTCAGCGTGAGAGTTTAGAAGAATCTGGTTGTGAAATTCGTAATCTGGAACATTTATTTACCTTCTACCCTTCTGCTGGTGCGTGCGATGAAGTTTTTCATTTGTATGTTGCAGAAGCAGATCTTCCTGAGCAAGGCGGTATTCATGGTATGCCAGATGAAGGTGAGAATATCCAACTGCATATCTTAGCTTATTCAGATCTTGAACCATTATTGGCATCCAAACGATTGTGTAATGCACCTGTCATCATGGCTCTGCAATGGCTCAAACAGCACATTGCCACTACCTCTATAGCGCTGAGGTAATTTATGACGCCTTTAATCAAACAGAATAAAAATGATCAGCTCATTATCCAAATTACCGATACTCATCTCATGGATCATCCTGACACGCCGTTTGTTCAGATAAATCCTGAACAAAGTTTTCATGCAGTGATCAATGATATTTTAAATCGCTATCAAGACATTGATGCGATTATTCATACAGGTGACTTGGCACAGGTACCACATGAGGCAACTTATCAGCGATATTTGAGTTTCATGAAAAATTTGAATATTCCGTTTTATCAAATTCCAGGGAATCATGATGATGCCGAATATTTTCCTTTTGCAGCGCCTGATCCTATACCGGCCGTGTTAACTTTCGAAACGTGGAAAATCGTCCTATTAAATAGTGCTGTGCCCCACAAAGTAGATGGTTGGATTAAAGCAGAACAATTGAATCATTTATCAATGATTCTTCAGGAAACACAGCATCACCCTGTCATTTTGGCGTGTCATCATCACCCACTTGAAATGAAGTCCAAGTGGATTGATCGACACATCTTAAAAAATTCAGATCAATTGACCCAGATCATGGCAGAGTATCAACACATTCAAGCAGTGATCTTTGGACATGTGCACCAAGATTCGTTGAATGTTTGGAAAAATATTCAATTTTTATCAACGCCCTCCACCTCCGTTCAGTTTAAACCAAAGACTGAAGATTTTGCCTTTGATGACCTTGCACCAGGCTATCGCAGCCTACTACTGAAAACTGACGGTAGCTTTGAAACACGTGTTCATCGCCTACAAAATTTCGTGCAAAATATTAATAAAGAAATTTCAGGTTATTAGCTTTTCTTTTAAAGTGTTTTGGTTTAAGTTATCTGTCCGAATGGAATCTGAACAGTCCAAAACAGATATTCATAGCTTTCATCTTTGATAAAAAATCTATATGATGACGCCCCCGATAGCAACAATCTATCGGAAGCGATAAAAACACTTGCATATCACCATATTTTTTGCGTACGCAAACACGCATATGATGAGGAATGCCCTTTATGGCGAATGACAACCAAAATCAAGTCTTGGAAGAAAACAACGTAGTTGCTGAAAAAGTAAAACGCGTGCGTAAGACCAAGCCAAAGACTTCCGAAGGCGGTACTACAGCGAGTCTATTTGGCATCGAGCCTTATCAGCCGAAAAAAAATGAAGAATACATGTCTGAAGGTCAACTTGAGCATTTCCGTCAAATTTTATTGGCATGGAAAGACGAGTTAATGTCAGAAGTGGATCGAACATTAAATACAATGCAAGATGAAAATACTGCATTGCCTGATGTAAATGACCGTGCAACGCAAGAAGAAGAGTTTGCGATTGAGCTTCGTACTCGTGACCGTGAACGCAAGTTAATTCGCAAAATTGAACAATCTATCGAAGCAATCAAAAATGATGACTATGGTTTCTGTGAAACCTGTGGGATCGAAATTGGCTTACGTCGTTTAGAGGCTCGTCCAACAGCGACGCTTTGCATTGATTGCAAAACTTTAGCTGAAATTAAAGAGAAACAAAATAACGGTTAATCATGTTATTTAATAATCCTTCCCTAACCCCTCCTTTGATAAAGGAGGGGGACAACAGGATGGCTTATGTGGGTCGGTTTGCGCCATCGCCAACCGGCCCTCTTCATTTTGGATCACTCATTACAGCTGTTGCAAGCTATTGTGAAGCAAGATCTCATGCAGGCAAATGGGTTGTACGAATTGAAGATACAGACATCCCTCGCATATATCCTGGTAGTGAAGAACATATCTTGTCATGTATTGAAGCTTTCGGTTTCGAGTTTGATGACGAAATTATCTTTCAAAAAGACCGTTTAAACATCTATGAATCTGTCTTAAATGATCTTCAGCAACATGACCTCACCTATGCCTGCCAATGTACACGAAAAATCTTAGGCTCTAATCATATCTATAGCGGTACTTGCCGCGATTTAAAACTACCACACGATCAACAAGCCATTCGGGTTAAAACATCAAACGAGTTGATTTGTTTTGAGGATCTTTTACAAGGTCAGCATTGCTCTAATTTGACCAATGAATTAGGAGATTTTGTTCTTAAACGTCGCGACGGTATTATTAATTATCAGCTCGCCGTGGTTGTGGATGATTATCTACAAGGAATGACTCATGTTGTGCGTGGTGCTGATTTGCTGGATAACACTGAACGACAAATTTGGTTAGGGCGATTATTGGGCTACCCTGAACTTCAGTATATGCATTTGCCCCTAGCAATGAATAAAGATGGTACAAAGCTTTCTAAGCAAAATTTAGCTGTAGCACTTGATCTCACCCAAGCCCCCCAACTCTTGAACAAAGCTATTCACGCATTAGGACAAGATCCAGTTGATCTAGATCAACCAAATCGTATGCTTCTACAGGCAATTCAACAATGGGATCGTAAGAAAATTCCAGTTGGCACCACCATACAAGGTGTTTTTGAATAGTGTCCATACAGAATCATGCTTGTTATTCAGCTGAAAATGTTTTTGAATTCCATTTAGCTAGATTAATCAGGAGTTCATTATGTTTTTTATTTTTGGGGTAGGACCTAAAACCATCAAAACGAAAAAGGGGCAATTTCTATGCCCAGTCTGTCGTACATATAGCAATTATGAAATTAAACAACAACGCAATTATTTTTCTTTATTTTTTATTCCATTGATTCCACTATCAAAACCCAAATCTGGTCAAGTCACCTGTTTAAACTGTGGCACACATATGCCAACGATGGTGTTGCAGCAAAATAGTACCCCACCATCATCAGATTTGAATGCTTAAGATACAATCGTGTATCTTAAAAGCTAGATACTTCCTTGGCCTGATTCTTTTCTTGGGTTGTTGCTTCAATTTTCAGCATTAAACTGACCATGACAGCACACATAATCAGAGATGAACCACCATAACTAATAAATGGTAAAGTTAAACCTTTAGTTGGGAGCAGCCCCATATTCATGCCAGCATTTACCATAATTTGCAGAACAAAAATAATGCTAATCCCGTAAGCCAAATAACCCGCTCTCAAAAATTGATGCTGAATGGCACGATGCCCTATTCGAATACACGCACCCACCATAAGAAATGACAGTGCGAGAACAACCGTAATGCCCATGAAACCGAACTCTTCTGCCAAAATAGCCAACATAAAGTCCGTATGCGCCTCAGGGAGATAAGACATTTTTTGAATACTATGGCCTAAGCCTACCCCTAACCATTCACCACGTCCAAAGGCCATAAGCGCATTTGAAAGCTGATAACCAGAACCTAAAGGATCTGCCCATGGATTGGTAAAAGACATTAAACGCTCGAAACGATAAGGCTCGAACACAACCAGCACTACAAATGCCATGATAATGGCACCCAATGCAATACCAAACTGGATTAGTGGTGCACCTGCAAGAAAGAACACCCCTAACATCGTTAAGGCAACCACTACCGTTGCACCTAAGTCAGGTTCAGCAATAATCAAACCAACTGTACATAGCATTACTGTTGCTAATCGTGCTAGCCCTTTCACATTATTCCGCACTTCTTCTGCCCGACGGACAACATAATCTGCAGTAAAAATAGCCATCATCACTTTCGCAGCTTCAGTAGGCTGGAAGGTAAATCCTGCGATTCGAATCCAACGCGTCGAACCGTTCACTTCCGAACCGACTAATAACACCGCGACAAGCAATGCCATAGTCATCATCCATAACGGAAATGTGTTATTAAACCAGGTATTTAACGAAACACGATAAACCAAAATTGCTGCGACAAACGCAACCACGATGGATATGGCATGGCGGATGACATAGTGGAATGGATTTTCATGCAATCTTTCTGCGTAAGGCATAGAAGCTGAACCAACCATCACCGTTCCAATACAGAGCAGTGCAATCACACAAAAAATTAGAACATTCCTTGATGTAATTTCACTTGGAATACGTGGTAACCAACGTTGGTAAATTTTATTCACTTTATCAATCGTTGTCTGAGCTGACTCAGCCATATCTTGGTCCTTATTGTTCTTCGTGCAGCGCATTCACACAAGCAACAAATTGATGTCCGCGTTGTGGATAGCCAGTAAACATATCAAAACTTGCACATGCTGGCGAAAGCAATACCACATCATGTTGCTGTGTATTTGCTTGGCATAATTTTACTGCTTCTTCCAATGACGTAGCGTGAAGAATTTTGGTTGTGCCTTGAATTGCTTGTTCAATCACTGGCGCATCTTCACCAATGAGTACCGCGAGTTTTGCAAATTCCGTTAATGATTTTCTTAAAGCAGTAAAATCTTGCCCTTTACCTTGACCACCTAAAATGATGGCAACTTTAGCTTTCTGTCCTGCGATCGCCGCACCTAAGCCGTCTAATGCTGCTAAGGTTGCCCCAATATTTGTACCTTTTGAGTCGTTATAATAACGAACACCTTGCACTTCTTTAACAAATTCGCAGCGATGTTCCAACCCCTTGAAGGTTTTCAAAGTTTCCAGCATAACCTCTAATGGTAGACCTATCGCTTCACCTAAAGCTAAACACGCAAGTGCATTTGCGACATTGTGTGTCCCTTGAATATACATCTCAGAACTTTTCAATAAACGTTCACGCCCCCTTGCTAGCCACATCGTACCATCAGTATCTCTGAGTACACCATACTGATTCATATCTGGTGCATTGAGCCCAAAACTCTGCATTGGCGTTGCATCAGGTACTAAAGGACGTGTCAAAGAGTTATCCCGATTGAAGACCACTTTCTTGACACCTTGAAAAATACGATGTTTGGCAGTGTGATATCCCATCATATCACCATGACGATCGAGATGGTCTTCGCTCATATTTAAGACGACAGCAACTTCAGCATTTAAGTTCGATGTAGTTTCTAATTGGAAACTGGATAGTTCTAAGATATATAGCTCTGGATCATCTTTGGTTAAATCTAAGGCTGGACGTCCTAAATTCCCCCCTACAGCGACTTTTTTGCCTGCATATTTCGCCATTAAGCCGATCAAGGTGGTCACTGTGCTTTTTGCATTAGAACCTGTTATTGCAACAATAGGCTTTTCAGTCGCACGTCGTAAAATTTGAATTTCACTGACAACAGGAATGCCTTGTGCAAGTGCTGTTTGAATCACTGGCAGTTTAGGATCAAGCCCTGGACTGATAATAATTTCCTCAGCAGACAACAACATTTCTTCGTCAAATTTCCCAAAGCTAGTTTGGACTTCAGGTGGAATTTGATCATGTCCAGGTGGAGAGGTCCTCGAATCTGTTACTGCAACGTGATAGCCTTTTTCATGTAGAAAATTTACCGCAGCAACACCCGAAATTCCGAGTCCTGCGACAACTTTTAATCCACCACGCTGTATTAACATTTCTGCCCCATATTTTAGTCTAATTAGAAACTGCCGAAATGTTAGCACTTTGCTGCTTTGAATGCTTTTTTTGATTTCATAATCTTGACATTATTTTGTGTCCATGCGTAAAAAAACCGCCAATTTAGGCGGTTCTCTTATTGAAGTAAACTACTTCCATTTCACAGCTTGAGGGTTTAACTTGGGTGTTTCCTTGTCTGAAACAGGACAAGCGCAATTTCCGCCACAACCAGCAGTCATTTTGGGTTTAAGCCACTTTGATAGTGCCTTCCACCCTTTTCTTTCCGTGGCATCTGACAGTTTCATAAAGACTGAATTTGACGTCTGTGGAAAAACCTTTTTGAATACGACCAATGCACTCCAAAGGACCAATGCCGTAATAATTAGAATTTCAATCATCTCAGTCTCCTCAACTCTTCAGATTTAAGCTAACACGCTGGTCGCGACTTGATAGGTTAAAAACGACATAAAATACGCTAAACCAAATAAATAGACGGTCATAAAGCCAACTGTCTTCCAAGAACCTGTTTCGCGTTTCACTGTCGCTAATGTCGCCAAACAATGTGGTGCATAAATGAACCAGACCAAAAGTGATAATCCTGTTGCTAAAGACCAGCCCAAATCCCCACCACTACTAATCAGTGATGCCAAGCCTTCCGACATCGCATCCTCATCAACAGCAGACAAAGCATACACGGTGCCTAAAGCAGCAACGACAACTTCACGCGCAGCCATGGCTGGAATTAAAGCAATACAAATCTGCCAATTAAAGCCTAATGGCGCAAAGATTGGTTGCATCAAATGACCTAACATCCCCGCAAATGAATAATCAATCGCAGGTAATGTTGCACCCTCTGGTGGTTGTGGGAATGTGCACAAGAACCATAATAAAATAGAAAGCGCAAAGATGATTCCACCGACTCGCTTCAAAAAGATTTTTGCTCGATCAAGCAAGCCAATCCACACGTTTTTCAAATCTGGAAAACGATAGCTTGGAAGTTCCATCAATAACATATGTTGAGATTTATCTTTTTGGAAAAACTTCAACACAAACGATACGATCAGTGCACTCACAATCCCTGCCATATATAGACCGAACAGCACTAAACCTTGAAGGTTAAATAGTCCCCAAACCGTTTGAGAAGGCACAAAAGCTGCAATCAACAACGCATAGACGGGTAAACGAGCTGAACAAGTCATCAATGGCGCAACAAAGATCGTGGTCAAACGGTCTCTTGGATCACTAATAGTCCGTGATGCCATGATTCCAGGAATTGCACACGCAAAACTCGACAGTAATGGAATAAATGCACGTCCCGAAAGACCTGCTTTATACATCAACTTATCAAGTAAGAATGCCGCTCGGGGTAAATAACCTGATTCTTCAAGCACCAAGATAAAGAAGAATAAGATGAGAATCTGAGGCAAAAAGACAACTACACCACCTGCACCCGCGATAATTCCATCAACCACTAAACTATTGAGTAATGGATGTGCAATATTCTCACCAACGACTTCACCCAACCAGCCAAAGAACGTCTCAATACCATCCATGAAGGGTGCCGCCCAAGCAAAAACTGCTTGGAAAATGATGAACATCATCACCGCTAAACTGAATAGACCAAGTACTGGGTGCAGAAAGATTTTATCGAGAAAAACTGAACGTTTATCATCAAATTCAACAAATTGAACGGCATCTTTGACAATCGCTTCAACTTTGTCGTGATCAGATCCTTTCAAACCTGTCAGCTCAGTTTGAGGAACAGCATATTTGCCATGATCTAGCGCATTCATCAGGTTTTCAATACCTGAGCGACGCACAGCAACCGTTTCTACAACTGGAATGCCTAAGCGCTCAGAAAGCTTTTGGGTGTTTATTTGCATTCCACGGCGACGAGCTTCATCCATCATGTTAAGTACGAGTAGCATTGGACGACCCAATTGGATCAACTCCAAAACTAAACCAAGGTGCAACTTCAGATTGGTTGCATCAACAACGCATAAAAATGCATCTTGATGACCTTCTTCCGCAATTTTCCCATAAACAACATCACGGGTGATTTCTTCATCTGGACTAGTTGCGTCTAAACTATACGTCCCTGGCAAGTCTAAAACACGAACCGCTTTACCTGAGTTTAGCGTGAAGTGACCAATTTTTCGCTCAACGGTTACACCTGCATAGTTACCTACTTTTTGGCGTGTTCCAGTCAAATGATTGAATAATGAAGTTTTACCACAGTTAGGATTACCAACAAGGGCAACACGCAACGCATCGCTCATGCCGACACTCCTTCTATTTCAATTTTTTGTGCTTCATTTTTTCTTAAGGCAAAGCGAGTAAAACCCACTTGAATGAGAATTGGATCACCGCCAAACAGTCCTTTCGTAATGACTTGTACTTTAGTTCCGGAAACAAATCCTAGCGTTTCTAAACGACTTGCCACCATATCTGTAGAAGTACCATCTACAGTGCGATGCACTTGCGTAATGATGGCAGATTGTTTGACTTTCAAATCAGATAAACGCACCGTACCTAACCCTAAAAAATTTTGAACAGTATACATACAAATGAGAATTATTACTGCACTCTCATCAAGAATGATTCGCATCTTCTTATAACACATCGACATGCATAGAAAATTACACTACATTAGATAATCTCAATTAAATCAATCGAATTTCCCAATCGAATATCCCTATGATTAATAAGAAACCTCGAGTTCCTGCACCCATTCAAATTCCAGAACAACTTTCGTTCTTACACGGATTTCGAGATTATTTAATCGCTCAGTCTGTTAGCCCACACACCCGAAATGCCTATCTCACAGATTTAGTCCAATGCAGTACTCTGTTAATCAGCCCCATGACCTTATGGTCACATGATGATATTTCAGATGTACTGATTGAGCTCACCAAACAAGGGAAAAGTCCTCGATCAATTGCTCGCACTTTATCGGCACTTCGGTCTTTCTATAAATTTTTAAGAGAGCAAAATTTAAGAACAGATAATCCTATAGCCGCACATAAAACACCCAAGTTAGGACGAGCGTTACCTAAAGATTTATCTGAGCAAGATGTTGAATCACTCATTCAAGCACCAGATACAAACACAGCGTTAGGCTTGCGTGATCGCACGATGTTTGAAGTCCTTTATGCTTGTGGTTTACGCGTGAGCGAACTGATTAATTTAAGAATAGATCACATCAATCTCAATCAGGGTTTTTTGCGAATCTTGGGCAAGGGAAATAAAGAACGTTTAGTTCCTTTGGGGCAAATTGCTGTGGAATGGATTGAAAAATATTTAGCAGAAGCTCGTCCACAACTCTATAAAAGTGCTACAGATTACTTATTTCTGACCCAACATGGCGGGATTATGAGCCGTCAAAACTTTTGGTATGCCATCAAACGTTATGCCCTCCAAGCAGGTATAGCGACAGAGCTATCCCCCCATACATTAAGACATGCTTTTGCAACTCACCTGCTCAATCACGGTGCAGATCTCCGAGTGGTACAAATGCTCCTCGGGCATAGTGATTTATCGACAACACAAATTTATACGCATGTTGCACAAATTCGCATGCAACAACTTCATGCTCAGCATCATCCCCGTGGCTAAGTCATCGATCTGAATTTTGTAGCACTAAGCTATAATTTACGATTTGAGAATATTTTTTGTTATGCTTAGCACAGTAAAAATAATGCTGAAAACTTTAAAAGGGTTGTTTATGTTATTTACCCGTTCGAAAATTTTATTCGCTTCTACCCTTGCAACGACGCTTTTTATCAGTGCATGCTCCAAATCTGAAGACACGCAAAAATCTGATGGGACTTTAACGGCAACTGCACCAGCAACGGGCCAAGCATCAAATTTAACTGAGCGAAATGCGCAACAACGCTTGATTCAAAAGTTAGAGAAAAATTTTAAAACTGCCAATATCAATGCCAAAATTATCGAGATTAAACCAACCGAAGTACCAAATCTTTACTGGGTCAATTTAGAGGGTATGACTGCGGTATACACTACTGCAGATGGTCAATATATTTTCCAAGGTGATTTACTACGTTTAGGTAATAAAAAAGTTGAAGATATTGGACAATCCTTCCAGTCGGCATTGAGTAAAGGATTACTAAGCCAGTTAAAAGCTGAAGATCTCATTATTTATCCAGCTAAATCTAAAACCAAACATATCGTTTACGTTTTTACAGATATCAGCTGCCCTTACTGCCATAAATTGCATGAACATATGGATGAAATCAATTCTAAAGGAATTGAAGTTCGTTATATCGCGTGGCCACGTGGAGAACAGTATTTCCCAGCAATGGAAAGTGTCTGGTGTAGTAAAGATCGTAAAACTGCATTTGATCAAGCTATTTCAGGTCAACAATTAAACAATACCAACTGTGAAAATCCTGTTAAAGATCAGTACCAAATGGGTTTAAAAATGGGTGTAAATGGAACACCTGCAATTTACAGCTCAGAAGGTGTTTATCTTGGTGGATACATGACAGCAGATGAAATACTACGTAGCTTAAATAACTAATATTTATGAGATAAATTACTGCTTTTTATACATCAATATTTAACTCGATTGACCCTAGAGTCTGCCTCTTTTTTTAGCTATGATCTAGGTTCAATAAAATTTTACATATTTTTTGGAGTGTGACGTGAAACCAGTTCGTCTGGCAATACTCGGTCTAGGAACCGTAGGTGGTGGTGCCCTTAAACTATTACAAGAAAACGCTGCTGAAATTAGACGTCGCACCGGTCGTGAAATTCAAATTACTTATGTGGGTACTCGTCGCCCTCGCCCAGATTTAAATCTTCCAGACTCAGTTAAACAAAGTGCCGACCTTCTTGATATCGTTCGTCAACCTGATGTTGATGTTGTTGTTGAAGTCATGGGTGGTATTCACCCTGCTTATGAAGTCATCAAAGAAGCAATTGTTCATGGCAAACAAGTTGTCACTGCCAATAAGGCGCTTTTAGCTGAACATGGTAACGAATTATTTAAACTTGCTGAAGACAATGCTGTGCAGATCGCCTATGAAGCAGCTGTTGCTGGCGGTATTCCAATTATCAAAGTAATTCGTGAAGGCTTAGCTGCCAATAAAATCGAGTGGCTTGCAGGCATCATTAATGGTACAGGCAACTTTATCCTAAGTGAAATGCGTGAAAAAGGACGTGCTTTTGCGGACGTTTTGAAAGAAGCGCAAGAACTTGGCTATGCTGAAGCAGATCCAACTTTTGATGTAGAAGGGATTGATGCTGCTCACAAGTTAACCATTCTTGCATCTTGTGCATTTGGTATTCCACTTCAATTTGATAAAGTTTTTACTGAAGGAATAGGCAAAGTTACTGCTCAAGATGTGAAGTACGCCGAAGATCTTGGCTTCCGTATTAAGCATTTAGGTATTGCACGTCGTGCAGAAAAAGGCATTGAACTACGTGTTCACCCAACGCTCATTCCAGATGACCAGTTGATCGCAAATGTAAACGGCGTTAAAAATGCTGTTCTCGTACAAGCGAACGCAGTCGGCCCAACTTTATATTATGGTGCTGGTGCTGGTGCTGGTCCAACTGCTTCTGCCGTAGTCGCTGACGTTGTCGATATCGTTCGTGACATTTCTTATACTGAAGACGGTGCTGGAACTATTCCACAATTAGCATTTGAAGCACTCACAGACTTACCAATTCTAAGTCGTGAAGAAATGACAACGGGTTACTACATCCGTATTAATGCTGAAGATCAAACAGGCGTACTTGCTGAAGTTACTACGATCTTGAGTCGTGCAGGAATCAGTATTGATGCCATTATGCAGCAACCTCGCTTAAAAGACCTTATTCCTATCGTGATTCTGACAGATCCTATTGTTGAATCAAAAATGGATGAAGCGCTTTCACAAATTCAAGCATTACCCGTCATCCATGGCGAAATTGTACGAATTCGTTTAGAATCGCTTGATAATTAATCATCTCGGGTAGAGGGTACTGCTGCCCTCTCCAGCTCTACACACAATTGGAACATCATCATGTCTAATGCCAATCGTTACACTGGTTTAGTTGACCGTTATCGCGACCGTTTACCAGTGTCTGCAACTACTCGTGCAATCTCCCTAGGCGAAGGTAATACACCACTGATTAAGCTTGCGAATATTCCACGTTTAATTGGCAAAAATGTTGAAATTTATGTGAAGTACGAAGGCTTAAACCCGACTGGTTCATTTAAAGACCGTGGTATGACCATGGCAGTCACTAAAGCTGTTGAAGAAGGCTCTAAAGCGATTATCTGTGCATCTACAGGTAATACCTCTGCTGCCGCTGCCGCTTATGCTGCTCGCGCTGGTATTAAAGCATTTGTTTTAATTCCAGAAGGCAAAATTGCAATGGGTAAAATGGCTCAAGCAATGATGTATGGTGCGATCACAATGCAAATTCGTGGTAACTTCGATGACGGTATGCGCCTTGTTAAAGAAGTTGCTGACCAAGCACCTGTAACTATCGTAAACTCAATCAACCCTTACCGTTTGCAAGGTCAAAAAACGATTGCATACGAAATCGTTGATGAATTAGGTCGTGCACCTGACTATCACTGCTTACCAGTAGGGAACGCAGGTAACATCACTGCACACTGGATGGGTTATACTGAAGCTGTTGCAAACCAACCTGCGGATCAATTTGAGCAAGTAATTTATGATGCTGAAACTGATCAGTTCACTGGTCCTAAACCTGAAGGTTTACCGACGATGGTTGGCTATCAAGCTTCTGGCGCAGCACCATTCTTACGTGGTGCACCTGTTCAAAACCCTGAAACTGTTGCAACAGCAATCCGTATTGGTAACCCACAAAGCTGGAACCATGCGAAAGCGGTAGTACGTGACTCTCAAGGTTGGTTTGATGAATTAACAGATGCTGAAATCTTAGAAGCTCAACGTTTGCTTTCTATGTATGAAGGTGTATTTGTTGAGCCTGCTTCTGCAGCTTCGATTGGTGGTGCAATCCGCGATATTAAAGCGGGCAAAATTGCTGAAGGCTCAGTCATTGTTTGTACTGTAACAGGTAATGGTCTTAAAGATCCTGATACTGCTATCAAACAGTGTTCTGATGCAGTCATGCTTTCAATAGATGCAACGATGGATCAAGTACGCGATTCAATTTTGTCTAATATGTAAGATTGCATGATAAAAAACCCTGCATATGCAGGGTTTTTTATTTATGGTCTAGATCGCACGTGGTAACTGACTGGTCCAACGCATTAAGCGAACAGCATCATCATTACGAGCTTGAGTATTGCTTGCTCCTAAAAGCACAACTACAGCTGGACGATTATTCAAAGTCGTATGCATCACCACACAACGCCCAGCCTCATTAATAAATCCCGTCTTTGAAATGTTAATATTCCAGCCACCGTTACGAACGAGAGAGTTCGTGTTGTTCGATTTCAACACACGATAACCGAGGTTAAAATCATAAGTTGGCGTCGTAGAAAATTGACGAATAAGACCGTACTGTGATGCGGTACTCACCAAGATACCCAAGTCCCGCGCAGAAGCAACATTGCGAGGATCTAGACCTGTAGACTCAGTAAATTTAGATGAATGCATCCCTAAGGCACGTGCTTTATTATTCATAGCAGAGACGAAAGCCGCACGACCTCCTGGATATGTTCGAGCCAAAGCCGCAGCTGCAGGATTTTCAGATTTCATTAAAGCGAATAATAAGGCTTCAGCACGATTCATTGTGTCACCTACACGCAATGTCGAGCTTGAGTTTTTACCACCCGCACCTGCAAAATCAATGCTTTGCAGCGTAATATTTTCAGACATATTTAATTGTGCATCTGCGATCACAACAGCTGTCATTAACTTTGTAACAGACGCTATCGGAAGAGCAGTATTCGTGTTCTTACTAAATAAGACCTCACCTGTATTTGCATCCATGACCAACGCTGCACGCGCGTTCACTGAAGGTTGATTACTATAGCGACTGTTATCAAGAATCTGCGTAGTTGGTGATGTTGAGGTCGCAGGGCCTGTAGATTTACGAATTGTTGTTGTAATCGTGGTCGTTGCTTGAGGTGTATACTCTTCTGAAGAGGAAGTAGAAGCTTTGACACTATCATTATTTAAGAATTGGCTTGCATCTTCAGATGACCAACTGATACTCGCCTGCCCCGGTGCAGAATTAGCATGATTAATTAATTCTGCAAAGCTCAATGAGCTCATAGAGAGTAGTACTGATGTAGTCAGCACATGCATTAGCGTTAATTTCTGTTTTTTCACGATAACTTACTCATCTTACGGAGGCATTTTGCATCATTGCTAATCACCTCAAATATGACTTACATTTAGGTACAAACGTGATTAATATTAAACCACGTGATTATGCACAGTATTTTAGTAAAGATTAGGAATAGCATTGCTATTTTTGTTAGTCCAATGCAAGCAATTTTTGCATCATGTAACAAAAAAGTAAGAATAGATTTCAGAGGAGGTGTTTGTGATCACGGTATTAGTGGTAGATGACCATGAGTTAGTTCGTACAGGTATTTGTCGTATGCTTGAAGATCAAGCAGATATTCAAGTCATTGGTCAAGCAGAGTCCGGTGAAGAAGCAATTAGTCTTGTTCGTCAACACCACCCTAATGTCGTCTTGCTCGATGTGAATATGCCTGGTATCGGTGGCGTAGAAACCACTCGCCGTTTATTACAAACAGCACCTGACACTAAAGTTCTCGCCGTCAGTGGCCTAGCGGAAGAACCCTATCCATCACTACTGTTAAAAGCGGGGGCTCGTGGTTATATCACGAAGGGAGCTCCGATCACAGAAATGGTGCGTGCAATTAATAAAGTCATGCAAGGTGGTAAATACTTCAGTGCAGATATTGCTGAACAGCTTGCGAGTTCTTATTTATCTGATACACAAACCTCTCCTTTTGACGCACTTTCTGAACGTGAAATGCAAGTCGCGATGATGGTTGTGAATTGTATTAGTGCCCAAGAAATTTCAGACAAACTCTTTGTTAGCGTAAAAACAGTGAATACCTACCGCTATCGTATATTTGAAAAATTAGGAATCGATAGTGATGTCAAACTGACGCATTTGGCAATTCGTTATGGTTTGATTAAGCCTTAATTTGATCTGAGTATTCCAATGACGTCTGCTGCTTCAATTTCTATTTACCAAACGATCTACCGTCTTGGAACACTATATTCAAGTTATCGTATCATTATCGCCCTAAGCTTAACGCTCATATTCCTACTGACGATTGATTCTGAACGTTATTTTTATCAATACGAATCAATCTATTTTTACGCTTTACTCCTTTATGTTGCAAGCAGCATCGTACAAACGATCGTTTTAAAATACTTACCACAAGCTATTTCTAAACAAATTATCACCTTATTTGCAGTTGATCTGCTCTTTCTAAATACGCTTACTTTTGCACTCGGTGGTCCCAATATCGCAATTGGGTTATTGTTTGTCATTTCCGTCTTTGCAGCAAATTTTTTACTCAGTAAAAACCAAGCCTTATTCATCACATTGGTCGCGGTGATTGGGGTCGTATATCAACAGTTTTTTGGTAGTTTGTTCTCCATTGAAAGTCTAAATAATATTGGTGACAGTGCCTTTCTTGCCTTTTTATTTTTTGTGGTTCATGGTATTGGTCAAGTATCAATACAACGGTTTCAAGTACTCGAATCGGTCAATACACATCAAGCTAACGAACTCTTTAAATTACAAAATATTAATCGTTATATTCTTGAGCAAATCGAAGTTGGTTATCTGGTCTTAGATGATCACTGTAAAATTATCGTCTGCAATCCTGCTGCATGTTCACTACTCGGTATTTCGCCACTCTATGCTCATGAACAATATAATCTTGCAAATTTTCAACCAGATCTCTATGAAATTCTCAAAAACACATTAGTTGCTCATGGAGAGCGCTTTCAATTTGAATCACATCAATCATCCTATACGGTTGATATTCGTATTCAAAAACTGGTTACACCTCAACAAGCACTCACGCTATTAATTTTGGAAGATGCGCAAAAGCTTAATCAGAAAGTTCAACAAATGAAATTAGCTTCTCTTGGTCAATTATCAGCCAGCATTGCACATGAAATACGTAATCCTTTAGCAGCAATCGTACAAGCCAATGAACTTAATGATGATTCGGATGAAGAACAAAAACGTATGCTCAATCAAATGATTGCTAAGCAAGCAAAACGTATTGATAAAATCATCAAAGACACATTGGATATGGCAAAGAATAAAAAAACTGCCAGTGTACTGATTCATTTTGAGCAGTTTATGCATGATCTTATTCAACAAGATTTAGCAGATATCAGTTCTCATATCCAATTACAGCTTGAAGCCAATATTGAAGTTTATTTTGATGAAATCCAACTGCGACAAGTTCTGATTAATTTAATTCGCAATGCTATTCGTCATAATGATCCGACCGCAGAGTACATTTTTGTCAGAAGCAGTTGTTCAGAAAATCAAATTTTTATTGATGTTATCGATTTTGGCAAAGGCATCCAACAACATGATTTATCTCAATTATTTCAACCATTTTTTAGTACTGAAACCAATGGAACTGGTTTAGGATTATATTTATCACAAAGTATTTGTGAAGCTAACCAAGCAAAATTGAGTTATATCGAGCAAGAACAGCAAGGTGCATGTTTTCGTATTACATGCCATAAGACAGACGTTTAGATGGATAAGATCAGGTTATGGTAAAGCAACAACCTTTAGTACTTTTAGTCGATGATGAACCTGATTTATGTATGTTGATGCAAATGACCCTTTCTCGGATGGGCATTAAAACGCATATGGCACATCATTTGAAACAAGCGCTACATTTTCTAAGCGAATATAAATACGATGCGTGTATCACCGATTTCAATTTACCAGATGGCAATGGCATCGATTTAGTTAAATACGTCACCCAGCACTATCCGAAGACACCCATCGCGGTACTGACCGCCTATGCCAATATGGAGTTGGCAATCTCCGCTTTAAAAGCAGGCGCTTTCGATTTCGTCAGTAAGCCCATTAATCAACAACATTTGCATCAATTGCTTAAGAAAGCATTACATACCCCTGCAGTGGATGATGATCTCAATCAGCTTCCACTTGAGGAACAACTGCTGATTGGTGTCTCAGAACAAACTCAACAGCTTCGTACAGCAATCAAAAAAATAGCACGATCACAAGCACCCGTCTTTATTACAGGTGAATCAGGGACTGGTAAAGAAATCGTTGCGAATCTTATTCATCAACTCAGTAATCGTCATGATCATGCCTTTGTCGCGATCAATTGTGGTGCGATGAATGAAGACCTGATGGAAAGTGAATTATTTGGTCATATCAAAGGCAGTTTTGTGGGTGCTGACCAAGACAAACAAGGGTTAATTCAAACAGCTGACGGTGGAACATTATTTTTAGACGAAATTGCAGAGCTTTCACTCGCCATGCAAGCTAAATTACTGAGAGCAGTTCAAGAAAAGAAAATCCGTCCGATTGGCAGTGATAAAGAGCTTGATGTTGATTTTAGGATTGTCAGTGCAAGCCATCAAAATCTTGAGCAATTGGTTCAGCAAGGCAAATTTAGACAAGATCTATTTTTTAGAATTCATGTGATGGATTTACGTCTTACCCCACTCCGCGATAGACCCAAAGATATTCCTGTTCTAGCTCAACATTTTATTGATAAAATCAGTAGTGAATGGCGTATTGAAGCCCCTCAACTGTCTCAAGAGGCGATACAATTCCTTAAACAACAACCATTTACAGGGAATGTGCGCGAACTTAAAAATATCATCGAGCGTGCACTTACACTTTGCGATGATAAGCTCATAGCCGTCGAGCATGTTAAAAGCCCTTCATTAGGCTTAACATCCCCACCTTTAGCACAACAACCAAATAGTCAAATTGAAGGAACTACTGATTTACCTTCTCAGACACCCAAAGGTTTGCCCGAAGAGGGATTAGAACAATACCTTGAGAAAGTAGAAAAAGAAGTTTTAATTAATGCGTTAAACTCAACGCATTGGAACAGAACCCTAGCCGCCAAAAAATTAGGAATGACATTCCGCTCATTACGATATCGTTTAAAAAAATTTGGTTTAGATACTGAAGATGAATAACTTAGCATCACCCCGATATTGATGATATTTAACGGCTTCTTAACAACAAATCGGCTGCGTGTTGGAGGTAAACCTCTTCTTTCATATCCTGCGGCCAAGGATATTCGATATTAGGGGCTATGCCTTGCCCATCAATCTCGACGCCATTGGGTGTTAAGTAATGAGATACTGTCATTTGTAGTGCCGCACCATTTTCAAGTGGAAAGAGTTTTTGCACAACACCTTTACCATAACTCTTTTCACCAATGATTACGGCGCGTTGATGATCTTTCATTGCTGCCGTAAATACTTCTGCTGCAGAAGCCGAACGTTGATTAATCAATACTCCGACTTTAAGCCCTGTAAATTCATGTCCAGGTAAAGCTTGGAATTGTTGATCACCTTCTGAACGGCTACGTGTAGATACAATCAAACCCTGATTTAAAAATAAATCTGCCGTTTCCACAGCAGAAGATAATAATCCACCCGGATTATTTCTTAGATCTATTAAAACAGCTTTGAGTTGTTGGCTATGATGCTCATCGATATAACGTTTTATTTCATTCGCAGTATCTTGCTGAAAAACTTTCACCTTTAATAGTAAAACTTGATTACTCAGCATATGTGCTTGTATATCGGCAACATCTAGTTTTTGATTTCTCACTAAAATAACTGGAGATGAGTTCGGTGATCTTTGTAAACTGATGGTTGATCCAATCGAGCCGCTGAGCAAGTCTTTGACTTGATCTTGGTTTAACAATCTAAGCTCTTGTCCATCAATTTTGTAAAGTGTAACGCCGTTGGCCAATCCTAATTTTGCCGAGTCACTATCGGGATCTAAATTTTCGATCTGCCATAAACCTCGTGAGGTATCAAAGCTAAGATCAAAATCGATACTCGCTAAATCCTCCTCGGTATATTTGAGGAGTTGGCGATAATCTTCTGGAGATAAATAGCGAGAGTAACGATCTAGCCCACTCACCAAACCTTGGATCGCTTGTAAAAATAACTGATCGTCAGTGACTTCAGTGACATAGTTTTCTTTTACTGTACCGTAAATCTGAACAAACTGCTGTATAGATTCAATCGGAACTTCTGAACTGTTTGATGACCAGTCTTCTTCTAAAGGATCAACTGCTGGACCCTTAGATCCAGCAGCGAAAGCATGAACCCCATTCAAACTTAAAGCTAGACCTAACATGAGTTTGAATAACAATGGATTCATACTGAGTTCCTTCTTATTTTTTAAACTAAAGTCACTAAATTGCGACCTTTCATTTCAGCAGGAACAGGCAACTGCATTAAATTCAATAATGTCGGTGCAACGTCTGCAAGCACCCCACCCTCTGCAATTTTTGCTTGAGTTGGACCTACATAAATAAATGGCACATGCTCAGTTGTATGTTGAGTATGGACTTGACCACTTTCATAGTCCTGCATTTGTTCAACATTACCGTGATCCGCAGTGATCAACATATGACCTTTCTTCGCCATCACTGCATCATAGACACGACCTAAGCTGACATCCACTGCTTCTACTGCTTTAACGGCAGCATCGAATACCCCTGTATGTCCAACCATATCGCCATTTGCATAGTTCACAACGAGTAAGTCAAATTCACCTGAATTAATTGCATTCACTAACTCATCAGTGACTTCATAAGCACTCATTTCTGGTTTTAAATCATAGGTTGCAACATTTGGTGATGGAATCAAAATACGTTTTTCACCTGGATACTCATCTTCACGACCACCACTGAAGAAGAAAGTCACATGGGCATATTTCTCAGTTTCCGCGATACGTAATTGAGTTTTACCTAAATTAGACAGGTATTCACCAATTGAATTGACCAACGGTTCTGGCATATATGCCACCGGCGCATTAATTGTCGCTTGATAGCGCGTTAACATGACAAATTTCGCAAGCTGAGGCACAACTTTACGCTCGAAACCATCGAAGCCTTGTTCAACAAATGCTTTTGTCAATTCGCGAGCACGATCTGCACGGAAATTCATAAAAACAACAGCATCACCATCTTGTACTGCGGCTACATCCCCAATACGTGTTGCTTTCACAAACTCATCTGACTCTTCAGCAGCATACGCTTGTTCGAGACCTTCCACAGCAGACTCAACTACGCGAACAGCCTCACCTTCTGTTAATAAACGATATGCTTGTTCGACACGATCCCAACGGTTGTCACGATCCATTGCGAAATAACGACCGATCATGGTTGCCATTCGACCCTGACCTGGGTATTGGGCAAATAATGCATCTAATTTCTCTAAAGAGGGCTGTGCACTTTTTGGGGGAGTATCACGACCATCTAAGAAAGCATGTAAATAGACTTGAGCACCTCTTTTTAGTGCCAACTCTGCCATAGCAACAATATGATCTTCATGAGAGTGAACACCACCTTCAGACAACAATCCAAAAATATGTACTGCTTTTTGATTTTCTTTTGCTTTTTCTACAGCATCAACCAATACTTCATGTTTATAGAAATCACCAGTACGGATATCTTTGGTAATACGAGTGAAATCTTGATACAACACGCGTCCAGCACCAAGATTCATATGACCAACTTCTGAATTCCCCATTTGGCCATCTGGAAGACCAACATCTTCACCTGAACCTGAAATCAGACCATGTGGATGATTCTGTTTCATTGCAGTTAAATTAGGTGTTTTCGCTGCAAGAAAAGCATTATCTTCGACCGCTTCACGATGACCCACACCATCCATAATGACTAAAACGTGAGGGATTTTGCCAGCAGTTGCATCCGTCATGATATACACTCTTTTCTGTTTACAAATTAATCAACGTATCTTAACGAATTTTTCATTAAGACTCTATCTGAACACGATGGCTTTGATTGATCTAGACCATCTATTTTTCAATTTAAAAATTCTCTAGCGCGCTCGATATAGCAAATAGCTACCTACCGCAAAGATAAGCACAATTGGCAGAAAAACAAACCAAGCGGGAGATGGTGAATACACCAAACTCGCGTACCCTAAGAAGTCTTGTAGGTAGTAAAAACCAAGCCCTACAAATAACGCAATTACTAAACGAAATCCCATGGATTGTTGACGTAAAGGGCCAAAAATAAATGAGCAAGCAATCAGTACAAGTGCCAACAATGCAAATGGCGAAGCCACTTTTTGCCAGAATGCAAGTAAATACGTTTTAGGAACTTGACTATATTCATCCATATAGCGCATAAAACTGATCAATTGACTTGGAGCTAAATCTTCAGGATCAATCGTCACCATATGAACATATTTAGGTTGAAGCGCTAAAGCAACATCCTGCTGAGGAGTTTGAATCAGTCTCGAATAGCCTTCAGGAAAAATATCCATCTGACTGGCTTCAATTAAAGACCATTGTCCATTTTGTACAAATTGACCTTGATTCGCAGTCAAGACTGACTTCAGACGATAATCTTGATCAAAGTCCATCATCTCAACTTGACGTAACTGCCCTTGCGCATTTGCATAGTCAATATAAATAAATCGTTGACCTTCTCTAGTCCAATACCCTTTGACTTCGCCAAGCTCAGCAACAGAACGACGGTCTTTAATACTTTCCGCCCGCTCATTGGTGTAAGGAATAACATATTCACTGAGTAAAAATGAAAGCAATACCAAGAGCATTGCTGAGCGCATGACCCAACCCACAATACGCCACAGGCTAATCCCTGAAGCGCGCATGACAATCAGCTCACTATTTGAAGCCATTGAACCCAAACCGAGCACTGCACCAATCAATGCTGAAATAGGTAAAATTTCATATAAATATTGCGGTGAAGCCCATAGAACATGAATAAGCGCTTGCCAAGCTCCATATCCTTCTTTCAGGCTGCCTAATTCACCCATATAGGTAAAAAGAATTTGAAGGGCTGATAAAATCGCTGTAGCACCCAACATCGCCAGCGCTGTGGTTTTCGTCACATGTTTTGCGACAATTCGACGTGCCAACATTATGATTTCACCTGCTCAATTCGTTTTTTTAACTTAGGTGCTAGTTTTTGTTTACGCGAGAAAATCGCTGCACCCACTGCATAAACAATCAAGATAGCGGGATAAGCCCAAATACCAATCTCATCTTTACTAATTCTGGTTTTAATCGCCATTAATGCCACAATCAAACTAGCAAAAATTAAGAGTGCAGGAAATAATTTTAAATATCGTCCTTGGCGTGGAGTAACCTCAGACAATGCCGTTGCTAACATCAATGCCACAATCAATGTAAATGGCACAAATATTCTCCAGCCCAATTCACTGGCTACTACAGCATCTTCACGAGTTTCAATCAACTTCGAAATTGGTAACGCTTCTACATCACCACTTTCAAATTTCGCCTCTTTATCACTTTCAAGACGCAAACGATATGAAGCAAATTCAGTATGACTATATTTCGGACTATCTTGATAAATTTCGTAACGGCGACCTTGGGTTAAATCAACAACACTCGCTGTTTCACCGACCATTTCAACACGTGTCGCTTCTTTCGCTAAAATCATGATGTCAGGTTTTTCAGGCTTATCTGCTCGCTGATAGAAGAAAATTTCTTTTAAGTTTTTACGATCTTCTGAAAGTGCACCAGCATAAATGGTATAAGGACCTGAGGAAATAAACTCTTTTGGACGTACCAAATCAAAGCCTGATCGAACCGCTTGGGTCGTCGTAAGCTTTTCAAATTCACGTATACCCCATGGAGACATCCATACCATTAATACCGTTTGAATGGCCAAATAAATGGCTGTGAGAGGTAACAATAAACGAGCCAATTGATTACGACTAACACCACTGCCATTGAGAACCGCCATTTCATGATCTACATACAGTCGGCCAAACACCAACATGAGACCAATGAAAAAACCTAAAGGTAAGATCAATGTCAAAAATTCTGGAAGACGGTAGCCAATGATGCTAAATAAAATACTTGCATCCATTCGACCCTGAGCTGCCACGCCAAAATACTTGATCAAACGCCCACCCAACATGATGAGTGTAAGCAATGAAATCACAACCACAGAGGTAGATACCACTTGTTTGACGAGGTAACGTCTTATAATCAAAGTAATCTTCCAAAATTAGGTTAAATCGGCTAGCGCTAGTTTACCCGAATGTTAAAAATATAAAACCTCATTGAAATTCTATCATTGGTAGTG
Source organism: Acinetobacter sp. YH16032 (assembly GCF_013417345.1). Classification (NCBI taxonomy): domain Bacteria; kingdom Pseudomonadati; phylum Pseudomonadota; class Gammaproteobacteria; order Moraxellales; family Moraxellaceae; genus Acinetobacter; species Acinetobacter sp. YH16032. Next base: position 14,639 of record NZ_VPEE01000005.1, on the reverse strand, counting down.
TTTCAATGGTTTAATGATTTAAACGGTCTCAATAGGCACACAACAAGCATATGAAACTTTCAATTAATACATCATTGGCACAAATTTCAGAAAGCCAACATTTGGTTATTTTAGTCGACTCTGAAAACACCCATGCAGTTAAAAGCAACTATCAAATCAACAATTTAGACAGCCTAACTGAAGCAGCTCAATTCAAAGCAGGTTTCAATGAGTCTTTATCGTTATTGGGTCAAATTGAAAATCAACCGAATAGCATTCTACTTGGCTTAGGTAATGCACAAGAAGTTAAAGCTGCAAAATTAGCAAAAATTGCACAAACTATTATCAAAGCTTCACAAAAAAAATTCAAACAAATCAGTGTTGATATTTCAGCTTTGCCGAATGAGTTACACTACTTATTTGCACTTAAACTCACTCAATCTGCCTATGCTTTTGACGAGTTTAAGTCAAAAAAAAATGACTTTATACTCGAACAAGTTCATCTAATTGCATCAAACTCTACGCTAACGTCAAATCAACTCAACTTAATTCAAGCAATTGAAAGCGGTCAAAACGTTGCACGTGATTTAGCAAATCGTCCAGGAAATATTTGTTTTCCTGAATATTTAGCGGATCATGCAATTGCATTGGCAGCAGAATTCCCAGATTTATTGAAAGTAACCGTGCTAGATGAACAGCAAATTGCTGATCTTGGCATGAATGCATTTCTTGCAGTCAGCAAAGGTTCAGATCGTCCTGGACGTATCATTACTCTTGAATATCAAGGTCAACTTGAACAAGCTCCTATCGTCCTCGTGGGTAAAGGGATCACTTTCGATACGGGTGGTATTTCATTAAAACCAGGTTTAGGCATGGATGAAATGAAATACGATATGGGTGGTGCAGCTTCAGTTTTAGGAACCATGCGCTCACTCTGTGAAGCTCGCCTTCCGATTCATGTTGTAGGTGCAATTGCGGCCGCTGAGAACATGCCATCAGGTCATGCAACTCGTCCAGGTGATATCGTCACCACGATGAGTGGTCAAACTGTTGAAATTCTAAATACAGATGCCGAAGGTCGCTTAGTCCTCTGTGACACGCTGACCTATGTCAATCGCTTTAACCCAGAACTTGTGATTGATATCGCAACATTAACAGGCGCTTGTGTTGTTGCTTTAGGCTCTGTTTTAACAGGTATGTTCACACCAGATGATGAACTGGCACATGAACTTTCTCAAGCTGGTGAACAATCCTTTGACCGTGTATGGCGTATGCCTGTCTATGATGACTACCAAGAACAGCTTGACTCTCCATTTGCCGATATTGCCAATATTGGTGGTCCAAAAGCTGGTGCTGTTACAGCTGCTTGCTTCTTGCAACGCTTCACACGTGAATATCGTTGGGCACATTTAGATGTTGCTGGTACAGCTTGGACATCTGGCGCAGCAAAAGGTGCAACTGGTCGCCCAGTTCCATTATTGGTTCAATTTCTTGCAAATCGCGTAAATTAATGTCTAAAATCAGCTTCTACTTATTTGAAATGAGTCCAGAACGACAGGTCCAAAGTGCCTGTCGTTTATGTCGAAAAATTCTGCGTAACCCTGCAAAAATATGGATTCATTGTCCAGAATTGAACATTCAAAATGAACTCGATGATTTACTTTGGAGTTTCGATCCGCAGAGTTTTTTGGCACATGGCATTGATGATCAATCAGCAGCTATTTGTATTTCGTCTAAGCTCCCTGAAACTCAGGAATGGATCGTGTTTAATTTTCACATTCATGCACTTGAAGATCCTTCACGTTTCAGTCACATTATCGAAATTATTGAAAACAACGAAGCTGCCAAAGAAATTGGACGAGAGAAATATAAAACCTATCGAAAATTAGGTATCTCACCTCAAACACATAAACTTTAGCGCGTTGTCATTGGAAAAAGGAGAATCACGGTGGCCATTAATGTCGGTCAAGATTTTAAAAAACGTTGGTTGAAAGCGCCAGAAGCGGTTCGCCAAGCTTTTATCGACGACCTTAATCGCATCAGTGATTTACTCGAACCTCAAACTCAACCAGAGCAATGGCTAGACCATGATAATCGTGCCCAGCAAGTGGCTCAATTAAAGGTTGAACAGGCTTATGCGGATGAAAAAGCACGATTAATTGAAGAAGCTCGTATTCTTAAGCAATTGGCTTTAGAAAAATCATTAGCAGAAAAACGTGCACTGCAAGAGGCTTATAATCAAAAGCTTCTACAAGATGAATATCTTAAATTTCAACAACAAACCGATTCGCTCGTACAGTTACGACAAGTGATTGATGCAGAAATCGATGAATATACTGAAAAATACCAAAAAGTGACTACACCCCATCGGGACTTTTCAGGAAACTCTCCTGCGCATTTATCAATTCATCAAGATTTAGATACGATTCGTTTACGTCTCGAGCTTGAAGCTGAAACCATGATTGAAGATACCGTACAAATCTTTAAATCAAAACTTCAAGCAGCAGCAAAAGAAGAGATCGAACTTATTTTAAAAAATACATCTCTACCTTCTTAGAGGCTCGAACGGTGGATGCTTAGTGTCATCAAAATGAAACATATTTGTCACACCATGAATGTGATTTAAATGCTCTCTGCGATTTGACGGACATGAGGAAAGTATCACCATGGATCTTTTAAACAACATCTCTGAACGAATCACTCATTTGAAATCTGGCGAACATGTCACGATCAGTGCTCAAGAACTATTGATTAGTCGAGCAGATTTTCAATCGGTTTTAGTGTATTTAAAACATGAGTCGAAAAGAGGCGACTTTTTAATTCAAGATGAAGCTTTGGTAGAGAATTGGTTTGATCGCACATCACTCACCATTAATAAAATTTAAATGAGCCCACTGAGGGCTTTTTTTATCTGGTTTGAAGTATCAATTTAAGCAAAAAAATCTAAAACGGCTGAGAATATATTTCCCATGCCATACCCCATACCTAGTAAAAGTGCGATCCAAATCCAAGCACCAATAATATTGTAAAACATGAAACTGCTATAGCTCATATATCCAGAGCCAGCAGCGAATGGAGCAAAAGAACGTACAAAAGGGATAAAGCGCGCAATTAAAATGGTCTTACCACCATGTTTTTCGAAATAAGCATTCGTTTTGGCAATATACTCAGGTTTTAACCAACGTGAGTGGTCGCTAAAATATTTAATACCAAGCCATCGCCCTGTATAGAAATTGAGAATATAACCAAGGACTGAGGCGATAAATAATAACAATCCCATATAGTGCAAATGAATCAACTCAGTGGTCGAACATAAAGCACCGATGGCGATGAGCAAACTGTCCCCAGGTAAAAAAAACATGAAAACGGAACCATTTTCCGCAAATATCACTAAAAATAAAATTGCGTAAATCCATACGCCATATTGCTCTAATAAACTAGGTAAAAGCTGCTCTAAATGCAGTAAAAAATCAATCATTCTGAAGTTCTCTGAGCATGTTGCTTTCTCCTTTAGATAGATTGTATACCTAATTTATTTAAACAAAAAAACAGCCTAAAAATTTAGGCTGTTTTCTATTTTAATCATTTTTTAACGTAAAAAGCCATTCTGTGCTAAAAATTCCATGCTTAATTTAGACTCAGGTTTATGTTCAGCAGCCTTATCCCCAAGCAATAAACGTTCAATATATCGTGCAAGTACATCGACTTCTAAGTTTACTTTAGTCCCGACTTTCCACGTACTAATATTGGTCCGCTCTGCAGTATGAGGAATAAGATTTAAACTCAACACATTGCCACGTAGATGATTGATTGTAAGACTAATTCCATCAACTGTGATGGAACCTTTCTCCGCTAAATATTTTGCAATTTCAGGCGGGGCCGTTACCTCAAAATAGAGTGAACGTGCATCTTGACGTTGCACAGTAATTTCACCAACAACATCTACATGTCCACTAACAATATGACCACCAAAGCGAGTTGTTGGTAACATCGCTTTTTCTACATTGACGGTTTGCCCAACCTTCCAACTCGATAAAGTTGTACGATGAATACTTTCAAGTGACACATCTGCTTCGTACCATTGATTGCCCCATGCAATAACAGTTAAGCAGATGCCATTAGTCGCAATAGAATCACCCAAGTGAACATCAGACATATCAAGATCAGTCTGTATACGCAAGCGGATATCACCACCTACATTTTGTAAACTTTCGACTTTTCCTAAACTTTCAACAATGCCTGTAAACATAATGGGTACTCTTAAATTTGTTCTATTTTTACCATAAATCCAATTGTTCAGCGACGCCTGTAGTGTCAACTCCACCCAATTCAGCATAGTGGTGTAACTGACCAAGTAACTGTCGAATTGGCGGTCCTGATTTTGCGTGCGTGTCTGTAATCACGATAAACTCAAGAACGCGCGCACGCTCAGACTGACGCTGCTTACTCACACGATATCTTGGAACATCTTGAGTCAAAATTGTGACTCGTCCACGCTCTAAATTCGCTTTAAGTAAATCACCAGCCTCAATATTTCCATCTGTTGAATAGCTGGTCAAAATATAGCGTGCATTAATGGTTTGCAAAAGCTTTTCATACGCTTCTTTGGCATGTTTAGAAGAATTGTATGGGCTTGGTCGTTCTTTACGCCAAGCACGGTCGATTCCACTCTTGAAACCCTTAGTATCTGGACTTGGTAAATCTACCTGATCCCATAAAGTCAAAGCATTCAATACATGATAGTTGCTACTATACGCATGCTGATTATAGGGTGGATCCAAATATGCCACATCGACTTCGAAACCACTCATTTGATTTGCTAAGTGTTGAGCATCCACACACCACATTTCAGCTGCTGGGCCTGTCAGATTTGAATTTTCACAAAAACGACTTGGGGTCAGCCATAGTAATGATTCAATTCGCTCTAAAGCCGTCTGAGTTTTACCGCCCCAGCCGTGATGGAAACTCTTAAATACGCCTGACGTATTACTCACAAAACTTGCTGAATACAATAAAGGTGCAAGTAAAGCGCTCATTTCCACATCATCAATTGCACCTTGAGCTTGCCAGGTTGCAATTTGTTGACGAATTGCATCAATGCGCATGCCATTTCGACGTTTGAAGAATAAACGGTCTCGTGAAGGATCATAGATCTCATCATTACGAGGACAGAGATTGTGTGTTACCCATCCTTTGACCTCAGGCAAGCGATTAAGATAATCAATTGCTTTCTGATATCCGCCTAATTCTTTAAAAGCAGGAGCTTCAGTACATGATAATATGGCATGATTGAGTGCGTGGCTGTAAGGCTCCCAATCATTCGCTATTACTCGGTAGCCATTTTGACGAGCCAAACGAGAAACCACACCACTCCCAGCAAAAAAGTCCGCAAAGATAGGCGCTCGACCTGAACTCGTATTCAAAGTTCCAGTGCTTTCTAATGCCTCAAGAATCAAATGTAATAAACGACGCTTGTTGCCTAAATAAGGCACAAGTTGATTAAACAAATACTCATCTGTCGTACGTGCTGCATGGCGACGTTTATGATAAACCGTTGACTCTGTACTCATAGCGACTCTTGATCAGGGATTAATTTTAAACGGATGTCATCACCTAACTGAGTTACATCTTGAAGTTTAAAACGGAGTTGTTCTGCCATTTGTTTAAATTCAGCATTAAACATTGGACGAGCTGATTGACCTAATAGTGTAGGTGCAATATAACTAATCAATTCGTCTACCAAATTTTCCTGCAAAAATGCAGTAGATAGGGTTGCACCAGCTTCCACCATCACATCATAGATTTGAAAATCTTTTAAGACTTTTAGCAACTCAACTAAGGGCTGAACTTCGAATTGAATCACGCCAAGTTGTGCAAGTTCTGCTCGAAATGGTCCCATGACCATGACAGTATCAGGATTCTCTAACACTTTAGCATCTAAAGGTAAGCGACCTTGACGATCTAAAATCACACGTTTTGGCTGCACAACTCGTTCTAATTGAATATTCGGTAGAGCTCTAACATTCAACTGACAATCATCAGCCAACACTGTTTCAATACCCGTGATCACTGCACCAGAAATTGCACGCCAATGTTGAACATCCTGACGTGCCAATTCACCTGTAATCCACTTCGACTCCCCTGAAGCCATTGCTGTACGACCATCGAGACTCGACGCGACCTTTAAACGTACATAAGGTAATCCCTTAGACATAGCTTTAAAGAAGCCTAAGTTCAAAGGACGCGCTTCCAACTCACAGATCCCGACTTCAACGTCTATACCTGCTTGTTGTAGGATAGCCACACCTTTACCAGCAACCAATGGATTAGGGTCTGAACAAGCCACTATCACTTTTGCAATGCCCGCTTCGACCAAACCTTTAGCACAAGGAGGAGTACGACCATAATGCGCACAAGGTTCTAATGTGACATACGCGGTTGCACCCTGTGCTTGCTCCCCTGCTTGACGAAGTGCAAACACTTCGGCATGTGGTTGCCCAGCTTGGGGGTGAAAACCTTCACCAATGATCTGTCCGTCTTTGACAATGACACAACCCACATTAGGATTTGGTTTTGTCGAATATTGACCTTGCTTCGCCAATGCTATTGCACGACGCATCCACATTTGATCTTGATCGATCTGTTGTTGCGAGAACTCAGACATTCATAACCTTGAAGTTGAATTTGGGGCGAGATTAATGTTCTTGATCTCGGTGTTGCATTTGTTCGATTTGACGGCGAAATGCTTCTACATCTTGGAAATCTTGATATACAGAGGCAAAACGTACGTATGCGACATGATCAAGGGCAAATAAAGCCTTCATTACAATTTCGCCTATAGTACGCGAACGCACATCACGTTCACCTAGTCGACGAATTTGAAGTTGAATATCACTGACCACCGCTTCAATTTGTTCTTGTGTCACAGGACGTTTTTGTAAAGCATGCATGAGTGAACGACGAAGTTTCGCTTCATCATAAGGTTCGTTTTTACCATCGGACTTGGTGACACGAGGCATCACCACTTCAAAACTTTCAAAAGTAGTAAAACGCTCATTACAACTAATACATTCACGACGACGGCGAATTTGGCAGCCTTCAGCAGCTAAACGTGAATCAATCACCTTACTATCAGCGGCGTTGCAAAATGGACAATGCATAGCAGTTTAATTGAACAAATTCTATTTGCACCAAGTGTATCAAAAAATTCTGCTCATGTTGAGCTTTCATCAATATATAGAAAAAAAACAGCCCCAAAGGGCTGTTTCACACTATATATTGATTGTTGTGTTTAATCGTTATTCAACGCGCTCACCATGTTGACTTAAATCCAGACCCATACGCTCATCGTCTGACTCAACACGAATACCGATGATTAAATCAATGACTTTTAAGATGATGAATGTCAGGATTGCTGAATAAGCGATTGTTGCAAGAACACCTTCAACTTGTACCCATAATTGGCTTAATACGTTTGTAGGTGCTGCATCGCCCATGATGAACTCACTTGCAAAGAATGCGGTTAGAATTGCGCCAACGATACCACCAACACCGTGAAGTCCAAAGGCATCTAATGAGTCATCCGCTTTCAATGCACGTTTTAATGCTGTAATACCCCAGAAGCATACGACACCACCAATTAAGCCCATCGCTAAAGCACCACCTACTGTCACGAATCCAGCAGCTGGCGTAATCACAACCAGACCCGCTACCGCACCTGATGCGGCACCCAACACAGAAGCTTTGCCACGAACCACTTTTTCAGTGATTAACCATGAAATGGCAGCAGCGGCAGCAGCAACTTGAGTTACCACCAATGCATAACCTGCTGAACCATTTGCACCTAATGCAGAACCACCATTGAAGCCAAACCAGCCGACCCAAATTAAACTCGCACCAATGACAGTCAATGTAAGGTTATGTGGTGCCATTGATTCTTTGCCTAGCCCCATACGCTTACCAAGCATATACGCCGCAACTAAACCAGCAACACCTGAGTTAATATGAACAACAGTACCACCTGCAAAATCAAGTGCACCATCGTTACCTAACCAACCACCACCCCATACCCAATGTGTAATAGGAGCATAGACAACCACCACCCAAATTGCGATAAACGCAACAAAAGCACTGAATTTCATACGCTCAGCAATAGAACCACTAATAATGGCAACGGTAATGATTGCAAATGTCATCTGGAAGATGACAAATAAAATTTCTGGAATTGTTCCACTCAATGCTTCTGTAGTGATACCAGACAACATAAATTTATCTAGACTTCCAATAAAGGCATTACCTTCACCAAAAGCAAGTGTGTAGCCAACCACTACCCAAGCGATACTGACCACCGCAGCAGCGACAAAGCTGTGTGCCATGGTACTTAAGACATTTTTTTTACGTACCATACCGCCGTAAAACAGCGCTAAACCAGGAATGGTCATGAGTAAAACGAGTGCAGTTGAAACTAAAATCCAGGCAGTGTCACCCGTATCAAGAACTGCCCCTTCTTCAGCAGGAGCTTCTTCTGGAGCTGCTGGTAGTGTTTCAACCAAATTAGAATCTGTAGATGAAGCCTCAGTTTCAACAACTGCAACTTCAGTAGAAGTTGGTTCTGACACTGCTTCTTCAGCCCATGCGACAGAACCACCTAAGAGTGCGCCAGACAAGCTCAGCGCCATTAGCATTTTTTTCATTCGTATCCCCCAACCTAGTTTTTGTGAGTTATTCGCTACTCAGCAAACTTCATGCCAAATTAAACTGCGTCAGCACCAGTCTCACCAGTACGGATACGGATAACTTGTTCTAGATTCGTCACGAAAATTTTTCCGTCACCAATTTTGCCAGTACTAGCTACACGTGTAATTGATTCAATCACTGAATCAACCATTTCGTCACTGATTGCGATTTCAATTTTTACTTTAGGTAAAAAATCAACCACATATTCAGCACCACGATAAAGTTCAGTATGACCTTTTTGACGACCAAAACCTTTTACTTCAGTTACGGTGATCCCTTGAACGCCAATTTCAGAGAGTGCTTCACGCACATCATCTAATTTGAATGGTTTTACAATTGCTGTTACGAGTTTCATGTTGTTTTCCTTCGGCTTTTTTCACCAGTAAGGTTTTATGTTCAAATTTCATGCCAAACTTCATAATGGTTGGGGATATTAATCAGCCAGCATGAACTTATTTATAACCTATTTTATACGCCTACACGGTCTTATGTTCTAAAAATATTGGGAATTTTGATGGATTTTTTTTATGTTCTTATTGGTTTAACCTATGAAATGTAGTTAACACTAGGGTCAATCTAAAACGGATGTTAAACTTCAATGTTGATGACTTATTATTCGGAAGAACTATGATTGAAACTTTATTACAGGCAATCTTAGAACAGGTTGACCAACCCAAGAAAGATTTAGAAAAAAATGTGAGAGCGTTGTTAAACGAAGCGATTAGTAAAATGGATTTGGTTTCTAAAGAAGAAATTGAGCGTCAGAAAACTGCACTAAACAATGCCAATTTGCGTTTAACAGAACTTCAAACGCAATTAAAATCATTAGAAAGCTTAATTTCCGATCAAAAATAAGCAACATTGCACCAATACAGTGCTTAAACACAAAGTTAGTGATTAAAAATAAAGCAATTCTAAAAATAATATAATAATGGTTCAGTTTTATGTCATTTGCCAAAATTTATACCCGAGGTCTTCTTGGTTTACATGCACCACTGATTGAAGTCGAGGTTCATGTCAGCCAAGGATTACCTTCACTCACCATTGTAGGTCTTCCAGAAGCTGCTGTTCGAGAAAGTAAGGATCGTGTCCGTTCTGCAATCATTAATAGCGGTTTTCAATTTCCAACCAAACGGCTGACGATCAATCTAGCCCCAGCTGATTTACCCAAAGATAGTTCAAGGCTTGATTTACCTATTGCTTTGGGGATTTTAATCGCTTCAGGGCAACTACATGATCAAAATATTGACCGTTTTGAATTTATAGGTGAATTGGCACTCGATGGTCTGTTAAGACCTGTAACTGGAACTTTGACTATCGCAATGGCATGTCAAACCGCAGGTCATGAGTTAATGATTCCTGTGAGTAATTTGGATGATGCAGCCCTTCTTCCCAATTTTGAGGTGTATACAGCCAAGTCATTAAAAGATGTTTGCCAACACTTTGATCAATCGAGTCCAATTCAACCCATATTAGCGAATAAAACGATCCAACCTCAAATAAATCGATTTGATCTCGCTGATGTCAAAGGTCAATTACGTCCAAGACGCGCCTTAGAAATTGCAGCAGCTGGTGGACATTCTATTTTATTTAAAGGCCCGCCAGGCACTGGTAAAACACTGCTTGCCTCAAGATTGTCTGGCATCTTGCCCCCATTAACCAATCAAGAACACTTAGAGGTCGCAAGTATTTACTCCATTGCAAATACACCTTATCAATTTGGTCATCGCCCCTTTAGAGCGCCACATCATACGGCATCCGCTGTGGCCTTGGTTGGTGGTGGATGTCGGCTCCACAAATAAATCAGAGTTTACACAAATAAACTAGAGCAAGAATAAAAAGTATATTATCTATAAGCTTTAATTTTTCATTTTGTAAAAATATATGCCTGTTAATAATGACAAAATAACGACTATTGATTGCTTCCCAAATGATAATATTAGTCGAGTGGTTTATAGATATGGTGGACTTGTTCGAAATGAAGATAACGACTCAACTAATCCTTTTGTCGAAGTGTTATTAATTGAGATTAGAAAAAGTGATCAATGGTTATTTTTAGATAAGTGCTCAACATTCCTTGTTCCCGTACTTGATCTTGATGCTGTTCAACATGGCAGTATTTGGGATGGAAATGTTTTAACCGATCAATCCTATCGATTTTCAGGCAAACTCATTACAAAACGATTTTCTTTCGACTTCACCAATAATAAACCTAAGAATATAAAACTTACTGACAGAGTCCCCAATACTTCTGAATACTACATTCCTTTAAAAAACTATTTCCTCCCAAATAAAGTTGATTATGTTCTTCAAGGCTATCCATTTACCAAATACACCAATGATTCATATCGTAAAGTGAATCACTGCTTAATGCATTCTAATGATGGAACTCAAGTCATCACTTCCTCAATTCATGTTTTACATAGCTTATTCGTCAATCGTAAGGATATTCGCGGACTCTTATTAGGAACTTCAAGCCAATCCATCATTAATCGCTTTTTAGAATCTTATACAACAGAAGTTGAGGATGATAATATTGAATATAAAATAAAAATCAGAAAGCCCTATGAAGATATTGGCGAGACTGCAATTATTTTTCTTGCCAATCTAGCCTTAAATCAGCATGTTCAGACGATAGTTGATAAAATCCAAAGAAGTATGGAGATTACTGAGTTTAATCATCTTCAGCATGGCACAGGCACACGATATCCAATTGTATTTCCGCCACACCCTACAAAGCTTTTTCTTGAAGCAGAAGGAATTTGGCTAGATGACAATAAGATACGCTTTTTTATTACTAGAGTGAAAAAATTTGATCCTATTAACGATCACATGATTGATGTCAATAAAGACCTCACTAATACTATTTCAAAACCTGATGAGAAAAACCCTCGACCTCGTGAAAAAACTCAAAATAAAAATGAGCATATCAATACACAAAAACCACCATCAAGAACAAGCGGTGAATACCGTAAGCGATCTGATGTGGAAACTGGAAATACACAAGATATTTTGAAGTATTCTTTTAATGAACCAACCAATGATCCAATTGAGGTTGGCACACCCAATCATCCATATTCAGATAAATCAAAAGATGTCGAAACATCATCTGATGAACCATATGGCAATAAAAATACTAAGATCAAAAAATCTGAAACTACAGATACACCACCTAGTAGGGATGAGCGCTTTGATATTCAATATATTATTCAATCTCTCCAAGAACTTTCTTCAGAAATGGACTCTCCTCTAGAACACCTGTCTGCAATTAATGAACATGGAGAAGTGATAGCGAGTATTAATTTACTTCAAATCAAAAAACTTGTGCCTGAACCCAAACATCCTTCATGGATTGATTATGATAAAGGGCGAAAATTATTGTTCTTAAAATTAGACTTAAAAGATCAAAAAGATTTTTCCTATCTCATCGATATACATAAAAATAAAAATCATGAAGCATTTTGTGCTTTTCTTATCTTTACACAGCAGAAGTTAACAAGCGCACAAATTAAAAAAATCTGCATTGAGCTAGAAAGTGCCAAAGGAATCAAAAAATGGGCACTCTATTGTGATAGTTTTATTCATAAAATGATTGCAATAAAACATTTATACGCAACACCAAATGAATGGAAAAATCGCTTTAAAAACTTATTCATAAGTCTACAGAAGTAGATGGGTTTTTAAATTAAAGAGTATTTTTTACACAACCTTATGTATGAGTAATCACTAAAAGGAGTTAGAACAATGTCAAAAATAATTGCATGTATAGATGGCTCACTCGGTACAAATACCGTATGTGATTATGCAGCTTGGTTTAGCCAAAAACTCAACGCACCTCTTGAACTTTTACACGTAATCGATACACCCAAAGCTCAAGCACCTCAAGATTTGAGTGGCGCAATTGGCTTGGGTAGCCGTGAAAAACTTTTGCAAGAGTGGGTTGAGCTTGAAGAACGCAAGGGCAAGATTGAGCTTGAACATGGAAAAGTTTTGCTAAGAGAAGCAAAAAAATATGTACTCGAAAAGTTCAGTTTGGATGCTCATAGTTTCCAAAGACATGGGAGTTTATTGGAAACTGTTGTTGGATTGGAAGAAGACATTCTTGTGTTGATTATGGGCAAACACGGCACTCAGACTTAATACCGTTCTGACAAAATTGGTTCGCAGATCGAAAGTATTGTACGTGCTATTCATAAACCCGTATTGATTGCATCCTCTCCATTCCAAAAGCCACATTCATTTTTAGTTGCTTTTGATGGTAGTCCAACTGCAAGAAAATGTGTTGAACGCATTGCGTCAAGCCCATTACTTAAAGGTCTTGCAGTACATTTGGTTTATGTAGGAAATCCGAATAGTGAAATGCAAAATCAGCTCTCTTGGGCAAAAGAGCAACTTGAATCACAAGGTTTTAATATCACCTTGAATACGTTGGATGGTGAAGTTGATAAGGCAATTATCAATTACGCTGAACAGCATCAAATCGATTTGATTGTGGTTGGGGCTTATGGTCATTCAAAGATACGTCAATTTTTTATTGGTAGTACCACCACTAAAGTGATCACAAGCGCTAATAAACCAGTCCTGTTACTACGATAATTTCATGAAGGGGTAGATTTTTGGTCTACCCCTTTATTTTTAATAAGTTATAAAGCGATAAAATAACTCATAATTGGAAAATAGAGCTATAACCATAAAACTGAGAAGACATCATAAATATAATAATGCCAGATCAAGATTTTATAAAATAGAATATATGTATTTGCATATATATGTTTATTCGTATATAAATATATTCAAAGATTCAATTGAGTTTGAGCAAATGTCTGCTACTCCAAAAGTGAAGATTTATCACAACCCTGAATGTGGAACATCACGCAACACATTGGCCTTAATTCGTAATGCCAACATTGAACCTGAAGTGATTGAGTATCTAGTTACACCACCATCGAAAAATGAACTGATTCAAATGATCGTAAATGCGGGTTTAACCGTGCGAGAGGCAATTCGTAAAAATGTTGTGCCGTATTCTGAGCTAGAACTAGAACGTGATGATTGGACGGATGAACAGCTTTTAGATTTTATGCTTCAGTATCCAATTTTGATTAACCGTCCATTCGTGGTAACTGAATTAGGAACTCGTTTAAGTCGTCCGTCAGAACTTGTTTTAGAAATTCTGCCCCTCTCACAAAAAGGTGCTTTCACTAAAGAAGATGGTGAACAAGTGATTGATGCAAATGGGCAGCGATTGAAATAAAAACTTCATGGATATATGTGAATATCAATATATCCATATGTTTGAGTGAGTGAAAATATGGATCAAATCAATTTCTTTAAATGTTTGGCTGATGAAACACGATTCAACATTGTCATGTTGGTTCTTGGGAATAATGAGCAGTGTGTCTGTGATTTGACTGAAAAACTAGAGTTGAGCCAACCCAAGATTTCACGGCATTTAGCCTTACTGCGTTCTTCTGGTCTTTTACAAGATCGACGCCAAGGACAATGGGTCTATTACAGTCTCAATCCTAATTTACCCACTTGGTGCATAAACGTACTTAACACCCTTAAAAATGCTGATTTACAGCCAAAAGTTGCTCCATCATTTCAACAAATCAATAGTTATTGTGAGTAGAAAAATATGAAATTCCTTTTTTTGTGTACTGGAAATAGTTGCCGTAGCATCCTGTCAGAAGTGCTGTTTAATAGTCGTGCCCCTGAGGGTTGGAAAGCATACAGTGCAGGTAGCAAGCCATCAGGGCAAGTACATCCATTGACCATAGAAACTTTAGAAAATCTTGGTCTTTCAACAGATGGTTTGTGGAGTAAAACCATTGATGATTGTGAACAATATCAACCTGACGTGGTGATTACGGTTTGTGATTCAGCAGCACAAGAAGCGTGTCCGCTTTATTTAGGTGGAGCGA